>CAYWMV010000339.1:0-2729 GCA_964459055.1 uncultured Ignavibacteriaceae bacterium | reverse complement strand
GTGCCAAATTCGTAATGTTTGCCTTGTCACTTGTTACTTGTCACTTTTTTCTTGCCGGTTTGCGCAGAATTTAAAAACTAATGGAATAAATTATGTCAATGAAAATAGGAGATTACAATATCCGCTCCGTAATGGCGGGTTATTTAAAACTGGACGGCGGTGCTATGTTCGGTGTCGTGCCGAAGACATTGTGGTCAAGAACTAATCCATCGGATGAAAACAACAGAATCGAAATGTGTACGAGATTACTTTTGCTCGACAACGGGAAAAGAAGAATTCTCATAGATACAGGCTCGGGATACAAACTTGCAAAAAAAATTAACGAGATTTATGCGATTGATTATTCGAAAAGTACAATCGAATCGGAACTTGACAAATACAATTTAAAGAAAGAAGATATTACCGATGTTATTCTGACTCATTTGCATTTTGACCACGCAGGAGGCTCAACGTATTACGATAATGATAAACAATTACTGCCCGCATTTCCGAATGCAGTTCATTATGTTCAGGAGAAACAACTTAACTGGGCGAGAAATCCGTCGGAACGCGATAAGGCAAGTTTCTTTCCGAACGATTTTGAACCTCTTGTAAACAGTAAATTATTAAAAACGATTGACGGCGAATATAAATTTGACGATTACATAACACTTCTCCCCGTAAACGGGCATACGAGATTTATGAGCCTTGTAAAAATATCGGATGAAAAAGAAACTTTGCTTTACACCGCCGATTTAATACCGATGGAGTCACATCTCCCTCTGCCTTATATTATGGGTTACGACCTTTTTCCGCTGATTACTCTTGAAGAAAAAAGAAAATATCTGACTGAGGCTTCGGAAAAAAACTGGACACTGTTCCTTGAGCACGACCCGTATGCCGAATGCATAAAACCGGGATTTGAAAAAGAAAGATTTTTCACGAAAGAAAAATTCACTTTATAAACTTGAACTTTACAGCATTAGATTATTCAATTGTTTTTGTTTACCTGATTGGGATTGCAATTTTCGGAATAGTTTCCTCCGGTAAACAGAAATCAACGAAAGATTATTTCCTCGGTTCAAAAAATATTCCGTGGTGGGCTGTGTGTTTTTCGATTGTCGCAACCGAAACCAGCACGCTTACTTTTATCAGCATACCGGGTCTTGCATATATAACAAATTTCGGATTTCTGCAACTTGCATTCGGATATATTATAGGACGAATAATCATTGCATACATTTTTATTCCGAAATATTACAGGGGTGATTTTGAAACCGCGTATCATTATCTTGGCAGCAGGTTCGGAGAACCGATGAGAAAGTATGCTTCGGTAACTTTCATAATTCTGAGAATATTCGCGGACGGTGTCAGATTGTTTACAACGGCGATACCCGTTAAATTTATAACGGGATGGAGTTATTTTGAATGCATATTACTGGTGGGCGTAATAACGCTGATATACGCTTATATAGGCGGCGTGAAAGCAATTATCTGGACGGATGTGCTGCAAATGTTTATTTATACATTTTCGGCAGCAGCGTCAATATACATTATTTATCAGCTCCTTCCCAACGGTTTTCAGGATATAATCTCGGTTGGTGCGGAAAAAGGAAAATTTCAAATTATTGACCTCGAATTTAAAACCTTCAGAGAATTCTTTACGGGACCTTACAATTTAATCGGCGGTATAATCGGCGGAGCATTCTTATCAATGGCATCACACGGTACAGACCAGTTGCTCGTTCAAAGGCTTCTCACCTGCAAGGATACAAGGTCTTCTCAGAAAGCAGTGGTTTGGAGCGGCATTATCGTGCTTTTTCAGTTCGCAATCTTCCTTTTTATCGGCGTTTCGCTGTATGTTCTGTATAATGGTGCCGACTTCAAAACTATGTCAATCGGCGAATATATTCTTACAAAATCCGATGAAATATTCCCTAAATTCATTGTCGAAAATCATCCTTCTGGATTAAGCGGTATTGTGGTCGCGGGATTGTTGTCGGCTTCTATGTCAACTCTTTCGGCGGCTTTTAATTCACTGGCATCTACTACTGTATTCGATTTGTTTAAAAACAGGATATCAAAATATCCGGGAAAAGAAGTCTTATTTTCAAGAATTGCAACTTTGTTCTGGGGAATAGTTATAATCGGGACGGGTTTGTTGTTTCAGGATGAAAAAAATCCGGCTGTAGATTTTGCACTGAAAATTCAGTCGCTGATTTACGGAGGACTGCTTGGAGTATTTCTTACCGGATTACTGAACAGAAAAGCCGGTCTGAAAGACGCGGTTATATCCTATTCCGTTGCCATAACAATTCTTATTCTGCTTTTTTTACTGCCGCAGTTTGGCATCATTCCCGCTCTGAACCTTACCTGGTTTACTTTCTTCGGTGTTGTTATTAGTTTATTTACGGGTTACATTACAGGGTTATTCAAAACCAAAAAGTAAATTTTGCAGGAGTGCTATGTAAATATTGCTCTCAATATCGGATTAAATAAATTGTTTACTTACAGAGTCCCGCCTTTTTTATTCGGTGAAGTTGAAACAGGGAAAAGAGTGCTTGTCCCTTTCAGAAAAAATATTGTAACAGGCATAATTGCGGAAATTACTGAAAACCCGCTGTCGGATAAGATAAAAGATATTAAATCATTTCTTGACAAAGAAAGGATTTTGCAGGATGAATATATTGAATTTTGCAGATGGCTTTCGGGTTATTATGTCTCTCCTGTAGGGGAACTGATATTCTCGG
>CAYWMV010000338.1:0-2730 GCA_964459055.1 uncultured Ignavibacteriaceae bacterium | reverse complement strand
GAATCCGGAGGATTCAAATATTTATAGATATGAATTTAAAAAAACATACGACCCCAACGGGGTCGAACAGGGTGTAGATTTATTTTTTATAAATATGCAACCCCTCCGGGGTTGATTGTGGTGTCAAATATTTATTGCAAAAATAACGCAAACGATACACGGATGGAAACGAAAAAAGATTATAAGATTGTAAGATTATGAGATTATAAAATTGAAAAAAATGAAACGAGGAAGACGCTGAATTCGACGCGGCGGACGGGATGACAAGCAAAGTGATTGTTGAATATCATTTTATTCTTAATTCATAATTCTTAATTTTTAATTGATTTTGTATTTTTTATATATTATAAATATAGTATTTTATTAATTAAATTTCCTTTAAAATAAAGAACATTAAATCATATTTTAAACTAAATTAACCCAATGTACGTAGCAAAGTATAAATCAAAAGTAATTTCACCGGAAGAAGCGGTAAAGGTCGTAAAATCGGGTGACAGGGTATGGGTACAGGCAAACAGTTGTTATCCGAAGGTACTCGTGAATGCAATGTGTGACAGGTATAAAGAACTTAACGATGTTGAAGTTGCACACATTACAATTTTTGAAAAGCCGAGATATTTAGAGCCGGAGATGGAGGGACATTTCAGGCACAACGCTCTCTTCACCAGCGGCTCGGTAAGAAAAGCCGTTAATGAAGGGAAAGCGGATTTCACTCCGATTTTCCTGTCGGAGATATCCACAATAATCGAAAGGGGAATACTCCCGATAGATGTAGCATTTCTTCACCTTTCCTGTCCCGATGCACACGGATACTGTTCATACGGAGTAAGCAATGAAGTTTCAAAAACTGCCGCGGAGAATGCAAAAGTTGTAGTTGCGCAATTAAATCCGCAGATGCCGAGAGTTCTCGGAGACAATTTTATTCACATAGACAGAATTGACTACATAATTGACGTTGACGAGCCGCTGATGGAAGTTCCTATGGTTGACCCGAACGTTACTGATGAAGATAAGAAAATTTACAGGCGAATCGGCGAATTAATTGCAGGAATGATTAAAGACGGCGATACTTTGCAAATGGGAATCGGAGCAATTCCGGATGCCGTATTGAATTATGTTACGGAGAAAAACGACCTTGGAATACACACGGAAATGTTCTCCGACGGACTGATAGATTTAGTAGAGAAAGGAATTGTAAACGGCGATAAGAAAACTCTTCTTCCGGGAAAAATTGTAGCAAGTTTCGTAATCGCAACAAACAAGACATTTGAATTTGTCAACAACAATCCTATAGTGGAATTCCGGCCGACGAAATTTGTAAACGACCCGTTTATAATAGCAAGAAACGACAATATGGTATCAATAAATTCCGCTCTTCAGGTTGACTTTACGGGGCAGGCTTGTTCGGATTCAATCGGGCATAAAATATTCTCCGGATTCGGCGGACAGGTTGACTTCGTCAGAGGTGCATCCAGAAGCAAAAACGGAAGAGCAATACTTGCATTCCCTTCAACTGCAAAGAATCACACGATTTCCAAAATAGTGGATACATTAACTCCCGGAGCGGGCGTAACAACATCAAAAGCAGACATACACTATGTTGTAACCGAATACGGAGTTGCGGATTTATTCGGAAAATCAATAAGGGAAAGAGTGAAATTACTTATAAACATCGCTCATCCGAAATTCAGGGATGAACTTGAACAGAAAGCAAAAGAATACAAATATTTGTGGTAATTGAACAGTAAGAAATCAGCAGTGGTTTTAGTAAGCGGCGGTATGGACAGTTGTCTGACTGCCGCTTACGCTTTTAAAAAATACGAGCCCGCATTTCTTCACATAAATTACGGACAGCGAACGGAAAAGCGGGAACTGAAGGCATTCAATGATATCGCGGATTTTTACGGAGTAAAATACAGAATGACGGCGGACATAAATCATCTGAAGAAAATAGGCGGCTCATCGCTCACCGATTTAAATATTGAAGTTTCAAAAGCGGATTTGCATTCAAAATCGGTTCCTTCTTCTTACGTTCCTTTCAGAAATGCCAATATGCTGGCAATAGCAGTCAGTTGGGCAGAAGTAATCAGTGCGGAACGCATATTCATCGGTGCCGTCGAAGAGGATTCAAGCGGTTATCCCGACTGCAGGGAAAGTTTTTTCAGGGCATTTAACAAAGTCATAAAAAATGGAATAAAAAACACCTCGAAATTAAAAATTGAAACTCCTATTATTCATTTTAGCAAGAAAGACATAGTATTGAAGTCGTTTGAAATGAATGCTCCGCTGCATCTGACATGGTCCTGTTATAAAAACAGCACTTTTGCCTGCGGAGAATGCGACAGTTGCGCTTTGAGACTCAGAGGGTTCAGACTTGCGGGAAGGAAAGACCCGATAAAATATTTAAAAAGAAATAAATATTAAAACGATGGAAGAAAAACGAAGTGACAGAATCGTCAAAATCGCGGCAGGTGTAATTCTGATAGTGATTTTCATATTCATACTGAAGGAACTCCAGTCAATTCTCCTGCCGTTTTTCGTTGCGGTAATTATCGCATTCCTCTTCGAGCCGTTTTACAAATGGATGAGGATTAAGAGAATCCCCGGGTTTCTCGCTATAATTATCATTATCATTATACTGCTTGTGATTGCAAACGTTATGAGCCTGTTTGTATTTACAAGCATTAATTCATTTCAGGCGGAAGTTCCGGCATACCAGTTGAAATTCAC
>CAYWMV010000337.1:0-2732 GCA_964459055.1 uncultured Ignavibacteriaceae bacterium | reverse complement strand
AAAAGGAGGAACTCAAATGAAAAACTTAATTTTATTTTTTCTGTTCGCAATTTTATTATCCCCCCCCCCCTGACAAATTAAACGCTCAGATTTTTCAAAACTGGTCACAAAGATATAATGGTTCAGCTAATTTTATTGATAAACCGTATTCAATATTGCTGGATAATTCTAACAGAATTCTTGTTACAGGTTTTACTTATAATTATTACAGCGGTAATGATATGGATTGGGGAACATTATGTTATGATTATTGCGGAGATGTACAGTGGCAATCTTATTACAACGCTGTTTACGAACTGGAAAAGGCATATTATATGACTCAGGATAACAATGGCAATATATATGTGACGGGTATGAATTGGATGGGTATAATCTATAAATGTGATTTAAGGGTAATTAAATATCTCTCAAACGGTCAATGTCAATGGATAATAAGACGACGAAATAGCGATGACGATGATTTAGAAAAAATTATTATGGGAAATGATGGTTATTTATATCTGGGAGTTCAGGCTATTCGAAATTTACAGTATGATTTTTTAACGATAAAAATGAATCCTTTAGATGGCAATATTATCTGGCAAAGTTATTATGGAAATAACTATTGTGATGATTTTCTAATCGATATCAAAACTGATAATATCGGGAACGTATTTGTATGCGGAGGAAGTGAATCAAATAATAATTCAAATGAAGATATTTTGGTTTTGAAATACAACTCAAATGGAACGCTTATTGCGGAAAAATATTATGCAGGGGATGGAAATGGGTTTGACAGAGCAGTATCATTAGATATTGATAATCAAAATAATATTTACGTTACCGGTTCAAGTACAGAATTCTATGACCCACAAGATGATGGTGCCGTTCCAACAATGATGACAATAAAATATGACAATAATCTAAATAAAATTTGGACAAAGAAAGAATTCGGAGGGTACAGTCAAAACAGAGAATCAAGAGGATATGAATTGAAAGTAGTGGGTGATTATATTTTTGTAACGGGTGCCTCGAATCAAACCAATGAATATACTGATTATATTACAATAAAATACAACACAAATTCTTATAAATACTGGGAACAAAAATATGACTTCAATCTGGTCGAAGATGTTGCATTAGCACTTGGAGTTGACGATAATTATAATGTTTATGTGACAGGAAGAAGTGATAACCAACCAGATCCTAATTATAGTAAAATATATAGAGATTATGCTACAATAAAATACAGTGCAAATGGAAATCAGGAATGGGTCAAAAGATATAACGGAACAGGAAATAGTCACGATGAAGCTGTGGATATTGTTGTTCAGGACGAAGATGTAGTGTATGTCTCAGGATTTAGTTTAGGTATGTATTCAAATTATGATTATTTAACTATTAGATACAGCAGTCAGTGGTTAGATTGTGATGATGATTTGATAATTCTTAACGGCGAGAGTGTCAGAATGTTAACGGATAATAAAAATAATAAAATCTTCGCAGTTGGTGACAACGGATTAATATCTTACACTCAAAATTTTGGTAGAACGTGGAATATTATTGAAACCGGCACTGAAGAAAATATTAATACTATAAAGTTCATTAATTCAAATACCGGTTTTGCTGCAGGTGATAACGGTTTATTGCTCGTAACAAGTAACGGCGGAAATAACTGGATAAAAAAAGATTTAAAAGTAAACAATTATCTGAATGATATATATGTATCTGACAATTTTATCAGTATATCCTGTTCTAAAGGATTAATATTGAAAACAACTAATTCAGGGATTACCTGGAATAACATAATTACAGATACTTCATATAATATTAATTCGCTATATTTCGTTGACAGGAGTACCGGTTATGCTGTAACAGATAACGGTAAAATATTACAAACTGCTAACGGAGGCATCAATTGGATTAAAATATATCAAAACAATAATTGCAGTTTTAAAAAAATTACATTCGCCGATTCATTAAACGGATATGCAATAGGAGACAAAGGATTTTTTTGCAAAACAACAGATAAAGGCAAAAACTGGAATTTGCAGGTTTTATCAGATAATATAAATTTATCGGATATTCATTTTATTAATCAAAATACAGGCTATATCACCGGTGATTCGGGATTAATTTTGAATACTGCAAATAAAGGTTTGAACTGGAAAAAGCAAAAAACATTTACGTGGAAGAACTTAAAAACAATATACTTTTACAACGATAATATTGGATTTGCCGCGGGAGATGACGGAAAATTATTATCATCATCATTAGGAGAATTCAATAACAATCCTATGCAGGTTTCAACAAAAGAATCAATATTCACCAAATCCGACGAACCGATATTATATCAGAATTATCCTAATCCTTTCAATGCAGCAACAAAAATTAGTTTTCATTTAAATAGTAATTCATATATTTCTTTAAAAATATATGACATAAGCGGCAGACTAATTAAAGAACTATATGATGGATTTAAGAGCAAGGGAAATCATCAGATTGATTTTAATGGTACTGAACTTGCAAGCGGAATATATTTCTACAAATTAACCATATTTGATGAATATGCTTCAACTGTTAGAACTGTTTTAACAAATAAAATGGTTTTAATAAAATGAAGAAACTGTTTTTTATTCTTCTGATTATTATTAGCAACCGCGTCTATTCACAATGGGTCGTTCAGTATCAGCATCCGACAAGTATTCGATTTCTGGATATTTGTTTTTCTGATTCGAACACCGGATATGCAA
>CAYWMV010000336.1:0-2737 GCA_964459055.1 uncultured Ignavibacteriaceae bacterium | reverse complement strand
GGCAAACCTATGCATCTTTTAATATAATAATTCTTTTCATATCTCCCGGATTCAATTAAATCATAATATTTATAAGTTACCAATTCATTTCTTTCCGGTTGACTAAAATGGAATAAATAGTCATCAGAGAAAGGAATGTGAATTCCGTAAATATTTTTTGACACTAAAATATAATCGCCAACAAGTAAATTATTTTCCATTGAGGCGGTCGGGATTTTGTAAGCCTCAAATGAAACGGATTTCAATAATGGAGTTAATATGAAAAATACCAAAACAAAGTAGGTAATTCCATAAACCAAATAAGCAGATGTTTTGCTTTTACTAACAGAAGACTGATTTAAGTTTTCTTTTCTGGTGCATTTTACCGCATCTACCAGTACCAATATTACAACTAAATTTGATAACAAGAAAAAAATAAATAAAGTCAGTCCACCAGATAAATATACTGAAATAAATGAAATAATAAATACAGAAAAAAACCAAGTGGAAAATAATATGAATCCCCGTTTAATTTTACCGGCATAGATATGTCCAACTCCCGGAAAAAAGAAACTTAATAAACCTGCGACCCATGGTTTCTTTTTCATTTTTTTGATTTTAAATAAAATATAATCATTGCTGAAATGAATTAAAAAATAAATTTGACTTTGTATTAATTTTTAATAAGTGTAAAGAATCGTTGTTAATCCCATTCATTTCTCATTTTTTTTTGGATTATCAATGCATCTTCTTTAACTTTTATAACACCACAATATTTTGATGCTTTAAATACTTTTTTATCTTTCTTTATTTTTCGGAAAACTTCCCGGATTTTTTTTGGACTTAATCCTTTTTTTATTATCGCAACCATATACTTTTTTTTAAAAATATAGTTAAATTTCAGTATTACTACAACTCAAAGTTAAAAGCTCGTTATTGAAAATATGAGACAAGGCATGCCTTGTCTCTACCTGTTACATGTTTTTTTCAAACTCTTTTACTTCATTAACTTTTTGTATTTAATTCTTTTCGGACCGGTATCGCCGAGTCGTTTCTTTTTATTTTCTTCGTACTCGGAGTAGCCGCCTTCAAAGAAATAGACCTGTGAGTTTCCCTCGAATGCGAGAATATGAGTTGCAATTCTGTCAAGGAACCATCTGTCGTGCGAAATAATCACGGCACATCCCGCGAAATTTTCCAGACCTTCTTCAAGTGCTCTTAGTGTATTAACATCAATATCGTTGGTCGGCTCATCAAGAAGCAGAACGTTAGCCTGTGATTTCAGAGTCAGTGCAAGGTGAAGTCGGTTCCTTTCTCCGCCCGAAAGCATTCTAACCAGTTTTTCCTGGTCGGTGCCCGTGAAGTTAAACCTGCCGACATAAGCCCTTGAATTAAACTGCTTTCCGCCGAGTTCTATAAATTCCTGCCCTTCTGAAATTGCTTTCCATACAGTATCTTCGGGATCAATTTCCATATGGCTCTGGTCAACGTATCCGATTGTAACTGTTTCACCTATTTTAAATTCGCCGGAAGCGGATTTTTCACTTCCGAGAATCATCCTGAAGAGGGTAGTTTTTCCGGCGCCGTTAGGACCGATAACACCTACAATTCCTGCCGGGGAAAGATTGAAATTCAGATTTTCAAATAATATATTTTCGCCGAATGCTTTCGAAACGTTAACCGCTTCAATAACACTGTTCCCAAGCCTCGGACCGTTCGGAATGAAAATTTCGAGTTTTTCTTCTTTTTGTTTTGTATCTTCGTTTAGCATCCTGTCATAAGCCTGCAATCTTGCCTTAGATTTGGCGTGCCTTGCTCTCGGAGACATTCGCACCCATTCAAGTTCACGCTCGAGAGTCTTCATTCTTTTGCCTGCAGTTTTTTCCTCCATCTCAAGTCGTTTTGTTTTCTGGTCAAGCCAGGAAGAATAGTTTCCCTCCCAAGGTATGCCTTCACCGCGGTCGAGTTCAAGTATCCAGCCCGCAACGTTATCCAGGAAATATCTGTCGTGCGTGACGGCAATTACTGTTCCTTTATATTGCTGAAGATGAAGTTCAAGCCATTCAACTGATTCCGCATCAAGATGGTTTGTCGGCTCATCGAGCAGTAAAATATCGGGCTCCGAAAGAAGCAGCCGGCAGAGTGCAACACGTCTTTTTTCGCCTCCGCTTAAATTCTTTATCAGCATATTTTCATCGGGACATCTCAGAGCGTCCATAGCACGTTCGAGTTTAGCATCAAGTTCCCATCCGTTTTTATGCTCAATCAGTTCGGTGAGTTCGCCCTGCCTTTCAATTAATTTTGTCATCTCGTCATCATCCATAGGTTCTGCAAATCTTGCATTCACCTCTTCATATTCCTTTAAAATATCAACGATATCTCCGACTCCTTCCATAACTATTTCCTTCACGGTTTTTTCGTCATCCAGTTCGGGTTCCTGCGGCATAAATCCGACAGAATATTCCTTTGTGAAATGCACTTCACCGTCGAAGTTTTCTTCCACACCGGCAATGATTTTCAGGAGAGTAGATTTTCCCGAGCCGTTCAGTCCGATAATTCCGATTTTTGCTCCGTAGAAAAATGAGAGATAAATATTTTTCAGAACCTGCCGTTTCGGAGGGTAGGTTTTCCCAACACCTACCATTGAAAATATTATTTTGTTATCAACCATTGAAAATAATTATGAATTATGAATTATGAATATAAAAACTTTATGAACTTTATAACTTTATGAACTTTATAACTTTATGAACTTTAT
>CAYWMV010000335.1:0-2749 GCA_964459055.1 uncultured Ignavibacteriaceae bacterium | reverse complement strand
TTCGTAAAGTTTATAAAGTTCGTAAAGTTCGTAAAGTTTATAAAGTTTGTAAAGTTTGTAAAGTTCGTAAAGTTCATAAAGTTTATAAAGTTTGTAAAGTTCGTAATGTTTATAAAGTTCATAAAGTTCGTAAAGTTTGTAAAGTTTGTAAAGTTTATAAAGTTCGTAAAGTTCGTAAAGTTTGTAAAGTTCATAAAGTTCATAAAGTTTGTAAAGTTTGTAAAGTTTGTAAAGTTCGTTAAGTTCGTAAAGTTTGTAAAGTTTGTAAAGTTTGTAAAGTTCATAAAGTTCATATAGTTTGTAAAGTTTATAAAGTTCGTAAAGTTTGTAAAGTTTTTTGAATTTTTTTTAAGGGTAGAACAGTCCGGAAGACTGTCCTACTGCATATATCCTAATGCAAATATCCCGATGACTGTCCTAATGCAAATATCCCGATGACTGTCCTGCTGCACTGCCATATCAATATCAATTGAATAAATTTCACTGAAATATTATTTTGTTGATACAATCGAACTATAAACTTAATTAAAATATATGAAAAAAATTTTTTTATTTACATTTGCGGCAATAATATTTATTGCAATTCAGAATAATTACGCACAGGAAAAGGTAAGAATGACGCCTGAAATACTCTGGTCATTCGGAAGGATATCAAACGTTGAGGTATCACCCGATAACAGCACTGTCTTATATGCAGTACGTTATTATGACATAGAAAAGAATAAAAGTCAGAATGATTTTTACATAGTACCCGTAACGGGCGGAACACCAATAAAAATAACAAATTCAACCGACGGAAAGTTTTCCGCAAAATGGCGACCGGACGGTAAGCGAATCGGATTTTTGTCAACAAAAAGCGGCTCGGTGCAACTCTGGGAAATGAATCCGGACGGAACGGCACTAAAGCAGGTTACTGATATTGATGGCGGAATTAATGAATTCAAATATGCTCCGAACGGAGAAAAGATTTTATTCACAAAAGATGTAAAACTCGATAAAGACATACACGATTTATTTCCCGACCTGCCGCTTTCAAATGCAAGACTTGAAACGGATTTAATGTACAGGCACTGGGACAACTGGCACGATTACAGTTACAGCCATATATTTTATGCGGATTACAATGACGGAACAGTCGGCATATTAACAGATATTATTGAAGGTGAAAGATATGACAGTCCGTTGAATCCGTTCGGAGGAATCGAGGAAATTGACTGGAGTCCCGACGGAACCGAGATTGCATACACCTGCAAGAAAATGACCGGCAAGGAATATTCACTTTCAACAAATTCAGATATTTATATTTACAATCTGAGTACAAAGCAAACAAGGAATATTACTGACGGTATGAAAGGATTCGACAAAGCACCTTCGTATTCACCCGACGGGAAAATGATTGCCTGGACTTCTATGGAAAGAGACGGATATGAATCGGATTTAATAAGATTGTTTATTATGAATCCTGAAACAGGCGAGAAAATTTATGCGACAGAAGGTTTAGACCAGAACGTGGACAGCAAGACGTGGTCTGATGACGGAACAAAAATTTATTTCACAAGCGGAATAAAAGGCAATGATGAAATATTTTCTTATACACTCAGCGATAAATCCATAAAGAGAATAACAGAAGGAATTCACGATTATCACGGAGTAACGGATGCAGGAAGTTTTCTTGTAGGATACAAGACGTCAATGTCCATGCCGCTCGAAATATTCACGATTAATAAGTCAACAGGAACAGACGGACAATTATCCTTTGTAAATAAAAATATACTTGACGGTTTGAAAATTGCGGAAGTAAAGAAAAGATGGGTGAAGACAACCGATGATAAAGAAATGCTTGTATGGGTAATTTATCCACCGGATTTCGACCCGAATAAGAAATATCCTGCGTTATTATATTGTCAGGGCGGACCGCAGAGCACGGTGAGCCAGTTCTGGAGTTACAGATGGAATATGCAGATGATGGCGGCAAATGATTATATTGTGGTAGCGCCAAACAGAAGAGGTGTTCCCTCGTTCGGACAGGAATGGAATGAGCAAATCAGCGGTGATTACGGAGGACAAAATATGAAAGACTATTTAAGCGCAATTGATGATGTCGCTAATGAACCGTATGTGAATAAATTGAAACTCGGGGCAGTCGGAGCGAGTTACGGCGGATTTTCGGTTTTCTGGCTTGCGGGAAATCACGACAACAGATTCAGTGCTTTCATTGCACACGACGGCATGTTTAACCTGGAATCGCAGTATCTGGAAACCGAAGAAATGTGGTTCGTAAACTGGGACCTGGGAGGTGCATTCTGGGAGAAAAACAATGAAACTGCAATGCGAAGTTATGAAAATTCTCCACATAAGTTTATTGATAAATGGAACACCCCTATACTCGTTGTTCACGGCGGAAAAGATTTCAGAATTGCATACACACAGGGAATGCAGGCATTCAATGCGGCAGTTTTAAGAGGTGTTCCGGCTGAATTTCTCTTTTTTCCGGAAGAGAATCACTGGGTGCTTTCTGCGCAGAACGGAATTCTTTGGCAGAGAGTATTTTTCAGATGGCTGGATAAGTGGCTAAAATAGTGGTTAGTTATTAGTTATTAGTGATTAGTGATTAGTGGTTAGTTATTAGTGATTGGATGATTGGGTGATTGGGGGATTGGAGGATTGGGTGATTGGAGGATTGGGGGATTGGGGGATTGGGTGATTGGATGATTGGAGGATTGGGGGATTGGAGGATTGGGTGATTGGG
>CAYWMV010000334.1:0-2750 GCA_964459055.1 uncultured Ignavibacteriaceae bacterium | reverse complement strand
TGAATCTAAAACGTAATGCCGGTCCCCCGCATTCGTAAACCTGAGTTAACTCTTATAACTGATTCTAAACAGTCACTCACCTTACCTGCTCAATATCATTTTCTTTGTCGTTTTATTCTTATCCGTCTCTAATGTGTAAAAATATATCCCGGACGGTAAATCCGAAGCATCCCATTTTATCGAGTAAATTCCCTTGCCGAGATATTGGTTAATCAGTGCTGATATTTCCTTTCCGGTTATGTCGTATATTTTTATTCTTACCGATGAATTTTCGGTTATACTGAATTTAATGGTTGTCTCTGAATTAAACGGATTAGGATAATTTTGCTGTAACTCAAAACGCTCTGGATTTTCCGTTTCCGGTTTGATTGCCGTGAGTTCGCTTATGTTGAACTTCCTGAAATAAATTTCCCAATTGCCTGCTCTGTAATCCTGCCACGCTAAATAAATTGTGTCGTTCGATATTGAAAAATCTTTTGCCCCGATTTGTGACTGCGGTGACGTAATCTGGTAAGATGACGACCAGCTCGTTCCGTTGTTGCTTGAATGCATCCCCCAAATGCTGTAATTGTTTGATGTGTAATCACTCCGGATTACAATAATTTTTCCGTTGTCCGAAACTTTTACTGTCGGCTGATATGCGTTTCTGCTTCCGGTAATGTTTACAGGTGAGGAAAATGAATCCGTAGAAATATTATACCTTCTGTAATAAGTGCTCCAGTTGTTTCCCGTTGAAGAATTCGTCATTACTCCGTATAAAATATGTATGTATCCCGGACTCCCTGCTGCATTTGGAAAATATGAATACCTGTAAATGTCATTGTTCGTTAAACGGACAGGCAGGGATGTTGGCAAATGATTTTTGAAATATATGTTCCAGTAAGGTGAATAACTCTCTTTTATTGACTGCCATGCATAGTATCTCGTTGTATCTGACAACGTGACTGACGGATTTATTGAATATATTTCATTGTCAATATTGCTTTTTGTAAATGTACAGCCGCCGTTGTAACTGATGTGTTCGTCAATTGTGTAAAATCTTAATGCTCCTATTGCTATCCTGCCTGCGCTCATTGAAAGAGATGGCTTGCAGCTGATAGTTGTTAAAGTGTCAATGAATGTGTCATTGCTCCAGGAACTTCCGCCGTTAGTGCTTCTTTTTGAATGCAGAATCCAGATATACGTCGAATCCTGTACATAATATTTATAACCGGAAACGGCGGCAAATAAATTATTTCCCGTATTCCCGATTACCGGCTCGAGTTCCTGACCTGATGTGCTTGAAAATAGTACGGTAGGGGAATTCCACGATATGCCGTAATCCGTGCTTCTTGTGTAATATACTTCGAATTTGCCTGATGTATTGTCTGAATATAATGCGTGTATATTACTTCCTGATGAAGTGATGGCAGGCGAACGGGAAAAACCTGCGGAATTACTGAGATTAGTTTCCGTTGGAAAATTATCCGTTTCGGTTTTACTTATTTTTTCGTGCGACTTTATATATGATGAAGTGAACATTTCTGTCAAAACACTGCCTTGTGCATATGGAACCGGAAATCCCAGCATGTAAGCAACCGTCGGTGCTACGTCAACCTGGTCTCTGAAATCGGAAATAATTGTGTTGGTCTTTATATTTGGTCCTATCGCAAGAAAAGGAACGTGCCTGCATCCGTGACAGTGGTCGCCGTGGTCCTGCCATCCGCCGTGACTGTCATCGTGCCTCCCGTGGTCGGATATCACTATGAATGCAGTCTTTCCCGCGTAATAAGGGTCGTTCTGTATTTTTTTGTAAAGTTTGTATGTTAATGAATCTGCTTGCCTTATCGCTCCGTAATAATATGTCGAGTCTCCTACGTGTCCCGCAGCATCTACTTCCGCAAAAACAATGTATGTAAGACTCGGATGATAATTGTCTATTACATAATTTGTAAGGTTGTATGTGATTGCATCGAACTGATGGGCAAGAACAATTGTCGGTGAATATTGAGGTCCGTATCCCGGATTCATACTTACCGGATATACCCATACTGTGTTCTTCCCTGTTATGTAAAATACTTTGCTCCTCGGTATGTTTAAATGCTTTCTGTAATATTCTCCTAATCCCGGGTCAACCGGTCTTATGAGTGTGAAAAACCCTGCATTGTTGGGCATTATCTGCCTTACTCCGGATATGATTGTTGAATGTGCAGAGTTCGTTATCGTAATACCCGAATTGTAAAAATTTGTGTATATCGTGCCCGCCGGCTTGAGACTGTCCCAGATGTACGGAAGATATTTACTGCCTGATTCGAATCCTTCGGTGTTCCTTAATCCGTCTATGTTTATTATAAATACATTTTCTATTAATGGCTGATTATCCCCGCTGTATGATAATGACGGCTGAAGAAATGAAATGAAAAATGAAAAAATTAAAAATATTTTCGGTATGTATTCTTTTTTTGCCCTGTGAATATTTTTATAGTAAGCCAATTATTTTCCGCACATATTTTATTAAACAATAAGCTTATCAAAATTTAATCATTTATTTCCTCAAAAGAAATACATCAAAATCACACCGGCACCTATGATTCCCTCTGCTTACTACACTCCGCAGACTGTGTAAAAACTCGGAAATACTCCTTCCCAAACTCCGGAGGCTGTGTGAAAACTCCCCGTTTGTCATTCCCGCGAAAGCGGGAATCCATAAAAAATGAACCGTTTCAACGGTTTCTGCATCCAAAATCTACCGCCATCTTCCCCACAATCCT
>CAYWMV010000333.1:0-2763 GCA_964459055.1 uncultured Ignavibacteriaceae bacterium | reverse complement strand
CCCCGAAATGCCTTTATCAGAATCTGTTGTTCCAAATTACTGGTTTGATTTGAGGCGGTAACAAATGCTTGCTCAGCAACCTGGACCCTTTGCATAAGTGCAGTGACCTTTTCCATAATACGCAACTGCTCTTCTTTTGGCGGTAGCGGCACCGGCATGGCCTTTAAATTCGTTGAATTGATCGAAGCCAGGTTTACCGACTGGCTAGCGACCGAGTCAACATAATTTCTTGCGTATTCAAGCTGCCCGGTCATGCTGACCCATTCCGGGTTGACTTCAGGCAAATAAAGTCTGGCGCAGAAGATGTGATTTTGGTGAATACATGGATCGACCTCACCCTTCCACACGGTTCCACGTCCGAGTTTGTCACGATCTCCGCCCTCGGTATACAGCACATCGTTTACTTGAAGCCGATAACCGTCTAATTCATCCTCTTTGATCGAGATCCGCTTTACTTCTTGTAAGTCTAAGTAACCAGCCTGCACATTGGCAACGCGTAAATATGGGACTTCAATCGTCTTGAATTTGCTCAAGTCACGACCTTTCGTGACTCCGGATCGGACATCAGCGATCATTTGAAGCGTCGTCCACACCCATCCCTCAGGCAACTCTGGCAGTTTGGATATATCTGGCGCTAGCGGCTCCGCATACACAGCCCTGGCCGGGTCTTTTCCCTTCGCTCGCAGATCCTCTTCCCACCTGCGCCGGCGTTCGGCGCGGATGCGCTCCAGCAACACGCTGGCTGGTTCGTCGTTGGGATCGCGTTCGGTCAGTTCGCCGCGGAAGGCAGCCGCCAGCACTGACTGGCGGAATACTTTTAGCAGTGCAGGGATGCGCTCCAGCGCTACGCGGGCTGTGCGTGTTTGGGCGAGGACGGCTTCGAGTTTGGCCACAATGCGGCGTTGTTCGTCAAGAGGTGGTTGGGGTACTGTGATTTTTCCCAAGTCATTGCGATTAATACCTGGGATAGCTGTTGATGTATCCAAATCAGAGATTGTTTGTGTGCGTAAAAAATAATAAAGAAATTTGTGATCAAAGTCGTTCGGGAATTCATCAATGTAATATGTTGTATCAATAGGCCAACAAGGCACGGTAGAGAGATGAACGGCTCCAACTGATCCTTTGCGACCAATAATGA
Organism: uncultured Ignavibacteriaceae bacterium; assembly: GCA_964459055.1. Lineage (GTDB taxonomy): Bacteria > Bacteroidota > Ignavibacteria > Tepidaquicellales > Tepidaquicellaceae > Tepidaquicella. Next base: position 1,625 of record CAYWMV010000333.1, on the reverse strand, counting down.
TTGTTGGACCGTTTGTTAACGCTGTTGTATGCCAGCCGACAATGCCATTAGAACCATAAACCGGAATAGAACCACCGCCACGATTTCGTTTGGTTAAGCCATCTCCATATTCAATGGGGAAATTACTCAGAGGGATTGTTTTCCAACCATCGGGTAGAGGAGCCTTGATGTTTTCGCTTTCGTTGATACCCAGGGTCATCATTCCGCTTCCTCATCGCTTCCCTGGGTTTTAGCTGATCTATTTGATAAAGCTTCAGATAGCTCATTCAGCGCATCCATCGCTGTCTGCAACTGGGTAAAGATCTCACTCAGGATTTCATCAGGCTCCACCCCGGCTCCATTGGTTCCGTTACTCTCATCCTTCAACCAGGTGATATCCAGGTTATCGTTGCGCGCGGCGATCTCCTCGCGGGTGAAGCGGCGGAAACGTTCGCTTTCTGTGCGGTCGTTGGATCGGGGGGTAGGCAGCGGGCCATAGACAGATACGAAATCCTCAAACTGGGTTTCGGTGATCGGCTGTCCCTTGGTGATCTTGGGAATATTGGTACGGTGGTCGTACACCCATACCTCGCTGGTCGGCACGCCTTTGCGGAAGAAGAGCACATTGGCTTTCACGCCAGTGGAGTATGGGGTAAAGGTTCCCACCGGCAGGCGTAGGATAGTATGCAACTGGCAGTCTTTCATCAGCAGCTGGCGCACCTCGCGGCCGGCGTTATCTTCAAAGAGCACATTGTCAGGCAAAACCATGGCTGCACGTCCACCGGGCTTAAGCACCTGGATAACGTGCTGGATGAAATTGAGCTGTTTATTCGATGTTGACACGGTGAAATCATCACGATTGGGCACTTCACCCGCACCTTTCACGCCAAAGGGCGGATTGGTGAGGATAATATGATATTGCTGCCCGTGCGGCGGTTCGGCGATCGAATCGCCATAGTGCAAATTACCCTCGATCTCATGCAGGAAGAGATTCATCAAGCCCAACCGGCGCGTTTCCAGCACCAACTCACATCCAGAATAGGTGCCGCGGCGCATGCGCTTTTGCACATCGCGGTCGAGCTGCGCGCCGTACTTGCGGAACATCCACTCCGCCGCACCGATCAGGAAGCCGCCCGTGCCGCAAGCCGGATCGTGCACTGCATAATCCGGCGCTTCATGCAAATCAGGCAGCATCACCCGGCAAATGGAACGAATTAACGGGCGCGGCGTGAAATACTGCCCGGCGCCCTTTTGCTCGGCGGCGAATTTTTGCAGCAGACCTTCATAGATGGTGCCTTTCAGGTCAACGTCCAGCTCTGACCAGGCGATTTCATCAATCAGTCCGATTAGGCGTTTCAAGTTCACAGGCTCGCGGAAGCGTGAGAGCGAACCGGCGAAGATGTCGCCTAACAAGCCGGACTGTTTACCCAGCTCGCGTAAAGTGGCCTGGTAATGGTCAGTCAAATCCGTACCGGATTTCTCGCGCAGCGCTGGCCAATCATAGCCAATTGGCAGGCTCAAACCCTTCTCTTCTGCCAGTTTGAGGAATAATAAGTAAGTAAGCTGCTCGATGTAATCCCCATAATTGATTCCATCGTGTTTGAGCACATTGCAAAAGCCCCAGATTTTTTGTACGACGTCCATGA
>CAYWMV010000332.1:0-2763 GCA_964459055.1 uncultured Ignavibacteriaceae bacterium | reverse complement strand
TAAAATTTTCAAAATATTATATTTAATAATCATAACTTATAATACAAAAAATTATGGAAAAAGAAAAACTAAACGAACTTATTTCAATAGCACTCGGAGCAATTAGTGTGCTTGCTATTATCGGACTTCTGATTAATAACGGTTTTGAAACCAATGAATTACTTGGTTCAATAATAAATTTCACGCAGGTGGCAATTCCTGTTCTTGTTCTTATTGTATTAAGAATGTCAAGTAAACGTTTATACGGTTTTTTAGATGCCGGCAGAGATGCTTTGATTAAACTTCAGAGGAATAACAAAGATGATTTGGAAGGTCCCCGGGCTAATTCTCAAAAGAAAACCGAAACTCCGGAGGAGCAGGACAGAAGAAATAAATACCTGTTCATAAAAAGGAAGAATGATAATTTAAAAACCAAAGTAACCTTTATTCCGTTAAACGGTCTGGAGGACGGAGTTCTGGATATTCGTGTCTCTAAAGCAACCCTTGTAAATAATAATTTTGACGGAACCGATGAGGAAATCTCGGAATTGCAAACAAAAGTACATAACGAAATAAAAAATCTAATTACATCTAAACTAAACTCGAAATTATTTGAAATATTTCCGATTGAGAAAAAGTCAAACTCTGCTATAAATATTGATTTTGACGAATCTGAACTGGGAACAAGGAAATATAAAAATATTATTTACGAATGCGGACAAAAAGCACTGGAGATAATCTTGTCGCATAAGAAATAATTGCAAATAATATATTAGTCTGATACTTTTTCTATTTCAATTGCTTTCCAGCCCCATCGTTCTTTTTTCTTATAATAATTCAGTATCGCTTTGCCTTCGATAACCTGACCATGTGAAATATTAAATTTATTTATTGACAAAAAAGATTTAAATATAATGCTTTTAATACCACTCTATATTAATATTTTTTATATCTGAAATCAAATAAGAATTCCCTGATGGAATTAAATAAAAATATTGTTTAAATCTTCCGCTTTTATTGGCAGGATCAATGGATTCATAATCTACCAATACTTCCTTTTTACCATTTGTTTCTCCTTCATAAGAACATTCAAAAATTTTCGTACTTGTAATACCACCATAGGCTCTTGTCGAACTGAAAAGAGAATAACTTCCGCGTCTTTTTTCTGTCATTAAATAATATGCAGATGAAAAGTCCTGCGACCCGAGAGAATTAATAAATTTAACTACTACTCCGTCCGGAGTATTTAGATTTGAAGAAAAATTTTTTGTGTCATTATAAGAATTATTTTCCGACAAGCTTTTATTTTCTTGGGGTTGTGTGGTTTCGGTTTTTAATTGTTCAAATTTTTTATTTGCGTCTGTTTTAGTTTCTGCACCTGAACTTGTATATATAAACAATGATAAAAGAATACAAATAATCATTATTCCTATACCAATTAATCCTATAAATTTATTATTAAAAAATTTATTCAGTTTAAATAACATGCTGTTTGATTCGTTATCTCTAATAATCAATCCCATCTCTATTTTTTTGCTGAATACGATTATTATTGAAGTCAAAAGACATAAAAATAAACCAAAGTTAATACTTATATCAACCATTCCTTTTGCTTCAGATGATATTTTACTTTTATCAATTAATAAAATGACTATTATGGCAATAAATAGTATTGACATAATTGAAGATAATATCGTGACCGATTTAACATTAAAAGAATAATATGAAATTAGAATTAATATTATTAGTAATATACCAATTATTGCAGATATTATAGAAATGATAAAAAAATCATTAAATTTATCGGTTTTACTTTCTTTGCTCCCGGTTTTTTCCGATAATTTAGAGCCAAGTTCCGATATTTTATCTGAAAAATTGCTTACATCATTGCTAGGTTGAAATGCTATTGTACTATAACCATTATAATCATATGTTACATTACAGGCTCTGAAAGTAAACCAGGGTAAAAAGAATAATAAAGTAAGTAGTAATGTTAAAATTCTACTAACTAACCCATTTGCTTTTTTTGTTTCTGTTTTCCGGTTATTTGCCAAAACCTCAGACTCAGGTGTATAAATAGGTTCAATAGTATCTTTCTTTTGTGCTAATGAGGTTTTAATATTATTAATTTCTTCAACAGTTAAAATATCTTTTTCTTTTAGTACAAGTATATCAGAAAGAAATTCAGTAAGGTTTTGGGTTATTCCTTTATTTTTTATATCATCAAGAATATCGTTTTTCCGTTTAAGATATTCTTCTTCCGAGAATATATTATTTTCTTTTAACTTTATAATTTTATTAATCTCAGAAATAAAATTTTCTGAATTGTACTTTGAAATGTTGTTTAATGTACCTTCCATTTTTAAACCTCCATTAGTAATTTTTTAAATTTTATTGAACAATAAATTTCTTAAATCTTAGTTATTTTAATACCACACGGCTTTTATGTATATAACCCGTAACACCGCTTGATGTTTTAGCTTGCCACCAATCACTGGAATTATCTTTAATTACCTGGAAAATTTCACCCTCTCTTACAATTCCTAGTATTTCAAAATTTCTTCCCTTTCCACTTCTTATATTTGTATATCCGTCAGGATCGTTTATTTCGGCATTTAACCAAGACTTTTCAGTTTGATTGGTTAATTTATTTAATTCATCAATGTTTTTATTTAATTCATCCGAGTATTTTTTCATATCTTCTTTAAATTCCTCTGCTTCCTTTTTAATTTTTTCATATTTTTTCTCGGGGTCAATTTTAGCTTCAATTTGGGCTAATTTTAA
>CAYWMV010000331.1:0-2766 GCA_964459055.1 uncultured Ignavibacteriaceae bacterium | reverse complement strand
TCAGGGCTCTTATGTTACTCAAATCCGCGAAGAAATGCCGACTTTAGACCCCGCTAAAAGAAAAAATTTCGAAGAAGTTGAACTCGGATATTCGGATGATGCGGCAATGACGGAAACTTTGCGGTGCCTCGAATGCGGATGCACGGAATATTATACCTGCGACCTGAAAAAATATTCGACCGAGTATAAAGCTGTCCAGAATAAATATGAAGGCGAATTCAAAAGATATGAAGTTGACTTCAGACATCCGTATATCGAAATTGATAATAATAAATGCATTCTCTGTTCGAGGTGCGTAAGAATTTGCAAGGATGTCGTTAATGCCAACGCACTCGGACTTATTAACAGGGGATTCGAAACCTTCGTTGCTCCGAGTATGAATACTGCTCTTACCGAAACTGCCTGTGAATCCTGCGGTATGTGCATCTCAACCTGCCCGACGGGTGCAATTACAGAAAATGTTCCGTTCAAACCCGGTCCCTTTGAACTTGAAAGTTATGAAACTGTCTGCAATTATTGTTCAGTCGGGTGCGAAGTGAACCTGCATCACAAGAGCGGATTCTATATGCGTGCTACCGGCAGTTACGGAGAAATAAATAAGGATACTAATATCTGCAGATTCGCAAAATTCGGATACAGATATCTTAATGATAAATCGAGAATTTTAAAACCTCTGCTGAAAGTTAACGGCGGATTTAAGGAAATTGAATTCGATGAAGCATTTAAAATTATAACGGAAAAAATTAAATCTGCTAAACCGGATGAAAACGCTTTCTTTGCGGGCGCACGGCTTTCGAATGAAGAGATGTATCTCGTTCAGAAACTCGCCAGAAATGCCGCTAAAACTAATAATATTGCGAGTTTCCACTATCTCGGCAGAGGCGAAGGTTACGAAAAAGATAATTTCAAAAATGTTCCGTTTGAACAGATTGGTAAAGCGGGAAAAGTTATTCTCGTCGGCTCTGAAATAAATTATGAGAATGCAGTTGCGGGTTATATGATTAATAATGCAAGATATTATAATAAAACGAAACTTGAAATTATTACCGATAATCCTGAAGACAGAATGCTCAAAAAATCCGACGGCTCGCATGTTGTTAAATCTTACTATGATTTTATAAAAGCAGTCATTCATTACATTCTATCAAATAATCTTGAAAATAAAATTTATATTAATGATAATGCCGCAGGATTTGATGTATATAAGAAGTCGGTTCTGGCTCTGGATTATAAATCTCTCGTGAAAAAATCAGGATTGTCTGACGAAGAAATTTCCGGATTTGCGGAAAATTATAATAACGAGCCGAATGCTGTTATAGTATTTTCAGAGAAAAACCTGTCTTCCAATTCGGTTACCGAATTGTACAACCTCGCAATGCTGACAGGTAAACTCGGAAAAACATCTTCGGGACTAATTTCTCTAAAAGAGAAAAATAATTCACAGGGAATTTTTGATATGGGTGTCTCTCCTTCGCTCGATGCCGGAGGGAATAAGATTGCATCTGCAAATGAAGACCTGTATTCACTTCTCAAATCGGGAAAAATCACCAATGTGTTCATTTTCGGTGAAGACCCCGCCGGATGTGCGGTTGACGTTAAAAGTGTAACGGATATGCTTGGTAAAACGAAATTTAAAGTCGTGCAGGATTATTTCCTAACGGATACGGCGAAACTTGCCGATATAATTCTGCCTGCTTCTCTGCCGCAGGAAAGCGGAGGAAATTATACCAATACGCAGAAATTCATTACTCATTTCGATTGTTCGGTTCAGCCTAAGGTAGAGAAGATTAACATAGAACAGATATCCGGTTTGTTAAGTCTGCTCGGGATTGAAAGTAAATATGAATCTGCTGATGATGTTACTTTCGAAATTGCATCACTCCTTTCCGGAAATAATAATGAATATAATTTAAAATTTATGAATACTGATTCGGATAATAATTTCAGGTTGTTTAAATACGGTTGCGATTATCTCGTAAAACGTTTTGAAGAAGAATTTGAAAATGCATTAAAATAAAAATAAGGAAAAATTATATGGCAATGGATAAATTTAAAAATACGGATGACGTTCTTGATTTTGCAATTAAGAATGAACAAATGGCAATAGATTTTTACAATGAACTCGGCAGAAAGTCGAGAAATGAAGAAATGCGAAAAGTGTTTGAAGATTTTGCGCAGGAAGAAGTTAAGCACAAAGCCCGCCTCGCAAAAATAAAACAGGACAGGGTAATCGAAATATCCGAAGCAAATGTTCAGGATTTAAAAATATCAGATTATACTGTTAATATCACTCCCAAACCCGATATGCCTTATGAGGAAGCGTTAATCCTCGCAATGAACAGGGAGAAAGCGGCATTCAGGCTCTATATGAACCTCTCTGCCCGGGTTGATGACCCCGCTTTTAAGGAACTCTTCCTCTCCCTCGCACAGGAAGAATCCAAGCACAAACTCCGCTTCGAACTCGAATACGACGAATACGTCCTTCGCGACAACTGAATTTATTGATATTATTTTTTAATCCCGGCTCGTCGGGATGACATATTTGTATCACACGAATCAATCCAAGTAGTAACCCGCGGAGCGGGTGACACATTTATAGCAACCGGGAACACAGCCTTTTAACCCGCGGAGCGGGTGACACATTTATAGCAATCGGGAACACAGTCTTTTAACCCGCGGAGCGGGTGACATATTTATAGGATTCAGGAACGCAGTCCTTTAACCCGCGGAGCGGGTGACACCTAAACAACACCGATTTAATAAATA
>CAYWMV010000330.1:0-2781 GCA_964459055.1 uncultured Ignavibacteriaceae bacterium | reverse complement strand
TTACACCGCCATTTGTGGTTTTGAAAAAGCCTTTGCTTAATTGTAAATATCCTATGTTTTCATTGATATAGTGGATTTTCCATGCATTCAATATATTACTTGCTTCGTTATATTCGTTTTCCGATATAAAATTCCAATTGTTTCCTGAGTTTGATGTTTTATAAACTCTTACCTTTACATTATTGAGTTGACTTCTACATTTAAAGGTAGCATAACCTGTGCTTTCATTTAAAAAATATAATGTTGATTTTCCATCTGTTAAATAATTTGAGCAGATATGATTTCCTACTTTAAACCAATTAATACCTGAATTTGTAGTTTTGTAAATATTATATTCTGCTGATACCTCCGAAATTATAACATATCCAATATCAGCATTTACAAAAAATGGCTTATTACTGGTTGTTAAGTACGTGCTGTTTTCAATATTTATTAGATTGCTTTCCCAATAACTTTGAGAAAATGCATTGCAAAATATTGATAAAAATATAAAAACAAAAATTGTATTTTTCATAAGTTTTTTATTTAAGTTTTGGTAAATTTTTTTTCCTTCCAATCAAAAGATAGTTAGATGCAAGTGGAACATAAGCAATGTTACTTTTAATATATATTTGTATAGGTAAACCGCTGTACGAAATACCGTTTTGAATTATCCACTCCTCAATCGCCTTTTCCTTTTTGAAATTTGTTCCATCCCATATGTAACAACTTGACTTTCCGTTACCTTGATGACCAAAATTAACAATATAATTAATATTGTTTCCTCCGGATTCAAGAAAATATACACCCGTAATCTGATGGAACATATTCCAGGAATTTCCTTTAAAAATATCAATACCACAAACATTATTTATTGCCAGTAAATCATCTCCGCAATAAAATATTCTGTAGTAATTCTCATCTATCACCGAATCCCTGCATAAAAATTGAAATTCGTCATTTTCAAATTTATATGAGTATCTGAAAGAATATTTTAGAGTCGGGGGATTGAATATTATGAGATGTGAAAATAAATAGATGTTTCCGTACTTATCCTGATGCATATATGAAAATTTCATTCCGCTGTCAAGTTCGTATTTCTTGAATGTTCCGTTTTCGAAATAATATGCCCTGTTATCATACCATTGTGTAAGCCATAATTTATCATAACCTACTGCAAGAACTTTCCATACGGAACTCGATTCCTGCTGCGGATATTCAAAAGATGCTACGACGTTATTATCTATTACTTTCTTTATACAGGGGATATAAGTATCAGTAGAAGTACTTTTAATCCCGGCAAAATAAATGACATTTCCATAATCATCAACATCACTGCAATAGAACATAGGGTCATTAAAATTAAAACTATGAGAATTTCCTTTGCCATCCCACCACGAGATCATTCCATTTTCGTGAGATGTATATATATTATTTGTATCATAAACATAAAGTCCCGTTAATGTTGCCGTATGAATATAACTCCAGTCATATACATCAGCCGTATCCTGTGGGGGTGGCGGTGGCGGAATAACAGGATTGTCTTTCCCGCAGCCGGAAATAAAGAACACAGAAAGTATTACTGAAATAATAATGCCGAATAATGAATTTTGAGTTTTCATATGCCTGATATTTGTAATTGGAAATATTTTTGTTGATTGATTTTCACCTGTCAAATTTAAATTTTTGAGGATTGTTTTTAGGTCTTCCAATTAAGACATACTCATCCGGGACAGGAATATATACAATATCATCACTTAAAAATATTTGAGCAGGTACATCCGTGCGCATACCAATCTGATTATTCAATAATAAAGTTTCGAGGTATTTTTCCTTTCTAAATGTTGTTCCGTTCCATATATATACATTCATCCAGTTGGCATCATTTACAAATGAAACAATGTAATTTAAACCAAGCCCTCCGAGTTCTATATTATTAACTCCCGGGGTTTGCAGAAAAGGAATCCACGATATACCATTGAAGTAATTAATATCAAAAAAATCATCTACGGAAAGTATCTCATCTCCGCATTCATAAATTCTGTAATAATTCTCAAGTGCAACAGAATCTTTGCATAATAAATTGAAGTTATCATTTTCAAATTTATATGAGTATCTGAAAGAATATTTTGGGTTCGGGGGATTGATTATTACAAGATGTGAGAATAAATAGGTATTTCCGTACTTATCCTGATGCATATATGAAAACATCATTCCGCTGTCAAGTTCGTATTTCTTGAAATTCCCGTTATCGAAATAATAAACACTATTGTGACGCCATTGGGTTAACCAGAATTTATCGTATCCGACAGTAAGAATTCTCCATACTGAACTTGTATCATAATACGGTAATTCAAAAGATGCGACAACATTATTATTTACTACTTTTTTCACACACGGTATCAGAAGGTCTCCTGCAATACGCTTAACTCCGGCGATATATATATTGCTTTCATAATTATCAGCATAATTGTCATAAAAATTAGGGTCCATTAAATTTATTAACTTTCCATTACCTTTACCGTCCCAGCAGTAAACACCAATTCCATGCATAGTGTATATATTGTTTGTATCATATACAAAAAGGTCTAACATATTATCCATTTCCAGATAACTCCAGTCATATACATCTGCCGTATCCTGCGGGGGTGGCGGAGGCGGAATAACAGGATTGTCTTTTCCGCAACCGGAAATAAAGAACACAGAAAGTATTACTGAAATAATAATGCCGTATAATGAATTTTTGATTTTCATTTGTTTTTGATTTTAAATTTCAAAATCGCTCTTTCATGGATTGAAATT
>CAYWMV010000329.1:0-2788 GCA_964459055.1 uncultured Ignavibacteriaceae bacterium | reverse complement strand
TTTCCGTGTTTTCCGTGTTTCGGATTCTCTATGGTTGATTTTTAATATTTTTCTTAACCCATTCATCATCAAAAATCGAACTCACATATTTATAACCCGAATCACATACCAGAGTAACGATGTTCGCTTCTCTGTCAATCTCTTTAGCAAGTTGCACAGCAGCCCATACATTAGCTCCGCTTGAACCTCCCGCAATCAAACCCTCTTCAGCAGCGATTTTCTTTGCCCATTCAACCGAAACACTGTCTTTTACTTTTACCATATCATCAAGGACGTCAAGTTGAGCGGTTCCTATCAGAAATTCATCACCTATTCCTTCAATTTTATAGTCGTATGGTTTTATCAGTTTTTTTTCTTTAAAATAATCATAAAACACAGACCCGTAGGGGTCAACTCCGATTACTTTTATATCAGGATTTTTTTCCTTTAGAAATTTTCCCGCACCGGTAATCGTTCCACCCGTACCAATCCCGCCGATGAAGTAATCAATCTTACCTTCCATCTGCTCCCAGATTTCGGGACCGGTTGTCATATAGTGCGTCTCGTTATTATCAAGGTTGTTATGCTGGTCGAGATAGTAAACGGACTTGTCTTTCTTGGCAATGTTTTCCGCGAGTTTGTTGTATGATTCGGGATGTTCGGGAGAAAGTGATGTATCTGCTTTAATAATTTCTGCTCCGAGAATTTCAAGGAATTTTAATTTTTCTTTGCTGATATTGTCTCGGACGACAAGTCTAAGTTTATATCCTTTTTCATTGCATACGATTGCAAGCCCTGTCGCCGTATTGCCCGAAGAATTTTCAAGTATAGTATCGCCGGGTTTTATCTTGCCTTCACGCTCGGCTTTTTCAACCATGTACTTCGCTATTCTGTCCTTAACGCTTCCGCCGGGATTTACGTATTCAATCTTGGCGTAAATGTCTGCTTTTAGATTTTTCGCAATCCTGTTGAGTTTCAGCATCGGTGTATTGCCGATTAACTCCGATATGTTGTTATAATAATTTTTCATTATAGTAATTTAAAATGTTTTCAGACACTAATTTATCTTTTGTATTAACCTTTCTCTGGAAATTTATTCATTCAGAAAATCAAGAATCTTTCTGTTTACTGTATCAGTATGTGTAAACATTATATCATGACCTGTGTCAGGAATCAGGTCAGTTTTAATCTTTGCATTTACCCTATTAAGACGGCTGATAGCATCGTATGCATTATATACAGTCTCGTGTTCGCCAACCAGAAAAAGTAGGGGCATTTCTAATTTTTGAAGTTCCAAATCAGTAAGGACAGTCGGATTTACAGGTTGCTTGAATTTAAAGCTGTTCAATGCAATATTATAATATTCTATTCTGTCTTCTACGAGTTGTTTTCCGCTATTACCCGTTTTAGCAAGATCCGACCAGCACCAATACATAATTTTTTCCTTGAAATAACGGATTGGAATTAATGTAGTTATCATTCGTAATATATATGCTTTGGATAAAGGCAAAATAGTATAAACAGGAGCGATAAGGATAACTCGTTTAAGTCTTTCAGGGTGATAGAGCGCATACTGACTTGTGACCCAGCCGCCAAAAGAATACCCTATTATACGGACATTACTGTCTAAAGGGAGAGTATCAAACAATTCATTTAACCAATCGGCATAATCCTTCCCGCTGGTTATCTCACGAATGTAAATGCTTTTTCCATAATCATAAATATTATCTAACGCATAGGTCCGGTAATTCTGTGATAATGCCTTTATATTTGAACTCCAAATCAGTGAATTGCATCCGCCTCCGGGCAGCAAAACTACAGGCTGAGCATCAGCAGGACCGCTGATTCTCATAAATGTAGTTCCGAATGATGTTTGGACAAATCGTTCTTCTGATTGAACCGGCCACTTTTCCGCCATTTTATTCTCAAAGGTAAGATATTGTTCCTTTGCCTTTTCAGAACGGAAAGGATGATAACTGTTAATTTCCATTGGGTCAGGTCCCGAAGATAACGATAAGTAAATCCATACGGCCAGTGAAATTACAAGAAGAAATAAAATGCCTGTTACTATTAAAAAGATTTTAAATATTCGGAAAATTAATGAGTTTTGTTTCTTTGATTTATCCTTTACCATTTTCTTTTTATAAGTAAAAAATTCCGTTTACATCAGTGATACCGTAAAATAGGTATATCGATAATTTTTTACTATATATTTTCGAAAGTAAATTTAAAACTCAAATTGAATTAATCCTTTAATTCTCAAATTATTTTAAAAATGGTAAAGAAAAATTTCCCGTAGGAAAAAATATTGGTAATAATGAAATCCTCAAAAATTTTTTAAAAAAGTTTTCCCCTTAGTGTTCTAAGAGTCCTTAGTGGTAAAAAATATTTTTATATTTATTTTTTTTCTTTGCGCCCTTTGCGCCGTTGCGGTTAATATTTTTTAAAAAAGTTTTCTGCTTAGTTTTATAAGCCCTTAGTGGTAAAACATTTTTTTATTTTTTGTTATTTGTTCTTTGCTCTGCGTCTCTGCCTCTCTGTCCCGTGGACACGGGAAGAAATACGTAACGTTCGGTTCCGGGTATGCCGTGTTTTGTATAATAAAATAGATTTTAAAAAAAATCCCCTTACCGAAAAACACGGGAAGGGGATTCGTAAAAAAATAAAAAAAAATTACTTTTTAAGCAGTTTCTTTTCGATTTCTTCTTTTTTAAGCGGTTTTGTGCAGAAGAACCAGTCGTAGCATTTTATATCTCCTGAGTTTGACACGAATCCCTCTAAAAATGAGTATAAATTTTTCAAAATTTGC
>CAYWMV010000328.1:0-2809 GCA_964459055.1 uncultured Ignavibacteriaceae bacterium | reverse complement strand
CTACTTCTCAATCATTCTATAACCAATCCCCTGTTCGGTTATTATTAGTTGTGGATTTCGATGGTCTTTCTCAAATATTTTTCTCAGGTTCGATATATAAATTCTGAGATATTGAGTTTCTTCTCCGTAATATTTCCCCCATACTTCTTTAAGTATATACTGATGTGTTAATACTTTTCCGGGATTTTTCATAAACAACAGAAGTAGTGAATATTCGGTAGATGTTAATTTGCATTCTTCTTTCCCGGTTTTTACAATCCTTTTGGTAACATCTATCGTAATATTATCGTTTTTAAGAATAGTTTCGTTTTCGGTGGAACTGGAATGCCTTAATGCCACTCTTACTCTTGCAAGCAATTCCCCGGTGTTGAATGGTTTTGTAATGTAATCATCGGCACCTGCGTCTAACGCTTCAACAATATCTTTTTCGGTATTTTTAACGGACAATATAACGACTGGCAATTTGGCAAATTCTCTTATTTTCTTTAGTAAATTTATTCCGGAATAATCCGGTAAACCCAGATCAAGAATTATTAAATCCGGCTTTTTCTCGATTGTCAGTAACAATCCTTCATTTGCATTTTGTGCATCAAAAACTTCGTATTGTTCTGATTCAAAACTTATTCTTAATAACCTTCTTATCTGTATTTCATCATCTATTACCAATATTCTGTTATAGTTTTTCATTTGTTTTATATTTAATATTGGGAATCTGAATTTCAAATGTTACTCCTTTGTCAGAATTATTCTTGACAGATACTTTACCTTTGTGTGCCTGAATGAATCCCTTTACAATTGATAATCCCAATCCGCTTCCTCCCGTTTTCAGATTATTAACTCTGTAAAATTTATCAAATATGTGACTAATATGCTCTTCCGGAATGCCTTCTCCTTTGTCTGATACCGTAATATAAATATATTTTTCATCCCATCCGGTTTTGATGTTTATTTCTGTACTTACACCGGAATGTTTAACGCCGTTCAGTAATAAATTTTTTATTACCTGTTCCATCAATCCTGCATCAACATAAACTAACGGCATATCATCAGGAACAGTCTTAATTATATTTACGTCGGTGATTTCGCTGTGAATTTTTTCAATTGCCGAATTCAATACATCATTAAAATCATAAAACGCGAAATTTGGTTCAAGTCTTCCGGATTCCAGTCTTGTCATGTCAAGCAAATTCTCGACAAGCATATTTAGTCTGTTTGCTCCTATATGGATTTCTTTTGTTAAATCAAAAACAATTTTTTCCGTTAAGGTATTTTTTTTGTCTAATATCAGTGTGACCGCACCGATAATAGCCGAAATCGGAGTTTTTAGTTCGTGCGAAATACTGTCGAAAATATTTTTGTATAGTTTCTCGCTTTCCTGCATTAAATTTATCCTGTTTGCTGTTTCTGATAGCATTTGTTTCTCTAAGGAAGTCGTAAATAAATTAATAAAAAGTTCAAGAAAGTTTTTTTCATCGTCACTTGCGAATTTTTCTGACGGCTTTATCGCCGCAACTCCGCATATGTTTTGTGTCCCGTTCAACGGAAAAAATATATACTCGCTTTCGGGTAATGTATCTGTGTGTTTTCCCGCTTTTAGTTTGTTTGAGTAAGCCCAGTTTATTATGCCTTTCTCTTTTAATGAAAGAGTTGAATCTTCAGTTGACAGTTCACCCGATTCATTCGTTATAAAAACCATTGATTCGTATTTAAATACTTTTTTAATGTTGTTCTTAAACGTATTGATAATCTGGTCTTTATTGTCCGATTCGGAAAGCTCCTTTATTAATTTGTATAATGCGGTTGCCCTTTCTTCCCTTTTTCGTAATAGGAATTCCTTTTTTCGGACTCTTAAAGTTAATACGCTTGTAATGGTTGTAATTATAAAGAATAACACAAATAAAAGTGCGTCTTCCGTTTTTGATATTCTGAATGTATGATACGGGGGAACAAAGAAATAATTCCAGATTAAAGGGCTCAGAAAACTCGCAAGCAAAACAGGTCCGGGTCCGAAATATAATGGTAATAAAGAAATTACAAACAGTAATATTAAAGCAACCGACTGGTAACCGATGAAATCCGATAGTGGATATAGGATTATTGAAACAATCGATATGCACAGTCCGGAAATCAGATAATTTATTGAAGATGATTGTAACGACGGTATATTTATTTTTTTTCGCCTTTCTGTTTCGGTATTTTCCGATACAACATATATATCAATATCACCGCTTTCGTCAATCAGTTTTTGAACTATACTTTTGGAAAAGATTTTTTTTATCTTATTCTCTTTTGATTTACCAACGATTATATCGGAAACATTTTCTTTTCCGGCAATTCTTAATATTCCCTTTACAATGTTTTCATCCGCTGTACTGATAAATTCAGCCCCAAGTTCTTTTGCAAGTTCAATATTTTTGTTTAATAGATTTATTTCCTTTTCATTGAGATATTTTGAGGTTTCAACATTCACCGCAACTAATGATGCTTTCAATGTGTATGATACCTTCCTTGCCCATCTGATAAGATGAGCCGATGAAGGACTCGAACTTATCGCAATCAATATCCTTTGACCAGATTTCCATGGTCCGGGAATCCTGTTCTCGGACATGTAGTCACGCAGCTGTTTGTCCACTCTTTCAGCGGTAAGTCTTAAAGACATTTCTCTCAGTGCCGTCAGATTCCCTTTCCTGAAAAAACTTTGTACGGCTTCCCTGCTTTTGTCCTTCGTATATACTTTACCGTCTTTTAATCTCTGTAATAATTCGTCCGGAGAAATATCAACCAGTTCTATTTCATCGGCGAGGTCAAG
>CAYWMV010000327.1:0-2828 GCA_964459055.1 uncultured Ignavibacteriaceae bacterium | reverse complement strand
TTTGATCAGAAGGCTTTCGCTGATGAAGTAGAAAAGCTGCATTCGGATGCTGCCAAAGCAGATACGATTGCCCACCGCACCCAGAAAACCATCTATGAGCGCATGGAGCAGGATCCGGTATTTTACAAACGTTTCTCTGAGATATTGAAAGACGCGATTAAAGCCTACCGGGATGAACGTCTCCGTGAAAAGGATTACCTGGCGCAGGTCACTGAGATCATGCAAGCAGTCCTCAATCGAACGGGAGATAATGTTCCTGTGCGGTTGAATGGGCATGAGGTTGCCAAAGCCTATTATGGGATTGTGAAAGAGACGATTCAACCAGGCGAGTCTGGAGAAGACCGCAGCGAAGCCTTTGCCAGAGCTGCCCTGGAAGTGGAAAACATTGTTGAACGAAATCGCATTGTTAACTGGGTGGACAATATCGACGTTCAGAACCGGATGCGCATCGAAATTGAAGACATGTTATTTGACTGGAAAGAACAGGAAGGGATTGAGCTAACCTTTGAGGAAATCGATCGAATTTTAGATCAATCGATTGATGTCGCCCGCGTCAGATGTCCGTAAGCCAGAGGCAATTAATGGTGATTATCGAAAGTCCAAAAATGATAACCGTATCTTATTCCAACCTTCAGATTCCCGTCACAGTATGGTTTGAAGAGCGAAATCGGTTACGAATCACGGTTCAGCCAGATAAAAGCATTGTCGCAAAAGCGCCTCTGGATCACTCCATGGAGGAAGTACAAGCAAAACTTGAAAAACGTGCCCCCTGGATGATTCGGCAACTGGAGTACTTTGATCAGTATCACCCCGTACTGCCTGATCGCCAATACATCAGTGGTGAAACATATTACTATTTGGGACGGCAGTATCGGTTAAAGGTAACGGCAGGTAGTGAAAATGCTGTCAAACTGATTGGAAAATTCTTTATGTTAACTACAACCCAACCTGAGAATCTGGAAAGAAAACAACAAATTTTACAAGACTGGTACACCAGACATGCCAAAGTATTCATACAAAATCGATCAGAGCTGTTTGTTGATCGACTCATTGAGCTTGGTGCAAGAAAACCTGAAATCAAATACCGCAGAATGAACAAACGTTGGGGAAGCTGTACACCTTCAGGAGTGATTACATTCAATACAGAGCTAATCAAGGCGCCGACTCACTGCATTGATTACGTGGTCCTGCATGAATTATGTCATCTAGTGCACGTAGGTCACAATGCAAAGTTCTACCACTTGCTGGACGTTTTAATGCCAGATTGGAAGAAGCGGAAGGAACGATTGGAAAAGGTGATTTTGGTTTGAGAAAAATTACTAACGAAAGGAAGATATTTGAACCATGTCCAATTCGATTCTAGATGATGGCGGCGATTTCCAAACACGGAAAGTCGGTCCAGACCAGTACGAAATGCACATACCAATTCCAACTAATGATGGGTTAGTCGGACGAGAATGTCCTAATGCTGAGTGCTCACCTGGTTACTTTAAGGTGAAATTAGGTACCGGATTAACGGAAGGGCAAGTACTTGCTTATTGCCCATATTGCCGGCAAGAGGGTGAACCAAATGATTTTACAACCCAAGCGCAAATTGATTATGCTTTAAGTGTCCTCAAAAATGAGGTTGTCAAAGGCATCGATAAGTCATTTCAAAAAGCTCTTGGATTAGGAAGTTCTCACAAAAAAACATATGGCTCTGGGATGTTTAAGATGGAAATGACTTATAAACCGAGTAAGCCTGACTATGTTCCACGGCCGCTGGAGGAAGAGCTGCGGCGCGATATTATTTGTCCAAACTGTGGGCTTGAGCATGCGGTTTTTGGTTTAGCAACCTGGTGCCCGGATTGTGGAAAAGATATATTTATGTGTCATGTCAAAACTGAATTTGGCGTTATCCAGAAAGTTCTTAGTGTAGTCGATAAAAGGCGTGAGGAATTAGGCGCCAGGGTTGCCGGAAGAGATATTGAAAACGGACTAGAGGATGTGGTTTCAGTTTTTGAAGCTGTTCTTAAAATAATCACAATAAAGCATTTAGCCAACAATGGTATGTCACATGACGAGATAAGCAAGCGTCTTGAAAAAATCAGGAATTCTTATCAGAATATTAACTCGGCCGGGGAAACGTTCCACGCACAGACTGGATTGGATTTGTTTCATAATACCTCACAAGACGAAGTTGAAACATTAAGAACAATTTTTGAAAAAAGACATCCATTAACCCACAATTTAGGCGTTGTTGATAAAAAGTATTTAGAGAGAGTGCGCACTGGGGACACTGAAGGTCGTGAAATTCGAGTGACTGCACAGGAGGTGGAAATCGCTATAGGCATATCGAAAAAAATTATTTCTTCAGTCTACAATCTTTGTACTTAATGAATTAATCGAAGGAGGAAAAATGTCCAAAGGTAGGGATCGTACTGTCTCCCGAAGACCAGATGGAAAATGGGAAAATAAAAGGAATGATGCAACTCGAGCGTCAAGTGTCCACGACACACAAAAAGAAGCTGCGGATGAAGCAAAAATAATGCTTCAAAATTCGGGCGGAGGTGAATTATCAATAAAAGGGATTGATGGGAAAATTCGCAGTAAAGACACAGTCCCACCAGGGAATGATCCTAATCCACCTAAAGATAAAGAACACTAGAATCATTCCTTGATTAGCAAGAATAATAAAGGAAATAAAAAAGGCTCTGAGTCTCCCCAGAGCCAATTGTGTATCATATTCCAAATCCCATCTGTCCCTCCGGTACTACCTCCTTTCTTCTTGTCCGCCTGACCACAACCGTCTTCTGGCTCACCCAATCATCCCAGGTCATCACTTTCGG
>CAYWMV010000326.1:0-2856 GCA_964459055.1 uncultured Ignavibacteriaceae bacterium | reverse complement strand
CCTCCCTCGATTCGCTAGATATAGTCCCGCCCGTCCCTACCGACGCTAAGGAAAAATTTAATTTCGTAATCGAAAGATGCTCGAAAATTATTCAGTATAATAAAAATACCCGCTTCCTCGATGACGCCGTCCTGCTTATCGGCAAATCATATTTTTTTATGCAGGAATACCTCCAGGCGGAAAGGAAATTCAATGAGTTCCTCTCAAAACTCACGATGTCCGAACTCTACGACGAGGCAATCCTCTATCTCGGCAAAACAAAGTTGAAACTCCGCCGTAAAACCGAAGGCGAAGCAATCCTCAATGACCTCCTCGGCAAAACCTCCGACGAGGAAATTAAATCCGATATCACCGAGGAACTCGCTATTAACTCCCTTTCAAATCGTGATATTGAAGGTGCTGTGGAATTTTTTCGGAAATCAATTGAGTTTACCTCCGACGACGAAAATAAAGCAAGAAAACAGTTTATCCTTGCTAAAATATATTCCCTTAGTGACGTTTCAAAAGCAGTGGATGAATACGATAGAGTGATTGATAATACTTCCGATTTCGACCTCGAGTTTTATGCTAAACTCGATAAAGGTATCGCTCTCATTAAACTTAAAAAATATTCCGAAGCGCAGGAGTTGCTTAAAGGCTTGAGCAGAAGTTACCGTGACTATCCCGACCTCAAACAGCAGGCTGACCTCGAATATGCAAACACTTTCTTCTTCCTTAAAGAGTATGACGAGGCGCTTTTGAAATATTATGATTTGATTATTGATTTCCCCGGCACCAAGTCCTCCGCAGGCGCCTATTACTATATGGGAAAATATTATGAGGAAGTTAAAAAAGATTATTTTAATGCTCTCATAAATTATAAAAAAGCCGCACAGGGTCCTACCTCCGAAGCCGTTTCTATCAGTGCAAAAAAGTATAACAATCTCGACAGGTATTTTTCACTTCTGGCTGAAATTGCCGACACCCTGAAAGTCGAAATCCCTGACGAAAATCCCGCTCTTGATAAATACAGGCTTGAAAAACTCGAAGAAGAAGGTAGCCCCGGCGAAAATAAATACGACCCGAAACTCGAACCGCCTAAAGAAGGAAAAGGCTTTGGCTCGGGTGTGAAGGATACCGTAAAAAACGATACATCGAAAGTCATTGAAGAACTTTTTGATGATGATGGTAATCCTCTTCCCCGGAAAAAAGAAATTGAGAAAAAAGAAATCGAGAAAAAAGATATTGTCAAAGATACTCTCCTTACCGATACCTCCGGCTTGAATGAATATGAAACCCTGTTGCAGCAGCAGAGAATGGAAGACTCGATTCAGGCGGCTAAACTCGATAAAATGTATAATGCCTATTTCGGTATGGCGGAACTCTTCGCATTCAATATGGGTATTGAAGATTCTGCAATCGTCTATCTTGAATATGTTGTGGAAGGGGATACAAGCACCTACAGAAAACCCCGTGCAATGTATATGCTCTCCACCTTGTATAGAAATAAACAGGAAACTCAAAAAGCCGATAACCTCCTGAAGAAACTTATTGAAGAGTTTCCCAAAACCGAACTCGCTAACGAAGCAAGAAAAACTCTCGGTCTCGAACTCATTGAAATTGAAACTGACGCCGCCGAACTGATTTATAAGTCTGCAGTCTCTGATATCTATGCTGAAAATTTTAATGACGCCGTCGGCAAACTAAAAGATATTTACACGAATTATGTCGCAAGTAAAGTTGCGCCCAAATCTCTTTTCACGCTTGGATGGATTTTTGAAAATCAGTTTAAAAACAGGGACAGTGCCTATTATTATTATAAGTTTCTCAAAGACAGATATCCCTTCTCTCAGTACGGCATAGCCATAGACCCGAAACTAACCGTCCTGACCGAATTCTATAACCCCCCTGCATCGGACAGCACGAAAACTCTCCCCGACTCCCTTAAAGCAGGCGAAAACACCCTCGGCGACCTTCCCCTCGACTCCGCCAAACAACTCTTCGACTCCTCCGGCGACTCCCTCGCCCTCAACCCCGACTTCAACAAACAAATCCTGCAGGACACCCTCTCCTCCCAAGACCCCTCTGGGCAAGAAGAACTCCTCAAGCAAGAAGAACTCCCCAAGCAGGAAGAACTCCTCCCCGATGAAACCCCCACCGGTGAGAATCCCCCCTCTGGCGAACAATAAAAATAACACCCATCTTTGTTATATGTTCTTTGTTATATGCTCTTTGTTATTTCCTCTTTGTTATTTGCTTTTTCCTTGCCCCTTTATCCCTTTATCCCCTTTATCCCTTTATCCCTTGTCCCCTTGTCCCCTTTATCCCTTGTTCCCATTATCCCATTATCCCATTATCCCATTATCCCATTATCCCATTATCCCATTATCCCTTTGTCCCTTTGTCCCCTTGTTCCCTTGTTCCCTTATTCCCTTGTTCCCTTGTTCCCTTGTTCCCTTGTCCCTTGTCCCTTGTCCCTTTATCCCTTTATCCCTTTATCCCTTTGTCCCTTTATCCCTTGTCCCCTTGTCCCTGTCCCTTGTCACTGTATTGTTCCAAATCCGTAATACTTGTATTCTTAATTCTTAATTTTTAATTCTTAATTGAATATCTATTCCTAATTCTTAATTTTTAATTCTTAATTGAATATCTATTCCTAATTCCTAATTCTTAATTTTTAATTGAATATCTATTCTTAATTCTTAATTTTTAATTGAATATCTATTCTTAATTCTTAATTTTTAATTCTTAATTGAATCGCGTCTCTGCGAGAAATATCTCTTAATTCATAACCCGGTCAAGCCGGAACCAAACTACTTGTACGTTCCGGAGAGTCTCCCGAGTTCGCCCTAGCGAACGAGGGGACTCTCGGAATTT
>CAYWMV010000325.1:0-2871 GCA_964459055.1 uncultured Ignavibacteriaceae bacterium | reverse complement strand
ACTGTATTTTTGTAACAGGATTAAATGGATTCGGATAGTTTTGGCTTAATTCATATTTTAAAGGTAAATTATTATCACCAGATTGAATCCGGATATTATTGCCTTTGTTAACAATATATATAATATCTTCTATCTGTCTTTGTAAATATTCTTCTTTAGTTAAAGTTTTTAGATTCCTTATGTTGTTAATTACTTTACTCCTGATATTATCATCTTCAGTTTTGCAGGCTTTTTTAATACGGTTTATTTCATCGTTGCTGACATTTTCTTTCTTTAATTTCTGTGAAAACTCCAATTCACTTTTTATTTTCATTTCATCATAGTTATTCTTCATCTTTGCCATCACAGGGTCACCATTAATATTTCGTTCAATTCTTGATTGTAATTTATCCCTGAACGTATCATCAATTTTTTCAAATGCAATATTTGGCTGTGCACCCGAACCGTTTATCAATAATTCTATTTCAGCAAAATCCCAACTTGCCAGCAATCTTATTGTCGGGTCAGGGTGAAACAGAGAAATAAATTCGTATCCATCCATCGCCTCATCGTATTCGGACATATTAGCTAAACACATAAGAGAAATATTATATGCAGCATCGTTAAATTCCTCATCATATAAACCTGATAATATTTTACTGTCAAGAAATGTCTTAAGATTACCATACAAATTATCCCTGTAAGATTGCTCATTTGAAGTATCCAGTTCCATATAACATTCATAAAATTCATACAAGCAGGAATTTGTATAATAACTATCAGGATAATTATTTATAAGTGATTTGTAATTATTGATGGCATCAAAATAATCATGGTTTACTTTATGCAAATATGCTGTACTGTATAATTGCTGGTCAGAAGGAGTTTGTGAACCTGAATTATTAATTGTTGTATAAATTGTGTCATATACTCCAAATCCCATATCCTGAATTGTCCAGACATTTCCGTAATCAGTTGAATTGACACATCCAAAATCCGAACCGTACCAACTGACTGTAACATCTCCAAGTGATACAACCGGAATATTGGAATTATCAAAATCGTTGTTCCTAAGATAATAAATATTCTCACTCCCTATATTTAAAGTTCCTGCCAGATGATAACATGAACTTGATTCTCTTGTAAAGCAGTTTTGTCCATAATCGAGATGAGCAAAACTTGTGTTGAATTGAATATTATCAGACGCTAATGAATATAATTTATTGTTTCCGCCCGACCAGATCCAGTTATCTCCGTTTAAAATCGGAGAAAGTCTTATAGTGGCTGATTGTAACTGAATTGTTGGATTAGTACTGCGGAAATTATTCCGAAGTGCATCTATATTCGATTGTTCTATCTGAACAGCTTTACCTGACAGATTTATCAAATTAAAATTGTTCAATTCGATTTTGCCGCCCATAAGTCTTCCGAATAACGATGTATTCGAATTATTTGAATTAAATGTATTATTCTTAATGAAATATGGTGTATATCCCGAAGCGTAACATACCAATGCAAGCGGTACACTACCGCCGTTGAAAGTATTATTAATGATATTCAAATTGTAATATTCTTCTCCTCCATCTCCCGGAGGCCCTGCATTGTAATTATTTTTTATCCTTAATCCTAATCCTGAATTACTGCCCAAATTTATGGTATTGTTATCGAATAGCAGGTTGAAAATATTTTCGCAATATACTGCCTCTGAACCGCCGGTAGCAAGATTTATTACATTATTTTTGATAACCTTAGTATAAAAAGCGGATGTATAGTCATTTAATATTTTAATCGGATTCTTTGAATTATTAATCGTGCAGTTCATAATATATGACTGTACGCCTGCATTTTCTAATGATATACCTTTCCATTCACCCGTTGAAGAAAATGTTGAGCCTTCGATTGAACATACAGCTCCGTTTTTAACTGTAATGGAGGCATTGTTCCCTATCCAGATGATAACATTATTATTAATAATTAATTTTGCATTTATTCCGTCAACAATCAATTTAGAATCCGGGTGAAGATATAGATATGAACCGGTTTTTAAATCAAGTATGACATTTTCTAAATTTACTTCTCCGATTATATGTAAATCACCGTTTGCCGGAATTTCAACTTTGGAATTTGTTTCACCTTCAACCACACAATCTTCTAAAGAAATAATTCCATTAAAATTTTGAATATTATCAGGAGGATGGACTATATTTGTTGCGAAAAGTTTTCCGTCTTTTTTTATTGTAATTTTTGAACCGGGTTTGCAATGTAATGAATCATAATTTGAAATTCCGAATTTTTTATTAGTATCTATAATCAGGTCGGCACTGTTTTCAATATTAAATATCAATCCCCAATTGGGATTTTCAACTATAAAAGCACCCGGAGTAACAGTTGTATTCGGTCTTTCATTAACGGGAATACTCTGGTCGGTATAGAATGCTACATCGGTATTTACATTTGATGTAATTCTTGAATCATCATAAGGCAAAACCGTATCAATTATTGCAGTTGTGAAAAGTGATATCTGATGGATTGAATCTTTTGCTACACCCCATCTTAATGGAAAAGGTGTTCCGCGTACATAAAAATTCTTTTCGAATGGTGTGGTTTGATTTCCGTCAGTTGTTAATTCCCATATTGTAAATTCAGGATTTTGACTTGTCGTGATATATCTCTTAAACTCTATCGAACTACCTGATTCATCTGATTTCCATAATTCCATTTTCTGATTTAATTGATTATTGTCATTATATAAGAATTTCCACCGGCTTATATAATGATTATCCTGACCGAAAAAATGAAATTTTCCGTATTTGCTGTCCGTATAATCAAAATACCATTGATACACTTCTCCTGTTGCAGGAATAGTTGCGGTAAATTTGTATTTTGCAAAAC
>CAYWMV010000324.1:0-2873 GCA_964459055.1 uncultured Ignavibacteriaceae bacterium | reverse complement strand
TAAACGCCAGAGTACAATAATGGGAAAAATCATATCGGTATGCATACCAAAAGGAGGGGTAGGCAAGACGACCACGGCTGTAAATTTAGCCGCATCACTTGCGATAGCAGAAAAGCGGACGTTACTAATAGATGCAGACCCATTCGGAGCATCCGCAATAGCCCTTGGATTTACGCAAAACAAGATAAAGGCGGGAATATCGGATATATTCAATCATTCCAAGTCAATAAATTACACAATACACAACACAGACATAAAATTTTTAAATTTCATACCGGCGAACATAAATTCAATCAGACTTGACGAGAAGTTCTCAAAATCATCTGAGAACAAGTCAATTTTAAAAAATTCAATTCGAACGATAAAACAGAATTACGATTACATAATTATTGACTGTCCGCCGACATTAAGAGGGATTACTACGAATGCTCTTACATCATCGAATTCCATACTAATCCCCATCAAGTGCGGGCATTTATCACTTGATGCGGTTGATAAACTCATACAATACGTGAACTGGATAAGGGAGACATCGAACAGTGAACTTGAGATCGAGGGTATCGTACTGACGATGTACGAAAGAAATTCAAAAGTAACAGAAATATCGGAAAAAGAATTAAAACTGAAGTACAGGTCATATTTACTGAACACGGTAATACCGGTATCAAATTTACTAAACGAGGCAACCTTTTACGGCAAACCTTTAATACTATACAAAATAAACTCTGTCGGAGCGCTGGCATATTTAGACCTTGCATACGAGATAATAACAAACAACGAAAAAATAAAAGAAAAAACAACATCACAATGAACACAATTCCTGCGAAGTATGATTTCAGAAAATCAGAAGAGAAATGGCAGAAATACTGGGAGGATAGGAAGATATACGAATCAAAACCTGATTTCGGCAAGAAGAAATACAGTGTTGTAATTCCGCCTCCAAACGTAACGGGAATGCTGCACATCGGACATATTTTAAACAACACAATACAGGACATATACTGCAGGTGGAAAAGGATGTGCGGATACGAAGTCTGCTGGGTACCGGGAATGGACCATGCGGGAATTGCAACACAGATAAAGGTTGAGCAGGAATTAAGAAAAGAAGGCAGGACAAAATACGATTTAGGTCGTGAAGAATTTGTAAAAATGATATGGGACTGGAAGGAAAAATACGGCGGAATAATACTAAAGCAATTAAGGCGGCTGGGTGCATCAGTTGACTGGTCAAAAGAGAGATTCACATTAGACGAAGGATTATCCAGGGCAGTAAGGGAAGTTTTTACGGATTTATACAAAAAGGGATACATATACAAAGGAAAGAGAATCATAAACTGGGACAGCGTAACGCAGACTGCATTAAGCGATGACGAAATTTCATACAGGGAGCAGAAGGACAAATTATATTACATTAAATATCCCGTTGAAAATTCAGACGAATCATTAATAATTGCGACCACGAGACCGGAGACTATGTTAGGAGACACAGCCGTAGCGGTACATCCGGACGATAAGAGATACAAACATTTAAAAGGGAAAAAAGTAATCCTACCATTAGTAAACAAAGCAATACCGATAATATACGATTCCTGCGTAGAGATAACATTCGGGACGGGTGCATTAAAAATAACTCCTGCACACGACTTAAACGATTTCGAAGTCGGGCAAAGGCACAATGTGGAACAGGTAAACATATTAACGAAAGACGGTAAAATAAACGAAAACGGATTAGAATACAAAGGACAGACGGTAAGCGAAGCACGAAAAAACGTACTGAAGTCGCTAAAAGAGCAGGGATATTATGTAAAAGATGAGGATTACATACACAATGTTTCAGTATCGGAGCGTTCAGGAGCGATTATAGAGCCCTTTTTATCAGACCAGTGGTTTGTTTCGATGAAAAAACTTTCCGAACCAGCAATACAGGCTGTTAAAGACGGCAGAGTTAAATTTCATCCGGACAGATGGACGAAGACATATTTTCACTGGTTAGAGAACGTAAGAGACTGGTGCATATCGAGGCAGTTATGGTGGGGACATCAGATACCGATATGGTATCACAAGGAAACGGGAGAAATTTACTGTGAAAAAGAGCCGCCGAAAGACATCGAGAACTGGATTCAGGACCCTGATGTATTAGATACCTGGTTCTCTTCCTGGTTATGGCCGTTCAGCGTATTCGGGTGGGAGAATTCGGAAAGAGACAAGGAAAACGACCTGTTAAAATATTATTATCCTACAGATTTTCTTTCAACCGCACCCGAAATAATTTTTTTATGGGTAGCGAGAATGATAATTTCGGGACTGGAATACATAGGTGACATTCCGTTCAGGGATGTATATTTCCACTCAACAGTGAGGGATGCTAAAGGGAGAAAGATGTCGAAATCACTGGGCAACTCTCCCGACCCTCTTGATTTAATGGACAATTACGGAACGGATGCATTAAGATTTACGATAGTATATCTTGCACCATTAGGCAGCGACGTATTATTTGATGAAAAGAACACGGAAATCGGCAGGAACTTCATAACGAAATTATGGAACGCAGGAAGATTTCTAATGATGTACAAAGAAAAGATACACGAAAACGGAGAAAGCGGAAGCGACGAAATTAATCACGATATAACGGAAAGATGGATAGATTCGAGATTCAACGAAACTATTAACGACATCGAATATTTTTTAAATTCATACAGATTAAACGATTACACGAAAACGATTTACAACTTTGTATGGAGTGATTTCTGCGACTGGTACATAGAATTACTAAAAATAAAGATTTCATCTCATCCCGAGCAGTCAAAAAAACAGATAGACAGGGCACTGAAGATATATCAGGAAATAATCAAGATGCTTCATCCTGTAATACC
>CAYWMV010000323.1:0-2923 GCA_964459055.1 uncultured Ignavibacteriaceae bacterium | reverse complement strand
ATGCGTAATACTTGTATCCGTCCCGTGTCCACGGGACTGCTCCGCGTTCTAACAAAGTTACGGAAACAAAATACGGCAAATATTTCTCTAACTCATCAGCCGCCTCACAAACCCCGATGTCATTAATCCGATTCTCAGCATCGGATACAAAATCACATTGTCGTGGTATTTTTTGAAATATCTTAGACAATCCTTATTCCATAAAGAAATCATATACGCCCTGTTCTTATAAACACTTATCCCTTTTTTGTGCATAATCTGTGCCTCGGGGAAAAAAATAATTTTGTAACCTGCAAGGCTCACTTTCTTGCAGACGTCAACGTCGCTGAAAAACATATCGTAACGGTCGTCCAGAAAATCTATCTCTTTCAGAACATCTTTTTTAAACATCAGCGCCGCACCCATTGGCTGCTCTACTTCTGCGTATTCATCGTGCGAAAAGTAATTCATTTTCCATTGTGAAAATATCTTGCTGTTAGGAAAAATTCTTGCAAGAAGAAATATCTCGCAGAACATATTCCGGTAAGTCGGGAAACTCCGGACGGATTTTTGTATCTCTTTCGACCTGTAAACCAACTGCGGAGCGATTATTCCTGCTTTTTCTTCCTCTTTTAGTTTTGCAGTCAGTTTGATTAATGCGTCGTTGACAATTTCTGTGTCGGGGTTCAGTAGGAATATGTATTTTCCCTTCGCTTTCTTTAATCCGAGATTGGCACCCCGCGTAAATCCTAAATTTTCTTCGTTCTTTATTATTGTTACGTCTCCCTCTATCAGTTCAATGAAACTCTCGACCACTTTCACCGTGTTGTCGAGAGAGTTGTTGTCCACGACAATTGTCTCTATTCTGCCGTATGGCTTGTTGTGCTTGTTGTTGTATATTGACCGCAGACATTCGGCTATCTCTTCTTCGTTGTTCCAGGTTACTATTACTATTGATATTTCTGTTCTGCTTTTCAACTGTTCTTGAACCTCTTTGTGATTATTGTGTCTTTTAAAAACTTCCTGTCGTTCCGCTCGGGAAAGTCAAGCATGTAATGCAGTCCGCGGGACTCCTTCCTCTCCGTTGCGGATTTTATTATGATGTATGCAACTGCCGCAAGATTGCGGAGTTCCAGTAGTTCGACCGATACTTTCGTCTTTTTGTAGAAATCTTTTATTTCGTTTTTCATCATTTCTATTCTTCTTAATGCGCGCTCTAACCTGTACGTACTTCTTACAATTCCGACGTAATCGCTCATTATCTCTTTTATCTCACGCTTGTTGTGGCTTATTAATATCCATTCTTCCGCGTTAACCGTTCCCTTGTCCGTCCAGTTCATTATTGCATCGCTGATGCTTTTCAGACTCGACGTTCTTTTGTTCTCCCGCTTAATTGATTTGTAAATCATATCCGAAAATACTACCGCTTCAAGAAGCGAGTTCGATGCCAGCCTGTTTGCACCGTGCACTCCCGTCATCGTTACTTCTCCGCAGGCGTATAGATTTTTAATGTTGGTCTTTCCGTTTAAATCCGTCTTTATTCCTCCGCATGCGTAATGTGCTGCGGGTACAACCGGTATCATTTCTTTCGTAATGTCAATTCCTCGCTTCTTGCATTGCTCGTATATGTTGGGAAAATGTGTCCTGATTTTCTCTTTACCAATCGGTGATAAATCCAGATATACAAAATTATCGCCGCTTTTCTTTAGTTCACTGTCAATAGCACGCGCTACTATGTCTCGGGGAGCAAGAGATTTCCGTGCGTCGTATTTGTGCATGAACTCCCTGCCTTTCTTTGTCCTGAGTACAGCACCCGCTCCTCTAACTGCTTCCGAAATTAAAAATACCTGCGTATCGTCCTCTATCTCTTTTTCGTATAATGAAGTGGGATGAAACTGTACGAATTCCATATTTGCTAACTCACAGCCCGCTCTGTAACCTATAGCGAATCCGTCGCCTGTTGCTATTGCTGGATTTGTCGTGTGAAGATATACCTGCCCCAGACCGCCTGTCGCTAGTATTGTCTTGCGTGCAATAATCTTTTCTATTTTTCTGTTCCTTATATCGTAGGCATATATTCCGTAACATTCCTTTTTGTTCTTGTATTCCGGCGAATAGGACTGCTTGATGTTTCTGTATGTAAGTAGGTCTATCGAAAACCAGTATTCGAGAATCCTGATTCTTTTGTTTTTTGATATCCCGTATAAAAGTGCTCTTTCGATTTCTTTTCCCGTCAGGTCTTTTGCGTGCACTATCCTGTTGCGGCTGTGACCGCCTTCTCTGCCGAGTTGTAACTGTCCGTTCTCCTTCGTAAACCTTACTCCTATTTCAAGCAGTTCGTTAATTGATGCGGGACCTTCTTTTACTATCTTCTCGACTGCCTCGTATTTCGAAATTCCGCCGCCCGTGCCCATAGTGTCCTTTATGTGCAGTTCGAAATTGTCGTCTTTCCCTAATACGGACGCAATTCCGCCTTGAGCATAGTTCGTGTTCGATTCTGCTTTACGCTTCTTAGTTATTATTATTACATTCCCGAACTCGCTTAACTTTATCGCAAGCGATAATCCCGCTATCCCGCTCCCCACTATTAAATAATCAGTTATCATCAACAGCCAGTAAAGTTTCTAAAGTTTCTAAAGTTTATAAAGTTTATAAAGTTTTAATTTAACATTTAAAATTTATCATTTAATACGTCCGTGTTATTCCGCGTTTAATCCGTGTCTTCCGTGTTTCGGATGCGTAATACTAGTCTTTGCGTCTTTGCCTCTTTGCACCTTTGCGTGAAAAATAATTTGTTCTTTGTTCTTTTCTCTGCGTCTCCGCGTCTCTGCGAGAAATTTTTTATCGCGTCTTTGCCTCTTTGCGTGAAAATCGTTCTGTGTGAAAATTGTCCTGTTTGTATTCATAATTCATAATTCATAATTCATAATTGAATCGCGTCTTT
>CAYWMV010000322.1:0-2932 GCA_964459055.1 uncultured Ignavibacteriaceae bacterium | reverse complement strand
ATTCACGCGATTACTCATTCACACATTCAATCTTACCTCTATAACTATATTCTATGACTAATTTCTGCTTTTTCAGAATCCGACTTTCAAATCAAAATAGAAATTCCTGTCTGCAGCGGGTATCCAGTAAGGTGTACCGTATGAATCAACACTGCCGTATGTTTCATACAGCCTGTCGAAAATATTATTAACTTTAAATCTCAGTTCCACTGAACTAAACAATGATGAAAACCTTTTATCATTTATTGCCGGAACTATATCAAATGAAATTCCTGCATTACAAACAGTATAATCACCAATAAATTTATCAACGTAACCCGGAATATTCCGTGCCGCAGGATTTTTTCTTTCATTCTCGGAATTATCGAGATATTGTTTTCCGATATGCTGAACACTGAAATAAAATCCGAGTCCGAAATCAGTATAATAATTCAATGAAAGATTCCCTATTAAATCAGGTGTAAGGAGAATTCTGTTATCCGAATAATCGTTTCCGTATAATATACTTCCTGCGGAGTCAACACCGAGAACTTCTCTGTATTCAGTGAAATAGTTCTGCGATAAATTCAGATTGCCTGATAAAGACAGCGGTCTAATAAATCTGCCGGAAGAAGCCGATTTAAAGGGATAAACTTCAAATTCAAATTCAATTCCCTGATGAACCGATTTTCCTGCATTTCCGCTGATTGGCTGCCCGACATTATCGAGTTGTCCGTTATTTACAATTTCATTTTTAAAATCCATTTTGTAGAAATTCAGATTTGCTTTAAGTATTTCAGAAGCATATCCGAATCCGAGTTCATAGTTAGTCATCTCTTCAGGTTTTACCAGAGGGTCTTCATATCTGTTTGACAAAGTATCAATGAATCTGAAGTTCGGTCTGGCGTAACGGTTTTCCGCATCGTAAATATCTTTCAGTCTCGGTTCCCTTTTTGCAAGCGATACATTAGCGAACGCCCTGAAATTTTCATTGAAGTTATAATTAACTCCTAATCTCGGTGTAAAGAATCCGTAATCCACGGAAAAATTATACGGACTCGTCTGATGATTTTCAATTTTATAAGTATGGTTCACATACTGGGCTCCAAGCATTGCAGATAATTTAGGACTGAAGTTAAAAATTTCGTTTACATAGACCGAGAATGTGGTTTTTTTTCCGTTGTAGAAATAATATCTGTGATCGGCAGAAGTATTCGGGGGCAGTGCATTACCGAACCGGATTTGTCCGAGATGTTCGGAATTATGCAGGCGCACTTCGCCGCCGATAACGAGATTTCCTTTATCTCCCGAATGTTTAAACTGAACTTTCGGATACCAGCCGTAATCATTATTATTCACAATTAATTTTGCCACGATATCGCTCTTATCAATCACATAACCTTTTCCCGGTTCAAAATACAAAGTGCCGTCAGGATTTCTTTTGAAATAAGCCGGATTAAACGCATTTGAATCCAATGTATAAAACGGATTCAATCCGAAATATCCGAAATCATAGCCGTACCATACGGGAAAATTCGTAATAAAAAATCCATCTCCTCTGATATAACTGAAAGTATTTGAAACAAAAAGACTTTTTGAAATTTCAGAATTAACTACGAGTTCATAATGCGGCTGATTGTAATTATCCGTTTCGTTGTCAAAATCAAGGAAATTAATTTTTCTGTCTTCTCTTTTATCACCGGTAATTTTTCCGTCGAGATAATCTCGGGTTACACCTAAATAAGCAAGGTGATTTTTAATCGGTCCGCCATAGAGATTGAATTTCACGACGGTGTGATTACCAAGCAACTTGCCGGCGCTGATAAAATACGACCAGTGGTCTGACCACGAAAGATCTCTGTAGCCATCTGTAAGCGTTCTGGAAAATTTTGCATACAGACCGAATCCGCCCTGAATCAGCCCTGAAGAATATTCCGCAGAAAATCTTTTTGAATTGTAACTGCCGTATCCCGAAGACAGATTTATGAATTTTCTTTTAAAATAATCTACGGTTTGAATGTTTATCACGCCGCCTATTCCCGACGAGCCGTAAAGTGCGGTACCGATTCCGCGCTGTACCTGAATATTTTCAACCGAAGCGGTAATATCATTCAGGTCAACCCAATAGACCTGATGGTCTTCAGCATCATTCTGAGGAATCCCGTTAATAAGTATAGAAATCCGCTTCTGGTCAAAACCTCTGATTGAAAGATATGAATATCCTATGGAAGCGCCTGATTCCGAATAAGAATTAATACTGGTGTTACCGTTAAGAAACATCGGAAGGTCCTGCATCCAGTAACGTTTTTCAACTTTCTCCCGGTTTACATTCTGGAAAGTTATTGGAGTCAGCCGTTCAATTCCCCTTAATGCTTCCACTTCAATCGTTTCTGTTTTGTACTGTGTGGTATCTATGGGTTCATCCTGTGCGGAAACGAAAGAAACACAAAACAGAGAAACAAGAATAAAAAATAAATTTTTCATTTTTCTTACAAAATAAAAAACGCTTAAACTTTTTTCGAACCCGATTAAAGAAAAAAATTCAAGCGTTAAATCTTTATGCAATTTCCTACGACGGTATTATCCGTATCAGGTTCGATGGGTTTTATCTCAGCCTTCTCTTCCGTAGGTAACGGAGAAAGCACCCCAACACAATTGATTTAAAAGAACTGATATAAATTTATAATATAATTTTTAATTATTCTATGCAATTAAAATCATTTTTTTTCGCTGTAGCGGCAAGGCATGCCTTGTCTCTATGGCTTTATTACACAGAATTATTTTTTTTCCAGCACGGCTGTCTGGGTGTTATGTATTACATACGAATTCACTATTGCGGAATTTTCACTTTCAGTTCCGGTTATATTCGGATTTGTAATATCCGACGAGATTACTTTAAAATATAATTTACTGTTTTCCAGTCTGTACTCAGCAAAAATAAGATTCGGCGATA
>CAYWMV010000321.1:0-2946 GCA_964459055.1 uncultured Ignavibacteriaceae bacterium | reverse complement strand
TTCCCCCCTTTTACCGTTTTATTCTTAATTTTTAATTCTTAATTTTTAATTGAATTCCCCCCTTTTATGATTGAATTAAAAACCTAAAAATTATACTTTTATAATTAATATAATTATCATTTCAAAAATTAAACACTTAAATATATGAAAATAATCTTTCACGGTCATTCCTGTCTGGAACTTCAGTTAAAAGAACACACGCTCTTTATAGACCCGTTCATCACAGGCAACCCCGCAGCAAAAATTTCAAAAGACGATATAAACAAATGTGACTACATAATCCTGACTCACGGACACGGCGACCATTACGGCGATACGGATTTCCTTGCAAAGAAATTTGACGCAACCGTTCTCGCAACTTTCGAACTCGCCGTTTATGTTTCCAAAAAAGGTATTAAAACTCATGAACTGAATCTCGGCGGAGGTTTTAACTTCCCGTTCGGAAGAGTAAAATTAACTTTGGCGCATCATTCCTCCTCAACCCCCGACGGAACTTACGTCGGCGAACCCGCAGGCGTCCTTGTTACCGCTGACGAAAAAACAGTTTATCACGCGGGCGATACTTCGCTTTTCGATGGTATGAAAATTATCGGCGATACAAATAAAATTGATTATGCTTTTCTCCCGATTGGAGATAATTATACTATGGGCGTTGATGATGCAGTTAAAGCAACCGAATTATTGAACCCGAACACCGTTGTTCCGATTCACTACAACACATTCGAGCTAATTAAAGCCGATGCGGAACAGTTTAAAAGAAAAGTCGAATCAATCGGTAAAAAATGCCTGCTGGTTAAACCTGGCGAAAGTATCGAATGTTGATGCATAACCGCTTATCATTAAATATGCTCCGTGTTTTTCCGTGTCAATCCGTGTTCTGTATGAAAACTGGAAAATACTCCTTCCCAAGCTCCGGCTTGGGAAGGTTTTTACTGCTTGAAAATCTATTTTCACACAGTCGCTCCAACGTTACAACCAAAACACTCTGTCATTTTGCACGGAATTTAAAAACTAATGAAATTCAAAATACTTGACTAAAATAATATCAATTTCGAATCAGAAAGGCGGAGTCGGCAAAACGACTACCGCAATAAACCTGTCCGCCGCAATTGCCTCACTCGGTAAAAAAATTCTGCTGATAGATTCTGACCCGCAGGCGAATGCTACTACCGGTGTCGGTATCGAAGCAAGAGACGACGGAAATACGATTTATGAAGTGGTCGTGCTTGAAACAAAAATTTCCGATGCTATAAAACCTACCGGCATTGATAATTTTGATATTATTACGTCGCATATAAATTTTGTTGCGGCAGAACTTGAAATGAAGGATGTTCCTGAAAGAGAATCATCTCTGCGAAATAAGTTGAAGGAGTTTCTTTCCGGCAATAACACCCCGAACAAACATTATGATTTTATTTTTATAGACTGTCCGCCGTCGCTGGGTTTGATTACCGTGAATGCACTTACTGCCGCTGATTCCGTGCTGATTCCAGTGCAGGGCGAGTATTATGCGCTCGAGGGACTTTCGCAGTTGCTGAATACTGTGAAACTTGTAAAAAATGCGTTCAATCCCGAACTTACAATTGAAGGATATTTGATGACAATGATTGATTCACGATTGCGGCTTGCTAATCAGGTGGAAGCGGAACTTAAAAAATTCTTCAGCGATAAAGTATATAATACAAGAATTGCAAGAAATGTGAAAATAGGTGAAGCCCCGAGTTATGGAAAACCTATTACAATATATGACCCTTATTCTATGGGCGCTCAGAATTATATGGAACTTGCAAATGAATTTTTAAGCAGAAACACAAATTAAAAAAATCAAATGGAAAAGAAAACAGGTCTCGGAAAAGGTTTGTCGGCTATATTCGGCGAGAAGAATGTCAGCAAAGATTTCTTAACAGACAGCAAAGATAAACAGGAAAAGGAAAAATTTCTTGAAATTAATATTGAACAACTGAACTTCAACCGCCTCCAGCCGAGAGAAACTATTGATGAAGAAAAGTTGCAGGAACTCGTTGAATCAATTAAAGAACGCGGTGTGATTCAGGCTGTTACGGTGAAACCGTCTTCCGAAAAAGGAAAATTTGATTTGATTTCCGGTGAACGGCGCGTCAGAGCAGCCCTTAAAGCAGGTCTTGAAAAAATTCCCGCATATATTCTCGATAAAGTTGAGGACAACACCGAAAATCTTCTTGAACTCGCCTTGATTGAAAATATTCAGCGCGAAGATTTGAATCCGATGGAACTGTCAAACGCCTATCAGAAACTGATTAATGAATGTCACTACACACAGGAACAAATTGCCGCTAAAGTATATAAGCAAAGAAGCACAGTCGCAAATTTTCTGCGTCTGCAAAAGTTGCCCGTGGAAATAAAAGAATCTCTCCGCAAAAATGAAATTACGGAAGCACACGCAAGACTTATTTTACGAGTTGATACAACCGAAGCACAGTTGGTTATATGGAGGAAAATTATTGATGAAAATCTGACGGTGAAAAAACTTGATGAACTTACGAAATCCCACTCTGCCGGTAAAAAGAAACGTAAAACATATACACTCGGGAAAATTACGGGTAATGAAGAAATTGAAAATAAATTGAGACTCTTCTTTGGTACAAAAGTTACTCTGAAACCGGGTAAAAATAATTCCGGCGAAATTATTATTGAATACTACTCCGATGATGACCTCGAAAGAATTCTCGACATTTGTGAAAAATAAAAATTTAAAAATATAAAACGATCCTGATGACTCCCTGGAAAGAATTCTCAACATTTGTAAAAACCCCGCCCTCGCCCCCGACTTCGACACCGCCCCTGACACCGCTCCCGACACCGCCTCCGATAACACTCCTGACACCGCTCCCGACACCGCCTCTGATACCGACACTGATCCCGATTTCGACACCGTTCCCGACCTCGACACCGTCCCCGACACCGGCC
>CAYWMV010000320.1:0-2953 GCA_964459055.1 uncultured Ignavibacteriaceae bacterium | reverse complement strand
AGGTATATGTTCCGCGATAAAAAACAGATACAACATTGACACTGTACCTCACATACTCTGCCGCGGATTCACAAAAGAAGAAACGGAAGATGCACTGATCGAACTTAATTATCTCGGAATAGAAAATTTACTCGCAATAAGGGGAGACGACACAGGATACAAGAAACCGATTCCTCTCGGGAAGTCCAGCAACAAATTCACAGTTGACCTCGTGAAGCAGATATCCGATATGAACTCGGGTAAATATCTTGAGGAAGACTTACTTGACGCTGCGTCAACAGATTTCTGCATAGGAGTCGGCGGATATCCCGAGAAACATTTCGAGTCACCGAATTTAAAAGCGGACATAAAATATTTAAAAGAAAAAGTTGATGCGGGTGCAGACTACATAGTTACGCAAATGTTTTTCAGGAATGATTACTATTTCAAATTTTTGAAACTGTGCAGGGAATCCGGCATAAAAGTACCGATAATTCCCGGTTTAAAAGTCTTAACGAGCAAACATCACCTTTCGAGTCTGCCGAGGGATTTCTTCATTGAAATTCCCGATGAACTCTCGGAAGAAATAATGCAGGCGGACCCGAAACACATACAGGAAATAGGTATAAACTGGGCGGTGAAGCAGGTAGAGGAACTGCTGAACAATAAAATTCCCGCACTGCATTTTTACATACTGCAAAATGTTGCACCGATTAAGCAAATATTCAGGAAATTATCCATCTAAATTAATAAATATCTTGAAATTATTTTAAATTCGAATTATATTATGGTATGTCTATTGGCAGTTCGAATTTAAAAGTAAGAAGTATCAAGCATTATTTGAAACATAATTATATACCGAGTGTATCTCAAAAGGATACACTTTTTTTTTGATAAAATATGAATAGAAAAAAAGAATTCAAAGCAATAAAAGTTCTGAAGAATACGGAGATTAAGTCAGTCACGCCCATAAAATACAACTACGAAACAAGATTGAAGATTGTAACATACGTTCCGCTCGGACACGTTGACAAATTAACATTTGATCTTGGTAACGCAGGAGCAGGAATAATAGGCAAATATGATTTATGTTCATTCAGGATGAAGGGTTTAGGGACATACAGACCGACGAGGGGTACAAAACCTTATTCGGGAAAAGAGGGCAAAATATCCTTTGAGGAAGAAGTAAGACTTGAGATGGAATGTGACGTAAAATCTCTCGATAAAATAATAGATACATTACTCGGCAATCATCCTTACGAAGAGGTTGCATACGAGATCTACAAATTCGGGAAGCGAGCAGCCGAACCTTTAGCGGTTAAAGTCGAATTAAAAAGACCCGTAAAACTAAGCAAATTAATATCGGATATCCGGCCGGACACGGAAATCAGCGACCGAACATTCAGCAAGAGCATAAAAAGAATAATAATATCGGAATGCCCCGATTCGGAAAATTACCTGAAGATTCTTGCAGTCAAGGAGAAATGTGAACTTGTAATACTGGCATTGAAAAACAAAATAGTATTTAAAAAAATATAATTTAACGCATAATATTAAAATGGAACAAAACATAATGAATGAAGATAATGAAAATCCGGAACTTGAAAACGGCGGTTCCCGCATCATAGAATTTTTCGACGACAAACAATCTGCAAAAAACGATTTATCATCAACATTAAGAATTCTGTACGAACTTAAGAAAATAGACAAGGAACTTGCCGACATCGAGGAAGAAAAAGGTGATTTACCCGAGAAAATCGAAGAACTTGACGAGAAAATCGAAGAACTTGAAAAAAGGATAACAGAGGACAAATCGAGTTTAGAAATACTGAGGGCTGAAGAAAAGAAAATAGTAAAAGACAACAAAACTATTGAGGATAAAGCCAACAAACTTGACGAAGAAAAATACAACGTCAGAAACAATAAGGAGTACGATGAAATATCAAAAATGATAGACGAATGTTTTGAGATACTGGACAGGAACGAAAACCGTCTAAAGGAAATAGAAGAGTTAACAGACAATCTGGAGAATGAAATTGAAGCGAATGAAGATAAAGTTGAGGAATACACTGAAGAGCGAGACGAAAGCCAGGAACATCTTGACGAATTAAACGAAGAATTCAAGGAAGAAGAGACCACTCTTAACAGCGAGCGGAAGAAATTAGTTTCGAAACTTGATTTTGAAACAAAATCATTATACGAGAGAATAAACAGTTCTTACAAGGGAGAGGCATTAGGCATAGTCAGAAAAGGCAACTGCAGCGGATGTTACAACTCGGTCCCTCCGCAGCGTGCAATAGAAATAAGGATGTCGGAGAAAATGTACACATGTCAATCCTGCGGAAGAATATTAATAGACGAGTCATTAATAAAAGATTTATAATAAGTTCTTATACAATTTTGCTTTCAGACCTGTTATAGACGACCGCGCTGTCCCCGCATAAGGGATGTGAGGAAAGTCCGGACTCCGCAGGAACAGTGATGCCGGGCGAAGAGCCCGGGGACTGATTCCGGAGAGGAATCAGTTACGGAAAGTGTCACAGAGAAGCAGACTTTTCCGGCTGCGCGCCGGAATAAAGGTGAAACGGCAGGTTAAGAGCCTACCATTCAGGAAGCAATTTCTGAGATTGAAAAACCCCATCAGGAGCAAGGCTAAGTAGGAAGGGTTGAAGTTCTGTTCGCTTTATATACCCTTCGGGTAAGCCGCACTAAGGTTTACGGTAACGTAAACCTAAGATAAATGGTCGTTGCCTTCGTGAAGAGGGATACAGAATCCGGCTTATTTAGCAGGTCTGAAAGTTTTATAAATCCCCCCAAAAAAAAGTCGTGATAAAAAATTGAAACGGAATAACACAAAACATATTCAATGTTAAATGAAAATAAATTGTTTCGGGCTTGAACGGGTTATTCCATTAGTAATCAAATTCTGCGCAAAATGGCAAAGAAATTTTATAACTGATTTAAATTCCGAGAG
>CAYWMV010000319.1:1314-2967 GCA_964459055.1 uncultured Ignavibacteriaceae bacterium | reverse complement strand
AATCCCGGCTCGTCGGGACGGGAACCTGTCCTTAAACGTTTTAACTTTTTAAACTTGAATGAATTATTTATCCCAGTTCAGCATAACATCCGCAACACTCTGATGAACGTTGCTTATTAGAAAATCCGCAAATTCTTCATCTGTAAGTCTTTCTCTTTGTGTTTTAAGCGATGACCATAATTTAATAAACACATCCGCACCTCCCGCACTGTAAATATCTTTTGCCGCTGAATGCCATCTGCTCTGATACCAGCCGTAATTTTTCGGATATCTCTGTCCGATCTCCTCGTATCTTTCTTCAATGTCTTTCAGAGTTGTGTATTTGTATCCTTCCGTTCCGCCTGCGACTACCATTTCGGGAAATACTGTTAATGCAGGTAAATTTTCGGGTTCATTCTCAGCTATATATGTATGCAGAAAAATATTTGCGAATAATTCTCCCATCCATAATCTCTGCATTTTTAAATCTGCCTGAAAGTGAAATCCATGACCGAGTTCGTGTAATGCAAGTAAATCAAAAAATGCCATCATTGAAACGTTGCCGTTTTCATTTGCGTATGCATTCCTTATTTTGTTCGCTAATTCTTCCGGCAGTTTGTCTAATGGCGGAATAAAACTTTTCCAGAATTCATTATCCTCGGTTGCAATTATAAGGGTCTTGTTATCATTGTAATGAGGCATGCCGTAAACCGGAAAATTTGTGAATTTCCACCAGTCTTCCTGATTTAATATCAGAAGAGTGACATCCGGTGTAAAGTTAATTATTCCGTTGAAATAATTAATTGCTTTATCGCACCTCTCTGCAATTATTTTTGCACGCTCGTCGTTGCCCTTGCTGAAATATACTTTCGTCTTGTGATTTTTCAGTTCGGTTAGTATCTCATAGTTCTGTGCTGAGACAGAATTGAAAATGAAGATGATAATTGCCGTGAAAAGTAAAGTTATCTTTTTGCCCATGCTTTATTTTTTAAATGATTTATTATACTTGGCTGCCCAGTCCTGAGGAGTCATTTTTGATGATAATTCCCCGATGAGTTCATAAGGAATGTTTTCGGGTTTCCTGAAACGAATGCAGCTTTTACCTATGTCGGGTTTTGATTTGCTTACCTTTGCGTATTCTTTTAAAAACCATTCCATTAATTTTTTATCCGCATATAATCCCATGTGATAAACGGAAATGTGATTTTTCTGCGATGCTATTCCCATGAATGGAAGCGGCTGCTTCGGGTCGCAGTGATATCCGTCGGGATATATTGAATGAGGGACTACGAAACCGGGCATTCCGTAACCCATGACTTCTTCAAAACCTTTTGGAAGATTTTTCAGAATTACTTTTCTTAATTTATTCATCGCCTCTTTCCTGTCATCAGGCAGCGCTTCAATATATTCCTTAGTTGTCTTCGCTTTTGATTGCATTAATTTTGATTTATTTTCTTTATTATGTCTGAAAACAATAAAACTAAAATATAGTTCAATATAATGACATCCCGAATTCTAAAAAAATGACTCCGGCGAAGTCACATATTTATAAAAACATGTGTTAGATTTGTTTTTTAAACAACGAAACCCTCCCTCTTCTATGACTAACTTCTATTACTATATTCTAAAGAATCCCTGGAATCGAGTGAGATATTTATAGCAACGAAATACAAT
>CAYWMV010000319.1:0-1214 GCA_964459055.1 uncultured Ignavibacteriaceae bacterium | reverse complement strand
CAAACCTCCAGCCGCGTAGCGGTGAAACCTTTGTAAACAACCGGCGAAGCGGGTGACATAGCGAAAATTTGTATCAAAATCTGCATTTAAAACGATTAAACCCTCCTTCTTCTATGACTAACTTCCATTACTATATTCTAAACAAACCCGTGAAGCGGGTTGAACTTTTTTTAACCATCAGTGCAGCCCTGCAAAAAATTATTCTTTGCGTTCTCTGCGCCTTTGCGGTAAAAAAATTATAATCATTATTTCCTCTGCCGCCAACCCTCCGGCGTTTTTACCCCCCAAAAAAAACACTCCTTCTAAAATAATCTTTCTAAAAATGTTTCGGCTGTGCTAATGTATTTTTCCAGTTTCGCTCTTTCCATCTTGTCAACTATCTTTGACGTTAACGATAATCTGTGGTTCGACGCAAAAAAATTTTTATGCTTGAAAATAAATCGCCAGTATAACGAATTCCAGATTTCACACCATTCACCTTTCTTATAATCGCTCATTTTTAATATGTAATTCGAACCCGATATGTATGGCTTTGATGCCATCATTCCTCCGTCGGCAAATTGACTCATCCCGTAAACGTTTGGTACCATTACCCAGTCGTATGCATCTGTGAATAATTCCATGAACCATTTGTAAACTTCGTTCGGCGAAATTTCGCAGAGAAGCATTACATTTCCTGTTATCATTAACCGCTCTATGTGATGACAATAACCGCTGTTCATAACACTCTTTATTACCTTATCCAGAGGAACGAGCATTGTAGTGCCGTTGTAAAATGATGCGGGTAATTTATTGCTGTTACTCCAGAAATTTGAATTCCTTTGTTTACTTCCTGAATGTGTATATACCCCTCTTATAAATTCACGCCAGCCGATTATCTGCCTTATGAATCCTTCAAGCGAATTTAACGGAATCTTACTATCCTTTGAAAAATTAATTGCATTATCAATTATGTATTCCGGAGTTAATAATCCTGTATTTATCAACGGACTCAGGAGACTGTGAAAAATGAAATTATGTTTTGTTGAAATTGAATCTTCGTAATAACCAAAATTGAAGAAACGGTTTTCAAGAAAATCGAAATACCATTTTTCTGCATCTTCGAATGTGACGGGATAAATAAAATTTTCCGTATCACCGTAATTATTCTTGAAATTTAAATTTACGTAATCAATTGCTTCTCTGACAAATTTGATGGATGCTGGCTTCCATAT
>CAYWMV010000318.1:0-2970 GCA_964459055.1 uncultured Ignavibacteriaceae bacterium | reverse complement strand
GGAAATGGATATTATTTCATTTGAACTTTCGGGTACGGATGAAACGGAGAATTTCACAACAAGCAGCGGTATTTCAGAGCCTAACTTATTTACAGGAATAAATGAAGGATATCCGGAAAATTATCCGAACAGCGAAGAGAAACTCGAATTATGGACAGGACCTGTCAATGACAATTCCGCAATGAAAATCGGTTATATAGAATTTTTTCAATCCCCGGCTCCGGAAAATATTATTGTGAGATATAATTTCCAGACTACGGAAAAATCATCAGGTCTATCGGAACCTGCGATAAAAAATATTTATTTCCATATCTCCGATGCATTCACTGAATTGCCGGTTAATGAAAGAGGTAATCCGGACATTGAACGGTTTAAATATATTCATATATTTTCACCTGATTTCAGAGGTCCGTATTTTGAATTCGAATACACTTTGCCGCTGGATGCAAATAATGACGGTTATTACATCGCGGCAAATGCCGAAATATATTTTTACGGAGGTACAGAGGGTTTCAGTTTTTACTTACCGGATAATATGACTGAATACGAAATTTCCCGGAATGCACCTTATTCTACATATAATATCCGTTTTTTTAATAATTCGGCGGGATTTCTTACGGATATTAACGGCGGTATTTTCAAAGGATGGAGCATAAGACCGGGCGATGATTATTATCAATATGCTTACGTTTTCTCTGTTTACGAAACAATACCTTCCTTCCTGTCAGGAAGTGAAGGAATCGCTTCACCGGAAAATCTGGATTTGATTAACCGGATTGTAAATAATTTATCAATAGGAAATCAGGTTAATCAATTTAACTATAATTTAGATTCCAAATCTGAACAACTCCGGTACGATTTAAAAGATTTCTCTGCTACAGGAACAACCGGAGTTGTTACGTACGAGGATATTCAGTGTGCGATATGGGTTTTATTAAATTATGAGAATGAATTTGACCTTATGCATTACTTTCCGAATGTAAACCCGGCAAATGTTTGGGGAATTATTTATGCAGAACTGACATCCGGCGATACAGAAGGATATACACCTGATTGCAATTCCAAATTGCTTGCACTTCTTGTTCCTGTTGAAGAAAACTTGCCACGGGCAGATAAAACACTGTTAATAGAAGTGACTCCTGAAATTTACAATAAAACCATCCCGTGTAAAACAATCCACAATAAGGTCTGGGCAGACGGCAGGTTTGGAGCAAACTTTCCGAATACATCTCAATGGTCAACTTATTTCGGATGGAAATTGAGTAATCCTTGATATTCATTCCGGAATTCCGGTATTAATATTTCATCATCAATAACTTTTGGCAATATGAGAATAGATACTTTTTTTGGCTTTATATCAAATTAATTCTTTAAATGAAGATATTCTTGTAGGAAAAATCCTACAAAAAAATGTTACTTTTTCCTACAAATAATTCCCCTGTAATTTTCAAATCTAAATAAAAAATCATTTTATAAAAATAATAAATAATTTTTCATTCCAGAAAATAAAAAAAATATTCCGTTCGTTGCTCTTAAATTATGCCAAAACATTGATATCCCGTTTAAATACAATCAGTAATCGGGCATTTTTAGTATTTAAGAGAAAAACTATAATCTAAAGGCAAATTCTATGCCATAATATTAATGGTATGATTAAAAACCAAAAAAATAATACAAAAATATTATTAATATTTATATTGACAAAAAAAAAATGATATAATACTTTATCACAGTTTAAAATGAGTCTAAGGTTAATGAATGTTCAAAATATGTACTAATAGGATTCGAAGAGGGAGTCCGAGTAAAGAATTCAATTACGAATTTCAATTTATAAATTTTAAATTATAAAACAAAGGAGATCAAAAAATGGGTAAAAAATTAATTTATTTACTACTCGCAGTTTTCCTTGGGGGTTTTATTGTTTTGCAGTCATGCAATGAATCTCCAATAGTACCAAATGAATCTTACAATAATTTGAAACAAGTTTCAAATTATGAATTTCAAAACATGGAAAGTAACGGATTTATTATTCCATGGTTATATGCGAAATTCGGTAAATACTATCCAGTTAAATGCGATCCGAACCCCGTAAACATAATTATCTGGGCTAGAAAATCGGGTGACCCAACGTATTATGATGTCGGACATGTAGAATTCGACGTAGTTCCCGGGGATAATAGCAAATTAGACGTAACTTTATTTTTTAAAAAACCAACAATCAATAATCCGGGATTACTTCCATATGTTATAAAAAAGATTTGCTTCCATATTGCCG
Organism: uncultured Ignavibacteriaceae bacterium; assembly: GCA_964459055.1. Lineage (GTDB taxonomy): Bacteria > Bacteroidota > Ignavibacteria > Tepidaquicellales > Tepidaquicellaceae > Tepidaquicella. The sequence goes on along the minus strand of CAYWMV010000318.1, from coordinate 695 downwards.
ATCAAGTAAATGGTCCTAGTGGAATTCCAAAGGATGAAAATGGTGTTCCGCTCGTTGACTCATTTGCCTACGTGCATCCTTTCGATTCACCGGATTATTTTACCGGAAGTTCATGGACATTTAGATATACTTTACCTTTTCCTCATTATGGCGATAAAGAAAGATGTGCCGACTATGTTTGTTCCGGATTTGTAGATCTTTGTTTTATGGGCAAAGCAGAAGGATATGCATCATATCTACCGAACGGTGTCATACATTACGATATTGACCGAAATTATACTGATGGCTATTTTGAAATTCAGTTCCATGAAGATGCGGGTTTCCTTCATACATATGACCCTCCGGGACCTACACCTCCGGGAACATTTTACGGTTATTGCATAGACAAAGATAAGTTAGCTGATGTAGGTAATAATAAATGCGGTATGTTATATTCTTCATACGGAGATAGTTTACCTCCGGGGATATTAGGTTCAACCGGTATTGAATTTCCTGATAACTTTGATCTCATTAATTATTTGGTAAACCATTACTCAATAGGTGATCAGGTCCAAGGATATAAAAATACCGGTTCCAATGTATATCCTTTTAATGACTTAGCAGGTTTTTCTCCTGACGGAGGAATGCAAACAATAACTGTAGCCGATATTCAGAATGCAATATGGAGTTTAATTGATGATATGCCGCCTAACAGT
>CAYWMV010000317.1:0-2987 GCA_964459055.1 uncultured Ignavibacteriaceae bacterium | reverse complement strand
CGGAAACCGTTATGCATAAAACGGGTGAAATATTGAAAGCGGGCTCGGACGGTATGGAAATCGCCTGCGGGAAAGGAATTATTCTTGCAGAGAAAATTTCTGATGAAAACGGTAAATTAATTCATATTGAAAAAGATTTCAAAACAGGAGATATATTGCAATGAAAATTATTGACGGTCACACTCACATAGGAAAATGGTCGGAGGTTTTTCTGAACTACTCGACGGATGTTAAGGATGCAGTGAAAGTGATGAGGAAATACAATATAGATTCTGCGGTGGCTATGCCGGCAAACAATACTGCAAACGAAGAACTCCTGAATCAGATAAATGAACAGGATGAATATAAATTTTATTTCTGCGCCTGGATAAATCCCGAAGATGAAAATCTGGACAATTTTCTTGATAAAAACCTTGATTCCGTCAAGTTTTTCAAAGTTCATCCGTCGTTTCAGAGAAAGAGAATTACGGATAATTCATTCACAAAATATCTTGAAATTGCGATTGACAGAAAGATTCCCGTTATAGTTCACTGCGGACGCTGGCAGGAAATGGCGAGTTATACATTTCCGATTGAAGTTGCAAAAAAATATCCCGGAGTAAAAATTATACTTGCCCATCTCGGAGGCGACCAGCCGAATCTCTGCATAAATGCGGCAAGAGAAATAAAGGAATCAAATCTGAAAAATGCATATCTCGGAACGGAATCGGTAAGGGAATTTTATTTCGTGGAGCAGGTTGTGAAAATTGCGGGTGCTGACAGAGTTATTTTCGGGAGCGACTATAACCTGTGCCTGCCTGCTACTTACATACCGATAATAGAAGCACTCGGTATAAGCGATTCGGAAAAGGAAATGATTTTCAGCGGGAATATACTTTCGTTGATTAATGAACAATAAATCCATACTTCATATCGCACCGGAAAATTTCGCCGGAATGCCTTTTGAATTTGTGAAAATGCACAGGGAATCCGGTTATTCATCTAACCTTGTTACGATGTATCGCCCGGGAATACGATTTGAAGAGGATATTAATCTGAATCTGAAACTGCCTGCAGGAAAATTTTCTTCGTTTTACAGAAAGAGAAAACAAATCATTACTTCCAACACTTGTCATACTGTTCGCCGCGGCGAAGTTTCAGGATCTCCGAAATACTACCGCAAACCTTCCTTTTTTGAATCAGTTTACTTCAAATTCCGTGATTTTAAAAACAGCCGTGTTATCGAAGAAGCAATTAATAAATTTTCACTATACGAATTCGATATTTACCACTTTGACGGCGGAATGGATTTTTACAGGGATTTCAGATTTCTCAAAAAACTTAAATCAAAAGGGAAAAAGATTGTTGCGTGCTATTTCGGAAGCGATTTGAGAACAAGGGGCATTTTCAGAGAAATGGATGAGTTAAGCGATTTGAATTTAACTGTTGAATTCGACCATCTCTCACTTCACCCTGACATCCATTTCACATATTTCCCGTTTGAATGCTGTAATACTTCCGCAAAGAAAAATTTCAACAAAAAAATAAAAATAGTTCATTCCCCTACAAACAGACTTTACAAAGGCACGGATAAAATTATTGAGGTAATTGATAAGTTAAAAAAGGATTACAATTTCGAATTTTTATTGCTTGAAAATAAAAGTCACGATGAAGTATTGAAAATAAAAAGTGACTGCGACCTCGCCATTGACCAGGTCGGCGGTATTGCAGGCGGTTCGGGTTACGGAAGGAATTCGATTGAAAATCTCGCAATGGGGATTCCGACAATAACCGAATTTTCCGGCGATTATCTGAAATTCATCGGAGATAATCCTTTTCTTAATTCGAATATTGAAAATCTCGGGGAGGTTATTACGGATATAATAAAAAATCCCGACCGTTTGATTGATATTTCGCAAAAAGGAATCAAATGGCTGGAGCGAACGCATTCATACAAAGCGGTTAATGAAAGACTGATTTCGATTTATAAAGAAAAAGGAATTATATAGGCAGATGCAGAAATCACATTCAAAAGAACTCTTCTCGCACACATTCACTTACGGAATAGGTTTATTCGTTAACAGATTTCTCTCGTTCCTTTTAATTCCTCTTTACACTTATTTTTTCAAGCCGGGCGAACTCGGAGTATTCAATATACTGCAGTCGGTATGGCTGGTAATTGCAATATTTTACCTTTTCGGAATTGAAACCTCTTTCATCAAATATTTCACTGATGAAAAAATTCCGGAACAGAAAAGCAGAATATATTCGACAACGCTTATTCTGCTCTCCGGCACATCTTTGGTTTTATCATTTATCATTTTTCTTTTTGCGGAAAATATCTCCGGCATTTTTAGTTTTGAAGACTATCCCGATTCCGCATTCTTAATAAAAATTCTGGCACTCGTGCTTTTTGCCGATACGATATACAGATTTCCCCTGCTTCTTTTGCGGGCTGAACTTCAGGCAAAAAAATATCTGGTGCTGAATCTTATTTCTGTTTTTGTGAATCTTGGTTTCAATATAATTTTTATTGTGTGGATGAAGATGGGAATCGAATCTATTTTTTATGCGTATATAATTTCCTGCGTTGTTACATTAATAGTTTCGCTGTTCATTACGAAAAAATATCTCGTTTTCGATTTTTCCAAAGAAAAGGCAAAAGAACTGATTATATACGGGAATAAGTTTGTATATGTTGGTTTATTCATTTTATTTATTGACGTTTCCGACAGGTTCTTCCTGAAATATTTCACCGATGATGCAACCGTCGGAATTTACAGTGCCAACTACAAACTTGCTTCGGGAATGGGACTTATTGTAGCGGCATTCAAATTTGCCTGGACTCCGTATTTCCTTAATCTTTCCGATAATTCCGAAAATAAAAATATTATCTCGGGAATTTTCACAAATTATTTCTTTGCGGGATTACTGCTTTTTCTCGGATTTGCTTTTTTTATTCCGCCTGTCGTAACTTATCAGTTCAACGGTTTATCACTGCTTGGTGC
>CAYWMV010000316.1:0-2994 GCA_964459055.1 uncultured Ignavibacteriaceae bacterium | reverse complement strand
ATGAGTCTTTTTAAGCAATTTATTCGAGTTCCATTTTTATTTTGGACAATAATGTGCTTTTTCGATTTTTACACGAAACAAGATAGATAAAATAAATTAATAAATATTATCTCTGGCTTAATTTAATATCAATCTTTTTATATTACTAAAGTGACCTGATTTATGTATAATATATTGTTATTTCATAAAATTATTGCCCCTGACTTTAATCGTTTGAATTCGTATGCGATCCGTGGGTTCCAATCGTGTTAACGATTTTTTTATTTTCAAAAGGTCAGCTTGAGTAAATTATAATAAAAAAAAATAGGAATCTCATTTCCTATTTTCTTTGAATTTGTTAAAAAATAAAAGTATCTTATAACATAAGATAAACATAGTCTTAATATATGATTATAAAATTTTAAAAATTATTATTTTTATAAATTAACAAAAAAAAGAATTATGAAAACTAAAATCATTCTTTTAGCATTTACAGTATTCCTGATTACGGTTACGGGGATTTCACAGGACAATCCGAAGATTCACCAGGATTTAAAAGTGAAAATCTCACAATCGTCTCCGATGGAGAAAATTCCGGTTTACATTTTATTTGCAGAGCACTTAAATCTCGGAGATTTTGCGGATATTCCGTATGATACTCCAAAGAAAGAACGCAGGCAAATCGTAATAGAAAGATTACAGAATTTTTCGAAAATTTCACAGGGTGAAGTGCGGAATTACGTTGAACAGAAATATATGCAGAAAGCGATTGATTATTATGAAATTATCTGGATGAATAACACAATAGCGCTGAATGCAACCGTAAATATTATTAACGACCTTGCTTCTGATTATACAAATGTAAAGATGATTGTATATGATTTTCCGCATCCGATTGAACAGGTTCTTGACCTGAAACCGGTTCCTTTTATGAATAAAATATCAGGTGTTAATAATCCGCTCGCAATCGAACCCGGAATTTTGTTAATGAATGCCGATGACTGCTGGACATATGGAAACAAAGGTGCCGGAGTCTTAGCGGCAAATGCAGATGACGGTTTCTGGTGGAAGCATCCTGACCTCGTGAAAGGTGTTTATCAGAATCTCGGTGAAGATGCAAACAATAATGGTAAAACTGTTATATGGGGTTCGGGAACAACCTCAGTCTTTGATGCGGGCGATATTAACGGAATAGACGACGACGGCAACGGAAAAGTTGATGACTTAATAGGATGGGATTTTACCACTAATAATTACAATATAACAACGGCATCACACGGCTCGGCAACACTTGGACATTTAATCGGTGACGGAACAATGGGTACGCAAACAGGAATTGCTCCTGAAGGGAAAGCCATACCAATGAGGAATAGCAGCGGAGCTACACAACAATGGGCTGCTTTTCAGTACGCTTTCCTTATGGGTGCTGATGTTGTTACAAGTTCTTTAAGTTGGAAATGGTATATGAATCCGAAACCCGATTATTCCGCAATGAGACTGATAACTGATATGTCTCTTGCAGGCGGAATGATTCATACAAACTCAACGAGCAATGACGGCAACAATTTGTCTTCCGCTCCCATTCCTGTAAACATATCTTCAGCCGGAAATAATCCTTCACCGTGGAGACATCCTGAACAGACATTAATAGGAAATCCGAGCGGCGTCATCGGTGTAGGAAATGTCGGAGTATATTCGGATGTTATCGAATCATCTTCACCATACGGACCTTCGACCTGGGGCAACTGGCATCTGTGGGGAACATATACATATCCTATTGATTCCAATCACAAGGATTATCCTTACAGCAGGGTTGCACCTGTAGAACCCGATTCAATGGGATTATTAAAACCTGATATTTCTGCACCGGGACAGGGTTCGATTTCAACTTATGTAAGTTCGGGTACGGGTTACGGAAGTTCATTCGGAGGAACATCATCCGCTACGCCGCATGCTTGCGGAGCGGTAATGCTGATGATTTCAATTAATCCTGAACTGTTACCTGTTGATATTGATAAGATACTGCAGTTAACATCAATAGAGAAAGGTGCCCCGGGAAAAGACCCGAGATACGGTGCCGGAAGGATTGATGCATTCGCGGCTACCTCATCACCGAAATTCACTCTCGCTGGAATTAACGGCGGAAGTAACTGGGTAATGAATACAACTTTAGCAGCAAGCGATACTGCGAGAGAACTTGTCGGATTAAAAATTTCAACAAATTTGAATCCGAAGGTCGGTTCATTGAAAAGTTTAAAATTCGGTATGACTACAAATGCTTCTGTTTCGCATATTACATCTTTCGATTTATACTGGGATAAAGATAAAAATAATCTTGTCAGTGCAGGTGACAAAAAATTAAAATCCATTCCGTTCCAGACCGGACCGCTGATGTTTGATTCTTTGAAATTCAAATTCCTTGATACTGCAAGAACTTTAATATTGGTCGCAAGAACGACATCATCAGCAGGCAGTTCGCAGACAGTCAATCTCGGTCTGACCGATACGAATCAGGTTACTGCATATTATGTTACGAAACCTCTCGGAACTAACTTCCCGTTTGGTACAGTGACAGGAACCGGGAATAATACTACGATACCTTATGTGTACAGTTTATCACAAAATTATCCGAATCCGTTCAATCCTGCCACAATAATAAGGTATTCGATTGCAAAAGACGGATTTGTGAAAATTAAAGTATATGACTTAATCGGAAAGGAAGTTGCAACTCTGGTTAACGGTAACAAGACTGCAGGTGATTATCAGGTAGAATTTGATGTTAGCGACTGGGGATATCTGTCCAGCGGAATATATTTCTATAAAATTGAAGCAGGTGAATTTACCGAAGTTAAGAGAATGACACTTATAAAGTAAAAGAAGTAAGTAATAGAATTTAGTCATAGAATAATAAGCCCGGGTCAGATTGATTCGGGCTTTTTCTTTCCCTGACTCCGCAGGCATCGAATGTTTATAGAAATGGAAGCAAACCCCAAACCGACTCCGTAGGAGTCGAAT
>CAYWMV010000315.1:0-3025 GCA_964459055.1 uncultured Ignavibacteriaceae bacterium | reverse complement strand
AATTACATCCGGTGCGGATAAATCATTAATCCACCAAATAAAGTTTGCCTGACGAAGTTCGATTGTCGATCTAAACACACCAAATAATGCGTATAAAATTGGCAGCTGCAATACTAAAGGTAAACATCCGCCTGCTGGATTTACGCCCTCCTCTTTGTACATTTTCATTATTGCTGTGTTGGCTTTGCCCGGGTCGTCTTTGTATTTCTCTCTTATCGCATTAATTTTAGGTGATAATTGTCCCATCTTCTTCATTGAATCCATCTGTTTCTTCGTCAGGGGATGAAGAAGAATTTTTAATACAATTGAAAATACTATTATAACAAATCCGTAATTCGGTATGAATGTGTGAAGGAATGTAAAGAAGGGGACTATCAGATATAATGCAATCGGTCTGACCATGAAATCAAGTGAAAATCTCATTGTCAGTTCCAGTTCCTTGTTGTATGAATTTAATATCTTGTAGTCTATCGGAGTAATTAAAATCTGAAATGAAGATTTTTCGGATTTTACATCCTTGATTTCCATTACAGCCGAAATGCTGTAATGATTTTTCAAACCTTCGTCTTTGAGGTGTTCCTTATATCCGGATAATATAGCACCGTCGGCGAATTTTCCCAGAGGAATTATGAAGACGCCGAAATATTTATTTCTTGTGGCGATGTATTGCGTATTTCCCGTTAGTCTTTCTTCGGTCTTTTCCTTTTCCCCGAAATTCGCTGCCGTGAATTCAGTTAATTCGCCGCCCATGTAAGAAAAAGCATTTGCGAATGTAGCCTCTTCGTCGCTTCTGAATTCTGTGAGATTGAGGGATGTGCTCCAGAATACTTCATATTTCTGATTCGGAATGAAATTGCCGGGATTCACAATTTGATAATCAACGTTATATTCGTAAGAATCCGGTTTGAAAGTATATTTTATGATTATTTTTTCAGTACTGTCGCCGGAGATATCAAGTTCGTAAGCAAGTATAAAATTTGAATCTGTTTCGATGTCAACATTTTGCCATGGTCTGTATGTTGAAGAAAAAACAAGATCTCTTGTGTCAATTATTTTACCTTCTTTTGATGTGAAAACCAGACTTAACTCTTTTCCTTCATCCCAGTTAATTAACTGAACAGGTTCACCGTTCCAGGTATTAAAATCTTTCATCGTGAATTTTTTCACTATACCCCCGAAATTCGTGAATTCCATTTTAACTTTCTTGTTCTCAAGCATTATTATCTTTTCATCTGTCTTGAGTGAATCAGTTCCTTTATATTCTATTGAATGTTTGTAAAATGTATTCCCGTATTTTTCAATAAGCGAATTGTGTTTTGCCGCTGTATCCGGTTTTTGTTCGGAAATTACGGAATCTTTCTTTGCTTCTACTGTATCGGTAATGTTGCTCTGAACCTGCTCTTGCACCGGCTGCTTTGTAGTCTGTATTCTCGATTGCTGATTGCTTTGCATCCAGAACAGCCAGACGATTAATATGATGCTTATTAAAACAAATCCTATTATTGACTTTTTATCCATTAAAACTTTTAAATTTTGATTTTAAATTTTTTTCAGGTACAGGATCGTAACCGCCTTTATGAAAAGGATGGCATTTGAATATCCTCAATACGGTGAGATATGTACCTTTTAAAATTCCGTGAATGCTGATGGCTTCTATCGAATAGTTTGAACAGGTGGGATGAAATCGGCAGGATGCCGGAAATAAAGGTGATATTGCTATTTGATAAATCTTTATCGTATATATTAATATGTATTTCATTAAATGTATCTTTTCGCTTCTTTAAAAATTTTATCGAGAAGTGTATCCATGTCCTTTTTAGTTTCCTTGAAATCTAACCTGCTGTGTTTTTTTACATAATCATTACCGCTTCGCGAAAGTGAGAATATCAGTGCCAGATTAAACTGTGGTTTGTTCTTTTCTGTGTATTTTCCTTTTAAAATTCGGTATGACTCTTTTAACTGTCTTCTTATCTTATTTCTCGTCACCGCTTTGGAAAATAACTTCTTCGATATTAAAAAACCCACTTTCGTACTGAATATAGTTTGTGGGCTTGAGAAAATTTCCGTACTTTCAGATTTGCCAAATTTGTATAGGACTTTTATCCTTCCGCTGATTTTTATTTTTGAGGATTTTATAACGTCTGTGTATGAGTTATATCCCCTGATGATTTCACTTTTTGCTATTCTTTTTTTCTTCTGAAATAAACCGTAATTATTTGCGGGTGAATTCATCACTAACAGTAAGTTTCTTTCTGCCTTTCTGTCGTCTCCTAGCCAGTACTTTTCTCCCGTCCTTAGAGGAATTGCGGTCCCTGAAACCGTGTTTATTTTTACGTTTTCTGTTACTGGGCTGATATGTTCTTTTCATTTAAGTATTATTTTACAAATTATTAAAAATCATAATCTTAAAGTTAAGTTTTTCTGTTATTTTTTTCAAGGGAATTTGCTTTCACTTTAACGATATCGTCCTTTTTGTTCCTGCTGATTAAAAGCATTATTACTCCAACCAGTATCATTAAAACCGATATTATTTGTGCCTGTGTTAATCCGAATATTACATGGGGATTTCGCCTGACAAATTCTACGAGCAATCTGGGAATTCCTGTAAATATCAGATAATAATAGAATAATTGTCCGTTGTATTTCATTTTCTTTCTCATCATCCATAAAATCACGAAAATTATTACTGCTGCTCCAAGTTCAAATAAAGGAGTAGGCAGTACGAGCTCACCGGGTTTAGTCGGAACTATACCTTTAGAATATATGGTTCCTAAGAATTCCCAAGGCGTATTGTTCACTGCGACGCCGTAACATCCGTCCCCTGATAGATGACATCCGATTCTTGCAACCCCGTATGCGATCGCTGCAGATGGTGACATTGAATCAAATATCATTAATACTGATAATTTTTTAATACGGCAGTAAATGATTATCAATAAAATTGCTGTAATCAAACCTCCGTAGAATGTTAATCCGGCAGGAGAGAGTAAATCGCTTTTAAGCAATTCGGAGAATGACAAACCAT
>CAYWMV010000314.1:0-3037 GCA_964459055.1 uncultured Ignavibacteriaceae bacterium | reverse complement strand
CAATATACGGATATTTGCGCCGAAATATATGACGGCGACCCTTTTGACCCTGATGCAAATTCAAAACTCGATTTTTCCGACTGCATTGCTTTTGAAAATTTTCAGGTAATACTCGACCCGCTGCAGTATGAATATTCCAATATTGATATAACTCCCCAGTTGTTTTACGTCGGACAGTACAATGACAATTATAAGTTAGTGGATTTTTCTGCCAAGTTAGACCCTGTCCCGACGATGCTGATTCAATGCCACACGTCATTGATTAAAGGTACTATGGGGCAGACTTCGGGTTTTAACAAACAATACCTTAAAAAAAATGTTACTATACTCGGAATGAATGAAAATTCCGATATGGTAAGATACATTCACGGAAATTACGGAAAAGGAACTTTCACGCTATTCGGCGGACACGACCCTGAGGATTATCAGCATCTGGTAGGTGCCCCCGCTACGAATCTTGACCTCTATCCGAATTCACCGGGATACAGATTAATTTTAAATAATGTACTCTTCCCCGCCGCTAAAAAGAAAAAACTGAAAACTTAAAAACAAAATGAAAAAATTATTATTATTATTATTTATATTTTCATCCGGAATATTATTCCCCCAGACTCCTGACGAAAATATGCTGAAAGGATTTAATGTAATTACACAAAAAGATTTGATAGAAACAGTTACGTACCTCTCTTCCGATGAACTGAAAGGAAGGTTAAGCGGAAGTCAGGAATACAAAACGGCTGCGGATTATATGGCAAAACAGTTTTTACAAGCAGGACTGAAGCCGGCCGTCAGAGGAAGTTTCTTTCAGTATTTTTTTACAGAATACAATGAAATTTCAGATGCGAAATTCGGTATATATAAAGACAACAATATATCATATTACATTCACGGAACTGATTTTTCCTGCAGAGGATTTACAGGCAGCGGAAAATATTCGGCACCCGTAGTTTTCTGCGGATACGGAATTTCGGAATCCTATTACGATGATTACAAAGACGTTGATGTAAGCGGAAAGATAGTATTAATCTTTAAACAGAATGCCGACCGGAATACGGATACCAAAGAAAAATATAATTCCCTGAGAGCAAAATCTGAAATTGCTTACGGTAAAGGAGCCCTTGCCACTTTGTTTGTTCCGAGACCAAACGATAAAAATCCGCAGAAACCAATCGGAAGTGTTATGGACGGGAAAGGACAGCACCTTGCAAATCATCCCATGCTGCAGATTGATATTAAAGTTGCAGACGATATTTTAGAAAATTCGGGTTATACATTGAGTCAGTTGCAGAAAAAAATTGATGAAACGCAGTTACCAAATTCCGTTGAAACCGGCAGAACGGCATTCATTGAAGTTAATGCAAAATACGACCCTGCAAGGAATACAATGAATGTAGCGGGAATTCTTGAAGGAAGCGACCCTGTTCTGAAGAATAAATACATTATAATCGGTGCACATCTTGACCACGTCGGCAGCCAGGGGAAAATAATTTACAACGGCGCCAATGATAATGCATCAGGCTCGGCAGCCGTACTGCAGATTGCAAGAGCTTTCTCCGGACTCGAAATAAAACCCAAGCGTTCGATTCTATTTTTACTTTTTTCAAATGAGGAAACAGGGCTCAACGGAGCATACCATTATGTAAACAATCCGATTGTGCCGCTTGAAAATACTAATGCTATGCTGAACCTCGACTGCGTTTCCAACGGCGACAGTATAATGGCGGGAAACGGGTTGAGTGCTCCCGAACTCTGGAAGATCGCTAATGAAATGGATTCGCTCTTTATAGATATGATGGTAAAAAATACATGGAAAGGCGGAGGTGCGGATGCTACTCCGTTTTTTGAGAAGGGTGTTCAGTGTCTTTATTTCGTAACAACAAACGGTTATGAACATTTACATCTTCCTACCGACGACGTCGGAACATTAAAACCGGAATTGTATGAAAAGATTACAAGGCTTGCATATTTAACTGCATACAGGTTAGCGAATGGTGAATGATGAATTTTGTCATGCTGAATTTATTTCAGCATCTTTATACAACAAAATATCAGACTATGAGATCCTGAAACAAGTTCAGGATGACAAGAAGAATGTTAACCGGTTTTTCCTAAGTTCCTGCTTTAGAAAAATAATGACATTATTATTCCTCTCCCTACTCCTTTCCTGCTCAAAGCAACAGCCGCCTGATAACCTGCAATTCTCGATAAAAGACGACCTCGGCAATGAAATTGAATTAAAACACAAACCAAAAAGAATAATCAGCCTCGCTCCCAATATTACGGAAGCACTGTATTCAATAGGTGCGGATTCATTATTAATCGGCGTTACATCATACTGCAATTACCCCGAAGGAGCAAAAACAAAAACCATCATAGGCGGTATGCTCGACCCGAATATTGAAATAATTTCTTCACTGAAACCCGATTTAATTTTATTAACAGTCGAAGGTAATTCTCAGGCTTCATATCAGGCATTAGCAAACGCAGGTTTCCAAATATTCGTTACAAATCCGCGCGACCTTGACGGAATTAAGAAAATGCTTTCCGATTTCGGAAAAATATGCAGAAAAGAAAATAATGCGGAAATGATGATTAACAAAATAGATTCAGCCGAAAAAAGTTTTCCTGAAATTACAAATAAAATAAATCCAAGACCTAAAACATTAATACTTGTATCAGTCAATCCTCTGATAACCGTAAACAAATCCACATATATAAATCAGGTAATAAATCTCTCGGGATTTACTAATATTTATGAAAATGAATTAATGCCTTACCCGGCAATTAATTATGAAGATGTGCTGTTGAAAAATCCGGACTATATAATTCTTACCTCGGAATTAACGGATAAAGACGGGAATTATCCGCCGGAACTCGGAAAATACCTGAATGAAACAAACGCATTCCGCAATAAAAAAATTATTACTGTTAACGCCGATTTGATTTCCCGTCCCGGTCCGAGAATAATACAGGCAGTTGAAGAATTATTATCTCATCAAAAGCAGGAAATGTAGAATATTTTTCCGTTATCAGACCT
>CAYWMV010000313.1:0-3046 GCA_964459055.1 uncultured Ignavibacteriaceae bacterium | reverse complement strand
AAGAAGCACCTTCAATATGAATCAATTCACTGTATTCTGCATAAATTTTTGAATTTTGTTTAAATGAAATATTTGTTTGACCTGAATTTTCCGATTTAATCGTTAAATCATATCCGCCGGTATTTACCAATCCTTTACACACAAATTGCTGATTTATTACTTCTTCATCACATACAAATGTTCCGCCCTCCTGCATCACAGGTGCGAGTTTTAATAATTTTCCTTCTCCCGGTTGAAATATTCCTGCATCGTAATAATAATTTGAATTTTTGTCGATAACTGTAATTATTGAGTTTGTCAATGGGTCAATTAATGCCCAGTTGTTGAAGCCCGTGAGTTCGTTTGGATTAAATTTAATCTTCAAATTTCTAATATCACCGTAAGTAGTTTCAGTTGCAGGAGTGCATCTTTTATTCAGCATTATAAAATATTTGCTGAATTTTTCAGATAAATCATTCAATGGAGGATTGAATGTGCCTATTTCCCAATATCGTTTGGGAACATCGTCGAAATTAATTTCAGGAAAATTCCAGTTTTCATCAGGATAAATTGATTTTATATCGGATACAAAACTGAAAGGAAGACCATACTGATAATCAGGATGTTCATTCTGAAAAATTGTATTTATTGTTCTTGAATCAGAATATATCAAATGTTTTCCCGGCTGGTTGGTCGGATACATTTTTTCTCCAATTTGCCGTAATTTAAAATTCAAATTGCATACAAAATCCCATTTTGGTTGACCATAATAATTATAAGTTCTTACTTCTTCGTTGCCTTCTTCGAGTAGTCCGTAATCGTGATATACTTCTCCTCCGACGGAAATTGATTCAGTATTATAGGAGAAATCCATAATCTGCTTCGCTCCGTATACTAATGTTAAATAAGACTGTAAAGAAATTTCCTGATTCGTAGGTTCCCTTAATCCATAAGGTCCGTTTTCGGCATATCCGGATTCGAAGGAATGGTTTTGAATTGATAATGAGAATGTTATATTTTTTCCTTCAGTTTTTGCTGTCTTAATCAGTTTTGCTGCTTTTCTATAGGTCCCAAGTTCATAAAAGTTCAATATATCACTATTGACGGCTTCCTGAAGACTTTCTTCTAAAGCCCAGTTTACTAAATCATTGTATTCCTCATCTGTCATTGCAATTTCATAATCATCTCTTACGTTTTGCGGTAAATTTTCCGGTATTGTAAAATGACTGGGCAATGGCGTATGAATATGAAAGGGATAAGATTCGCTTGTTAGAATATCTGTAACTGCTTTAGATGAATATAGCGTATCGTAATAAATATTAAAAGGCTGATTTCTAAGTTCATCATTTCCGCCTCTGCAAAAACATGACAATTCCCAATTCATAGCAACTAATCCGGTGTTCGGATTTATGGTTTTGATAATTCTGTTAACTTCTGCTATGCAAGGATAATTATTATATGCATATTCATCAACATAGAAATATCCGAAACCATCCAAAGTACTTAAAGCATTAACTTCCTCAGCAATTTTTTGATGAAATTTCCATCTATTCCCTAACGCAGTTCCTGATGGGTCTGTAAATAAATAATGAGCCCACTCGTCATCAAGCCGTACATAATCTAACCAGACATCAACTGTTCCGGGCCAGTAAATTGCGTAATCAACCTGAGAATTATTTAAATTTTGTAAATTAACACCTTCAGTTAGAGTATCAGCATCAACTTTTAATCGAGGTATAAAGGTTGTTTGGGTTTGATAAATATAGAAATTTTCAACATACTCGCCCGAGTAATTTTCATAATAATCTCCAAAATCCTTTACTTTAATGGTAAATTGTTCATCATTTGATATTTTAGTTCCGTCATATCTTTTCACATCAATTCTGACTACTGTTAATTCCTTTTTATAAGGGTCATTAAAATCTTCAACTTTTATCCTCATTCTTGGTTTGACAACCCAAAAATAATCATCATCTTTTTTATCCGACCAGAAGTATTTCATGCTTATTTTTGAAGGGTCAGTTACTAATCTGTTTATTTGTTCAATATTTTCATATAAATCCTTAACAATATATCCTCCGATATTATCAATCGGTACCACACATTTCCTTCCTGTTACAGTTTCGCCATTAAAATTTTCCGTATAATTTTGTCCTGTTTGTGAACTCTGGTATCCGTATCCCGGATATTTTGAATTGTAAGTTCCCGGATATTCTGCCTGATATGTGCTTCTCTGTCCGCAGGCTCCTCTCAATACTTTCGCCCTTTCAAAATATGTTTTTTGTTTGAAATAATCCGGCTGAGAAGTATATAAATCGGAAATTGTACTGTTAAATGTTGGTAAATAATTAATTACATTAACATTATATCCGTCCAAATTTATTGCGTTTGTATCGTAATCACCCCGATACGTAAAACTAAAATTTGCATTCAGGTTTAAATTTCGATAATTCTGAATATGATTCCCTCTGAAATCCGGTTTCATAACCCAGTTATAAACACCGATTGTAAACCGGTCTTTCATATAATCGTTTTGTGAAAACAATTTCACATTTACAACGATTATGAAAATAACAAACACTGTGATGAATAATTTTACTTTCATAAAATTTTAATTTAAAATTAGAAAAATTGTTTGTGAATAAAGTTAGTTTTCTGAAATTAATTCATTGCTGTCAGTTCCTGATAATGAATTCGTACTGTTTTATTCGACTGATTATTTTTCTTTTATTTTCATATCTCTCCTTTCTTAAATTATTTTAAATGATTATTTTTAATTAAATAGGGCGAGGCTATTCCGTAAGAAAAGGAATATCCGAAAATAACTTAGGTTGGTTATAAAGGAGCCTCTGCCCTGTTAATATTTTATAATTTTATTTTACATACATTAATTTTTTCGTTTCCGAATACTGCTTTAATCCTTTTTCATTTATCGCAATGAACTTGCAGAAATATATACCGCTCGGAAGATTCATTGTGCCGAAATCAAGAGTTAATTTATAATTTCCCGCGTCAAGATTGTTCGCGGTCATATCATACACACTTTTTCCTGAAATATCATATATGT
>CAYWMV010000312.1:0-3056 GCA_964459055.1 uncultured Ignavibacteriaceae bacterium | reverse complement strand
CCAAAAGATCTATTCATGCAGTAAATAATGTAAGTTTTAAAATTAATAAAGAAGGATTCGTCTATCTTAGTGTCTTCAATCTCGTCGGTCAGGAAGTGAGCGTATTGGTTTATGAAAATAAGAAACCCGGTGTGTACGAAGTCGAATTCGACGCACAGGATTTACCAAGCGGAGTTTATCTTTATAAGTTGCAGATTAACGGATATGTTTCCGTTAAAAGAATGACACTGATTAGATAATTCATCAAAAAAATTTTTCTCAAACTTTTTATGTTTAACAAAATTATTATTCGCGGGATTAGTGTAATTTTATTCGTCTTGCTGTTGAATGCAGATTTGTTTCCCCAGATTAATGTTTATGATGCTTTCGGAAAAAAAGACCTCCCCGGCTGGTCCTGGCAGGGTGTCGATGTGAAGTTCTCCTTCAGTCAGGATAATGACAGCGGTTATGCAATAATTTATAAAAATGAATCCGTAAAACCCGGTACTTTCCTGGGTTCCTTCCAGAAAAAACTTCCCTTCGTGTTTTCGGATAGTTGCCTGATTAATGTTATGGTTCAGGGCGTCAAGAATGATTTAAATTTTGTTTTCTCTATTATCTATGATGTTGACCAGAACGGAGTCTTTAATGAAGATCAGGATATTCTTGTTTCGTCTAAACCTGCTTCACTTATGTTCAACGGCTGGAAAAATATCATTTTTAAATTGTCCCCTGATGAATTTAAAATTATTTCTAAATTCAATGATAATTTTACCGTTACTCAGTCGGAGTCTTTCGGCGTGAGATTCGATTTTGAAACCGGTGCCGAGTACGAAGAAGCACCGTTCGAAACGGGAATCGCTTTGATTACCGAAGTAATGAATCTCGGACAGGATTATGACCCCGTTAAAAAAGATAAGAAAGATGCCGGCTCGTATTTTAATGCCAGTAATTATCCGAATCCGTTCTCTTCAACTACCTCAATTAATTATACTCTCAGTGAATCAACTTACATAAAAATTTCGGTTTACGACAGACTCGGACGCGATATCGAAACTCTCGTTGACGGAGACCGTGAACCGGGAACGTATTCCGTTGATTTCGACGGCTCAAAACTGGAACCCGGTACTTACTTCTACAGAATAAAAACAAGTTCTAAAACAGAAGTCCGCAAAATGGTTATCGAACGCTGACTCATTTCCGGATTAATTAAAAACTTTTTTCATATTTCTGCAATTGAATTACCATAAGCACTCCCCTTTTATCACTGATTCCTTTTAGATTATACCTAATCTGTTTTTATAAAATATAAACTTCCACGTGAATCATTGAAATTTTCCGTATTAATAATCTGATAAATCAGAATTCTTAATATTGTTAATGACTGCTTTTTAAGACCATATTCTATGACTGTCTTCTGTATTATTTTTTTGCTTAAATCCCCAAATTTTATGGCATTTTGACTAAAATTTAAGTTTAAATATTGCTATATTTATCTAATTATTTAGTAATAAATTCAGGTAAATTTAAACTTAAATATATGGCAAAAACGAAAATTATTATTATGGGAGCTGCCGGGCGGGATTTTCATAATTTCAATGTCTATTACCGCAACAATCCTCTCTATGACGTAGTTGCATTTACTGCAACCCAGATACCTTATATCGACGACAGGAAATATCCTGCCGCATTGAGCGGTAAATTATATCCAAAAGGAATTCCCATTTTCCCTGAATCAGACCTGATTTCGTTAATTAAGAAATATAAAATTGAAGAAGTTGTCTTTTCTTATTCCGACGTCTCATTCAGTTATGTTATGAGTAAAGGTGCTGAAATTAATGCCGCAGGCTCGGCATTTAAATTTCTCGGCTATGAACAGACTGCAATAAAATCTAAAAAACCCGTTATCGCTGTTGTCGCCGCAAGAACAGGCGCAGGCAAAAGCCAGACCTCAAGAAGAGTTATTGAAATCCTGATGGCAATGGGTAAAAAAGTTGTCGCAATCAGACATCCGATGCCGTATGGTGATTTGGTGAAACAAAAAGTTCAGCGTTTTGCCGTTATTGACGACCTGAAAAAACATAAGTGCACTATCGAGGAAATGGAAGAATATGAACCGCACGTCGCAAGAGGTAATGTAATTTATTCGGGCGTTGATTATGAAGCCATCGTCAGAGAAGCAGAGAAAGAAGCCGATATTATTATATGGGACGGCGGCAATAACGACCTCCCGTTCTATAAAGCAGACCTCGTTATCACTGTTACTGATCCGCACAGACCGGGACACGAACTCTCTTACTTCCCCGGTTTGACTAATCTCCATATTGCTGATGTTGTTGTGCTGAATAAAATTGATTCCGCTCATCCCGAAAATATTCAGAAAGTCAGAGATAATATTTTAAGTGTTAATCCGAAAGCGGTGCTGGTTGAAGCGGCATCACCTATTTCCCTCGACAATAAAAATGATTTGTCCAAAATAAAAGGTAAAAAAGTGCTTGTCGTGGAAGATGGTCCTACTCTTACACACGGCGAAATGAAATTCGGAGCGGGTACTATCGCTGCCCACAAATTCGGAGCAAGGGAACTCGTTGACCCGAGAAATTATGCCGTGAAAAGTATTAGTGAAACTTATGCGAAATATCCCGGAATCGGAGTTCTGCTTCCCGCAATGGGCTATGGCGATAAACAGATAAAAGACCTTGAAACAACTATCAACAGAGTTCCTTGCGATACGGTTATTATTGGGACTCCGATTGACCTTAGAAGAATTGTAAATATTAAAAATACTACCGCGAGAATTTCTTATGACTTGCAGGAAATCGGAAAACCAGACCTGAATGATGTATTGAAAGACTTCGTAAAAAAATTTAAATAATATTATTCGTTCGATTATTTTTTAATCCTTCCCCTGATAATTCTCGGGAAGGATTTTTTTACCCCATCTGGCTATATATACTCCCAAAACTGTATCCAAAAACATATTGCTGCCTTCTATGACTTAATTCTATGACAATATCCTAAAAAAATATTCCTGCCTTCTATGACTATATACCAAGAATAATACTCCTGCTTTCTAT
>CAYWMV010000311.1:0-3069 GCA_964459055.1 uncultured Ignavibacteriaceae bacterium | reverse complement strand
GACAGTGTAGAGACAAACGGGATGGTAATCAAATCCGCAGTACCAATATTCAACAAAGAGAAGACGCTTGTAGGAGTGCTGATATCGGGAATATTATTAAACCGCAATCACGAACTCGTAAACAAAATAAATGAGATAGTACACGAAGGTGCAGTTTACGAAGGGCAGCAGGTAGGAACCGCTACAATATTTATGAAAGATTTAAGAATTGCAACAAACGTAAAGAACGACGACGGCAGTTACGCAATCGGGACGAGAGTATCGGAAGAAGTATATAACAATGTACTTGAAAAAGGCGAAAGATACATAGGAGAGGCATTCGTAGTAAATTCCTGGTTCATCAGTGCATACCAGCCGATAAAAGACACAGACGATAAAATAGTCGGCATCATATACGTTGGATTACTGAAGAAGCCATACAACGATTTATTATTCAAGACAATACTGATTTTCTGCATAGTGGCAATAATAGTAATTAATTTCATATACATAATCGCACTTTTCATAGCGAGGAAAATATCGGCGCCATTAAAGCAGATAGAGGAAGTAGCGAGAAAAATAGCGGAAGGAGATTACAGGTACGAATTCAACATAAAGAACGCGCCTCGGGAAGTAGAGAATCTTGCCGCATCACTCAACAACATGGCGAAAGAACTGGAGAAAGAGCAGAAAGAACTCGAGGAATGGGGGACAAAACTTGAGCACAAAGTAGAGGAGCGAACGCAGGAAATCAAGAAGATACACGGTCAGTTATTCCGTTCGGAAAAACTTGCCTCACTCGGCAAACTTGCAGCGGGAGTTGCCCACGAAATAAACAATCCGTTAACGGGAGTACTCACGAATGCGAGTTTACTTTTAGAAGATTTCGAAAAAGACGACCCGAGAAAGGAAGACGTTCAGGTAATAGTAAACGAAACGATAAGGTGCAGGGAAATTGTAAAGAGGCTGCTGGATTTTTCGAGACAGACAAAGCCGCAGAAAAAGCAGACAGACGTTAACGTACTAATAGATAACATCATATTACTTGTAAGGAATCAGACATCATTCAGAAACATATCGATAGAGAAAACGCTTGACGAAAAACTGCCTCAGATAATGGCAGACCCCGACCAGATACAGCAGGTATTTATAAATCTGATATTAAACGCTGCGGACGTAATGCCGAAAGGCGGAAAATTAATACTTGAAACAAAGGTGATACCTATAAAGGACTTTATAGAAATCAGGATAACAGATACTGGAACAGGAATACCGGAAGAACTTCGCACGAGGATTTTTGACCCCTTCTTTACGACAAAAGAGAACGGAACCGGATTAGGGCTTGCACTGAGTTACGGAATAGTTGAGCAGCACGGCGGAACCATTAACCTTGAAAGTCAGATAGGAAAAGGCACAACTTTTATAATACATCTTCCGATAATTTCGCACGAAAGTGAATGAACGACATACAGATAAAAATATTAGTTGTTGACGACGAACCTGTAATCTGCCAGAGCTGTGAAAAAATATTTTTACGTGCAGGTCATCTGGTAAAGTGGGCAACATCGGGAAAGCAGGCATTTAAAATTCTCGAAGAAGAAAAATTCGATGTTGTTTTTACCGATTTAAAAATGCCGGACATAGGCGGAATGGAAGTGATAAGAGAAGTCAAACTGAAATATCCCGATACAGTTATTGTTGTGATAACGGGATATGCAACAATATCATCGGCGGTTGAAACGATGCGGTTCGGGGCATACGATTATTTACCGAAGCCATTTACTCCGAACGAACTGCTGGCAGTATTAAGCAAAGCGATAGAAAGAAAAAAAATAATTGACACGGTCAGCGATAAGTTCAATTACACGCAATCAGTAGGATTCGAAGGCATCATCGGCAAGAGTCCTCAGATGTGCGAGGTTTACAGTCTGATAGATAAAGTTGCCCCCACAGACAGCACGGTATTAATACTCGGGGAAAGCGGCACAGGAAAAGATTTAACGGCACAGGCAATACACAACAGAAGCAACAGAAAAGATAAAAATTTTTTTGCAGTTGATATATCAACCTTATCAGGAACGCTCATAGAGAGCGAATTATTCGGGCATACTAAAGGTTCTTTTACGGGCGCCTATTCCGACAAGAAGGGAATTTTCGAAGCAACGGACGGGGGCACAATTTTTCTTGATGAAATCGGAAATCTGTCTCTTGAAGTTCAGGCAAGGCTGCTTAGAGTAATTCAGGAAAAAGAGTACATACCGGTCGGCAGCACTACAACAAAAAAAGTTGATGTGAGGCTGATATTTGCGACAAATCAAAATCTGAAAAAACTTGCAGAAGAAGGAACATTCAGAGAAGATTTATATTACAGGTTAAACGTATTTCCGATAAAACTTCCTCCATTGCGGGACAGAAGGGACGATATTCCTGAACTTGTAATGTTTTTTCTGAAAAAATATTCCGAATCTATGGGAAGGAAAACAGAAACTGTTGACCTGGAGGCGATGGATATGCTGAGGAATTACCACTGGCCGGGAAACGTAAGAGAACTGCAGCATACAATAGAGAGACTCGTGATAATATCGGAGACAAACGAGATACGTCCTATAGACGTAACAGACGCATTATACAAACCCGACAAGTCATCTGTTTCGAGCATACCGAAAAGTATATACGAACTGAATTTACTAAAGAAGCAGATAAGGGAAACTTCAATTTATGAAATAGAGAAGTTATTTCTGACAGAGGCATTAAAGAAGAACAACTGGAACATATCGAGGGCAGCAAAAGAAGTCAGTATGCAGAGGTCGAATTTCCAGACCCTAATGAAGAAATACGGAATCAGGAAACCGGGCGGGGAAGAGGCAGACGACGACGATTAATCTGTTATATGTTAAATTCTATGCAAAATGGCGAACTTTATCAGACTGCTGAATTCGTCACAGTGAACAGGTACCACCATTACGCATTCGAAACACCATATTCAATATTCAATATTCAATATTCACTGTTCGATGAAAATATTTTGGTTTCGGCTTGAACGGGGTTATTCCATTAGTTTTTAAATTCTGCGTAAATTGGCAAAAAATT
>CAYWMV010000310.1:0-3081 GCA_964459055.1 uncultured Ignavibacteriaceae bacterium | reverse complement strand
GCAGGATTCAATATCCTTTTTCGCCAGTTCGGCGTGTAATCCGCCGCCTGTGTTTACTCCTATCGTCTTAAAATTGGGATTTGTGTGACTCTTCGGCATTATTCCTGTCATTATGTTTCCGCCGTTGCTGTGACAAGCGGCACAGAAATTACCGGCGTCGTGGCAGGTCTTGCATTCGTATGACTTCTGCTGAGCGTCCAGTCCGTGTGTGTATAAATAATTTATGCTGTGTACCGTGTTTAATTTCTGAAGTTCTGCACGCGTTCTTATCGTTCCCGTTCCTTTTGTGTAATAAGGAGCAAAGAAATCGTTTGCCGCATTCTTTCCTTTATATCCGGATGCGGAATGACATACCTGACAGAAATTGTCGGAATGACACATCATGCAGTTGTTGTTCTTGTCCGATAAATTTATTACTCCTTTGTGCTCATTTAAGAAATTTGAACTTAAATGATTTACGGGTATTAAATTCGTTGTGTTTGTGTGGCACGCTTCACACGCATTCGTTACTTCTCTGTCGTTGTGACAGGCGTAACAGTTATCCATCGAAGGATATTTGTTCGGATTGTCATTCGAATATTTGTATTTGCCCATATTGATGTGGCAATCTTCACATTTCTTGCCCGCACTTATGTGCTTCTTGTGTGAAAAACTTAACTCTTTTACTGTGGGTACAAGTTTTTTCTGTATCCCGTCGTAATGGCATAAATTGCATTCTTTTGTGTCGTCAACATCGTGACAGTTAGCACAGGTTTTTTTGATTGGTGTTAATGCATCTTCCGATTTGTCTGATGTCGGTGCCTTCGTGTGGCAATCCTGACATACCATTCCCGCATCAACTATGTGCTTTGAATGGTTGAATTTTATTATTTCCCTGTTGTCCTGCGGAGGTTCCTTCTTTATCGTGTGATATACATTTTGCTGGCTCTTTGATGTTGACACATTGTAGGCAGTGAATGTGATGAACAGAATTAAAGAAACTAATATTATTAAATAAATTTTTAATACTTTCATCTTGGATTCTTTTAAAGTTTGCTGAATAACCAGTAATTAATTCCGACTAAAAATCTTGTGTCGGTTTTGTATATACGGTTGCTTATTAACTGTCCCTGTACGTCAATGGATACCCTGTTTATTGGTCTGTATGTGAATCCGAGTAAACCGCTGAACGAATCTTCCTTTTCATCTGAATAATTCTTTATCCTGTATTTTGAGTAATTCAGCCCGGATGTTAATGCAAGTTTGGATTTCAGTAGTTCGTAATTGAAGTATCCGTAAACTCCGTCCGATTCTCCCGCATATCCCGTGTACTTGATTAAACTTAATCCGAAATTCGGATGGGAGAAGCCTAATTGAACTCTCAATGAGTTTTCGTCTGTGTAAAATACGTTCGCTGCTTTTGCGTAGAAATTGAAACTCTTGTTCAGCAGATAATCTACTCCTGCCTCAACTTCATTGTATTGCCTGTAGTTGAATACCCAGAAAATTGAATTGTAACTTATTTGCGGCTGACGGTATGTGTAACCGAGTGAAAACTTTATCTTGTCTGTTGCGTTAACACTGCCGTTGATTTCTCCTCTGTATAGTTTCTTTAAATTGAAATCGTAATATAATTTTCCGTAAAAATTATATCGCCGGTTCCAGTAGGAAAAATCAAATCCGCCTAACTGGTCTGCAAATTCATCTATGTCAACTAGGTAATTTGTTAGATTAAAAGATGAATCCGCTCGCACGGTCGTGTATGATAACGGCTTTCTGTGCTTGTTGAAATAACTTACGGATAATTTCAGGTCTTTTACTCCGAAATAAGAAAATTGCCCGCCGTATGCAAAATTCTTGAAGAATACTCCGTAATCACTGAAATCATAAGTGTAAGGAGTTAATCCGCCCGCGTAACCGGTCAGATGAAACTCCTTCTCCTTGCCTAATTTCAACTTCAGATTTAGACCGTCAAGTGTGCCTCTGCCCGCTCCTGCAGATATGTACTGCCTCCCGAGTTTTACGTCAAGTGCATCGAAGAGATTGCTCCCTTTTATGTATGCATTGTAAAACCTGTAGGCAAATCCCCTGCCGGATTTCTCTATCACGTCTTCTTCCGTCTGTACCGATGTGCTGAATGACCATTTCCCTTCGGATATATCGAACAGCAGATTCTGATATCCTCTTAGATGGTTCGTGGATGAATAATCACCGCTCGGAAGAATTGAGTCATATCTCTCCCAGGTGTAAAAATAAGTGCTCAACCTCGTACTTATCGTCTGTGAATGGAGGGGAATAATAAAAAATAGGAGCAGAATAAAAATAACGGGGTAGAAAATTCTTTTCTCCATATTCCTTTTATAAATTAAATAAATTAGACTTTATCCCGCTTTTAACGGGATAAAGTCCTCGAATTATAAATTTTATTTACTTTCCGGTTTGTAATGCTGTATCTTCGCCCAGTATGATTCGTAATCGAATCCTTTGAATGTCGGACTCTGGTCGTTGTGACATCCTGTGCAGAATTCTTCTTTGTTTTGAGGAATAAATAATCCGTTTTCTATTGATTTCTGCCTGTCCTTCATTATGGAAAGTTTCATGTAATCTGAACCCGGTCCGTGGCAACTTTCGCACTGAACACCCTCCGTTTTGTCAAATGTTTCCGCTAATTCGTCGGGATTTATTTCTTTGCTTAATACGTGGCATTTCACGCATTCCGGAACTTCTACCGCTGGCTTGTCAAAACCTTTTTCTTTTGCGATTTTATTTGCTTCCTCGGTTTCCAGTGTTTTCCAGGCATTTGCATGTGCAGAGTTTTTCCAGATGTCCAGTTGCTTTCCCTGTGCCTCTGTCTTGTGGCATGCACCTACGCATTTGGTTACACCTACGTACTTGTGGTCGGCATTCTCTTCTGTTCTGAAATTAAATGCTGAAAACGTAAGGAGTACTGCCAGCACTAAAACCAGCGTTATGTATCCGCTTAATCTGAACGGTTTTTTATTGTCTGTTTTCATTGCCTTTTTTTTGATTTATTGAATATACTATTAATTTAAGTTTTTTAAAACATATATTTTATCCGTTTTGAAGCGTCCTTATTATTTT
>CAYWMV010000309.1:0-3094 GCA_964459055.1 uncultured Ignavibacteriaceae bacterium | reverse complement strand
GGTCCGCTTGTCTGAACCCAGTTGATATTTTGTGCTGAAAGATTTATTGACAGCACCCCTGCTATTAAAACCAGTAAAGCAATAATTTTATTTCCCATAACGTTTATGTTTTAATTTAATGAAAGTTATGGATTTTTTTATGCTGAAAAAATGGTAAAATAAATGTAGGTCAGTTCTGTGGATTGTCTTTTGTATAAACCACAGCGCCGCGAATCAATTAGTCCATTAGTATTCAAATTCTGTACAAAATGGAAAGAAAATTAAACTAATAGAAAATTCTGTATTACTCATGTTAACACTAAAATCACTAAAATTTTCACTAAATCCACAATAAATATTTTTAATGTTTTTTTTCTTTGCGCCTTTGCCTCTTTGCGTCTTTGCGAGAAATACCTTATGTTTGGTTCCGGCTTGTCCGGGTTATAAATTAAAAATGAAGAATTAATAATAAAAGAATCATTTTGAATTTCACGCAATTCTATTAATACGCTTCCAAAACACTGAAGACACTGAAATTCACTGAATAACACTGATATACATAAAATCATACTTTCAGCCTGAGTGATAGTCCACAAGACTGCCCTATACGCTGTTCCACTTTATAAACTTTAAAAACTTTATGAACTTTAGAACTTTATGAACTTTATGAACTTTAAAGACTTTATGAACTTTATAAACTTTATAAACTTTATGAACTTTAAAAACTTTAAAAACTTTATAAACTTTATGAACTTTATGAACTTTATGAACTTTATAAACTTTCTACTTTATCAGCATCATTTTTTTCGTATCTATTCTCTTATTATCCACATCGAGCGAATAGAAATAAACTCCCGATGATAATTCCGATGCATCGTAAGTAACTTTCAGAGAGCCTGCATTAAACTGCATTTCATTTAAAATCACATCAACAAGTTTTCCTGTTATGTCATAGACTTTCAATGAAACGACACCTGCTTTTTTCAAACCGAATTCTATAGTCGTAGTCGGATTAAACGGATTAGGATAATTTTGCTTCAATATAAAATTTTCCGGAATTTCATTTTTCCATTCTGTTATTCCGATTGTAATTCCGGAAATATATCTGAAGATATAACCTAAATATTGCGAACACCATATTGTATCGGGATGAGTCATTTCCAGATTCCATACAGAAGAGCCGCCTGTGTTCCTGATTAGCCAGCTTTGTCCGCCGTTTGTAGTTCTTGCGGTGTAACCGCTTCCCGCACCTATGACTCCGTTGTCAATATCATACCAGTCTGTTGAAGTGTAATTATTACTTCCCGGAGGAGTTACTGTCAACCAGTTTGCGCCGCCGTCAGTTGTTCTGAATAATCTTCCGCCGTCACCGCACACATATCCTGTATTTGCATTAATCATTTTTATACTCCATAGATTTCCCGGATTGGGGTATAAGTTCTCTGTCCAGTTGTCACCGCCGTTTGTCGTTTTAAATATTCTGCTGCCGTTAACATTATAAGTGATATAATAACCTGTGCTTGCATCAAGCATTGAAGCCCATCGTGCACCGTTATCGCTGGAACCGTAAGTCTGCGTAATCCAGTTTGTTCCTCCGTTTGTTGTCTTGAATAAATTCGGTCCGGCAGAATACCCGAATATCCAGCCGGTATTTGCGTTGACAAATTGTACACGTGTTAAAGTCTGAGTACTGGTTGGAACATTGGTTACCTCCAGCCAGTTATCGCCGCCGTTTGTGGTTCTGATGACAGTCCCGCTTTGCCCGGCTACCCATCCTGTATTTTCATCTGCCATCGAAATACTTCTGTAATCCGCTCCGGTTGGTGTGGATTGTGTCCGCCAGCTTAAGCCTCTGTCCGAAGAAAACAAAATAGCATTCGAAATTCCCGTCGTTCCTCTGCCGACCGCCCAGACATTTCCTGAACCTGAATTGTATTCTATATCATACATATTAATATTGTTCAGAACGTTAGAGATTCCGAACCAGTTTACGCCTGAATTCGTGGATGCATTTAATAATCCGTTTACACCGCAGACAACCATAGTATTCCCTGTAATATCCATGGTGTTGGTTGCCAGCCCGATTACCTGCTGGGAATATTTATACGGAATTGTTGTCCAGCTCATGCCGTAATTGGTTGATTTGTAAATGTTGTTGACATCACCGAGTAAATAAATTTCATCGGGACTTATTCTTCCGAATAATCTTGTCTCGGATGCGGTAACGGATACTGCCGGAATATTCCAGGAAGTGCCTCCGTTTGTTGTATATCTTACATATCCCGATGCACCGCTGACAAATCCTGTATTGGCATTAAAGAAATATATTCCGTAAATAATTGGGGAACTTGAACCGGTATTAATCGGAGTCCAGCTCGTGCCGCCGTTTGTTGTCCTGTATATATTTCCTCCTGTTGAACCCATATATACAGTATTCGCATCAAATGCAAATACACTTCTGTTTGCACCGCCTGAGGGAGAACTGATTGAAAACCAGTTCAGTCCTGCATTTGTACTTTTCAGTGCGAATCCGGAATTTCCGCCTATGTAAACTGTGTTGGCATCACCGAAACTTACTTCCCAGAGTGCGGTTGTTCCTGCGGGGGAACCGATAGAATCCCAGTCAACTCCGCCGTTTATAGTCCTTGCAATATATCCCTGCGTGCCGCAGGCAATGCCTGTGCTGGCATTTGCAAAGTGTGCATCGTAAATATTTTTTCCCTGTCCGAGAAATGCCGGATAAATTCCGAAATAATTTGAATAAACCTCCCAGTTACTGCCCGCATTTGTTGTTCTCATCAGAGTACCTGTATATCCGACGGCAACCCAGTTATTTGCTGTGAGCATTTTTATATATCTGATGTCATTGCCCTGTGGGTTCGGATGAGACCATTGCCAGTCGGTGTTCACTTGCGGATATAAATTACTTAAAAATATCAATGAGAGAATTAAAATTGAAGTGTAGAGTGTTTTCATAAGTGTTTTTTTAAATTTACAAATTTTAAAAAAATTGAACTTATTACCTGTTGCTTTTAATGAAACATACTATATTATTTTATTAATATCAATCTTTAATTTTGCATAAAACCGCAATAAATAATTTCACGCAAAGACG
>CAYWMV010000308.1:0-3098 GCA_964459055.1 uncultured Ignavibacteriaceae bacterium | reverse complement strand
GTCACTGTTTTGTTCCGTGTTATTCTGTGTTTAATCCGCGTCCATCAGTGAATCTAATGCGTAATGCAGTTATTCCGTCCCGTGTCCACGGGACTGTTCTGCGTATTCCACGTTCCAAATTCGCAATGTTTGCCTTGTTGCTTGTCACTTGTTACTTGTTACTTGTCACTTGTCACTTGTTACTTGTTACTTGTTATTTGTTACTTGTCACTTGTTACTTGTCACTTGTTACTTGTCACTTGTTACTTGTCACTTGTTACTTGTTACTTGTTTATCGCCGGCTTACGCCGAATTTAAAAACTAATTGAATAACCAAGCCAAGCCTGAACCAAACTACTTGTCCGTTCCGGAGAGTCTCCCGAGTTCGCCCTAGCGAACGAGGGGACTCTCGGAATTTAAATCAGTTATAAAATTTCTTCGCCGGTTTGCA
Organism: uncultured Ignavibacteriaceae bacterium; assembly: GCA_964459055.1. Taxonomy (GTDB): domain Bacteria; phylum Bacteroidota; class Ignavibacteria; order Tepidaquicellales; family Tepidaquicellaceae; genus Tepidaquicella. Next base: position 2,668 of record CAYWMV010000308.1, on the reverse strand, counting down.
CAGAATCTGAGGAGTAATGGATTAATTGAATATTTATTCTTAATTCTTAATTTTTAATTGACTAATTATTGTATTGAATAAATTATATATCAAAGGTAAATTTGTAAAAAATAAATTCTTAGATGAAAAAGGGTTATAATGTTCTTTTCGTTACTAGTGAAGTTTTTCCATACTCCAAAACAGGCGGACTTGCGGATGTTTCCAATTCGCTCCCGCAGGCTTTAAATTCTCTGGATAATGAAGTCCGGATAATTTCTCCTAAATACGGTCCCCTCGATGAAAGACGTCTTCAGATCCACGAAATTAAAAGATTGAAGGATTTAAGGGTTACTGCCCTCGGTAAACCCGTTAAATTCAGTATTAAATCTTCCTTTATTCACGGAAAAAATACTAAAGCACAAATCTATCTTCTCGAAAGTAATGACTTCTTTAAGAATAAAGGTATCTATTATAATCCCCGTACTAAAAAGGAATTCTCGAATAATGATGAACGGTTTTTGTTCTTCTCTAAAGCCGTTCTCGAAATTCTCGAAATTCTGCAGTGGAAACCGGATGTCATTCATTGTAACGACTGGCAGACGGCTCTCATTCCCGCACTCCTGAAAACTGTGTATAAAGATAATATGCATATAAACGATATTAAAACTGTTTTAACTATTCATAATCTCGCTATGCAGGGCGTGTTCCCGAAATCTACATTCAAAAAAACAGGACTGCCCGATTATGTGTTCGATGAACAGGCTGCAGGACAGAGTAATAAATTTAATTTCCTTAAAACAGGTTTAATTTATGCGGATAAAATTACTACTATCAGCCCTAAATATGCCCAGGAAATATTGTGCGAAAAAGAATTGAATAAAGGTATCGAAGATGTTCTTTCTAAAAGAAAAAAGGATTTCAAAGGCGTCCTCAGCGGTATTGACTATCTTACTTGGAATCCGAGTGTTGATAAAATTATTCCTTACAGATATACTTATCAGGAAATCCCGCTTAAATATGAAAATAAAAGGGAACTGCTGAATAAGTTTAATATTGAATATGATGAGGATATCCCGCTGCTCGGTATGATTACCAGACTCGTCGAACAAAAGGGAATTGATTTGCTCGAAAAAATTATTCCCGACCTGATGAAGGAAAAAGTTTATCTGATTATTTTAGGTCTCGGCGAGGAAAAATACCATAAGTCACTGCTGGCTTTGCAGAGAAAATATCCGAAAAAACTAATCGTTCATATCGGATTTGATGAAGAACTTGCTCACAATATTGAAGCAGGTGCCGATATGCTGCTTATGCCCTCAAAATATGAACCGTGCGGTTATAATCAGTTGTATAGTCTTAGTTATGGAACTATTCCCGTCGTGAGAAATACAGGCGGCTTGTCTGATACAATTGTTAATTATAATAAACCCGAAGGTACCGGCTTCAAATTCGATAAGTATGATGCTAAAGACTTCCTGAATACTATTAAAATTGCTCTCAATATTTATAAAACCAATAAACAGAAATGGCATAATATGATTAGAACCTGCATGGCTCAGGATTTCTCGTGGAAAGCATCGGCTAGAAAATATATGGAGTTGTACAAATCTGTTACAGGTAAGTAAATAATTTTTTCATTGAAAGCAATTTTCCTCGACAGGGACGGCACGGTCAATGAAGAAGTTGACTATCTCCTTGATAAAAAAGATATTAAATTAATCGAAGGTACTGTTGAAGCACTCGGGATTTTTAAAAATCTCGGTTTTCTGAATATTATTGTCACTAATCAATCGGCAGTCGCAAGAGGGTTGCTTACAATTCAGGAACTTGAATTAATTAATAATGAGTTACTGTCACTTCTGCAAAAAGATGAACAGAATTTAATTGACGATATTTATTATTCTCCCTATCATATTGACGGAATTATCCCTGAATATTCTGTTATTAGTAATGACAGAAAACCCGGAACAGGAATGATTGAAAAAGCAAAAATCAAATATGGTATTCACCTTTCTGATAGTTTTCTTATAGGAGATTCTTTTGCTGATGTGAAATGCGGTGTTAATGCAGGACTGAAAACAATTCTTGTTTTAACAGGCTATGGGGTCAGAACGTTTAAAGAATGTAAAAGAGAAAATATGGATTTGTTCTATATAGCCGATAATTTACTCGATGCCGCCCGTTTTATTGAGAATAATATGCAAAACGTTTGATTTTTAATGTTTTCAAGGGGATTTTAATCATATTAAAAGGGGAATTTTAATATTTAGAATATTTAATATTAATATGTTATTTTATTTATTTATATCGGAATTTTAAAATATTAGTTGAATAATGCTTAGAAAATTTAATTTTGTTCTCTTAACTTTTCTGCTGATTTCGGTGGCTGTGTTTCAATCCTGTGAAAAAGACCCGAATGACCTCGGCTTTAATTATGTACCCCCGGATGATACGCTCGGGACTCTGGTTCTTGAATCGCAGAAGGATAGTATGCAGATTACTTCAACAAATTTCAGAAAGTATATTAATACTAATCTTACCGAGTTTAATCTCATAGGTAAGTTCCAGAATTATGAATCGAAGTTCTTTTTGAAGTTTTCGGGTGATTTCGGTAGTTATGATACCTGCTCCGTGCTGGCTGCTCAGTTGTATTTGTCATATAATAATTACTACTTTCAGGATTCTAATG
>CAYWMV010000307.1:718-3123 GCA_964459055.1 uncultured Ignavibacteriaceae bacterium | reverse complement strand
TGATTGTCATTCCTGCGAAAGTAGGAATCAGAAAAAACCCTCAAAAAGCAATGGATTCCCGCATACGCGGGAATGACAAGAGGCTTGACTTGTGGTTTTCACATAGTCTCCGGAGCTTGGGGAGGAGGATAAAAATAACTTTATTCTTAAAATTCTGTTTTAAATATATAGTACATCTGTGTATTTCCTTTTACTTTGAAATGAAAATTCAAATTTTTTAATTTTTACGATAAAATTATGGTAAATACAATTAATTTAAACAATCCGGAACTGAAAGAAACCCGTCAGGGTTTTGCGGATGCGCTGGTATATATGGGCGAAAAAAATAAAGACGTCATTGTTCTCGGAGCCGATGTAACGGGTTCTGTCAAGACGAATTTTTTCAGGGACAGATTTCCGGAGAGATTTTTCAGCGTCGGGATTGCGGAGCAGGATATGATGGGAACCGCAGCAGGATTTGCAGTTGCGGGAAAAATTCCCATTGCATCCACATACGGAGAATTCGCTACCGGTCGTCCCTACGACCAGATACGGCAATCCATAGCATACAGCAAAATGAACGTAAAAATCTGTGCTTCACACTGCGGATTATCCGTGGGACCGGACGGTGCAACACACCAGTCGCTCGAGGATGTCGCACTGATGCGAGTTCTGCCGAACATGAAAGTTCTGACCCCCTGTGATTACAATCAGACATATAATGCGGTAATAAAAGCAATCGAAACGGAAGGTCCGTTTTACGTCAGATTTTACAGAGACAAGTCGCCGAATTTCACAGACATAAACGCTGAATACATTATCGGCAGAGCGGATATATTGCAGGAGGGGAAGGATGTTACGCTTATTGCAAACGGATTAATCGTATGGGAAGCACTTAAAGCGGCAGACATTCTTAAAAAAGAAGGGATTAGTGCGGGAGTAATCAACATGCATACAATTAAGCCGATTGATGAAGACATCATAGTTAAATCCGCAAAAGAGACCGGCTTAATAATAACCTGTGAAGACCATCAGAAGCACGGCGGTTTATACTCCGCAGTTGCCGAAGTAATCGTAAGGAAATATCCGGTACGAATGGATTACATAGCAGTTGACGATACATTCGGTGAAAGCGGAACAACGGAGGAATTAATGCGTAAATATAAAATAAATTCTGAAGCAATAATCGAAAAAGTAAAATTAAATTTAAAATAAAATGGAATTTGTATTAAACAGAATCAGCAAAAAAGCAGCAATCTTAACTGTAATTCTGCTTGTACTTGTTTCCGGTGTAATACTCGGAAAATTAATATTCGGACATTTCGGAAATAACAATAACGGCAATTTAAACACTGCTTCCTTTCAGCAGGTAAATCAGGAAATCAGCGAAGACAGGAAAAACGCAATCACGAAAGCGGTTGAGAAAGTATCGCCTGCAATAGTCGGGATAAACGTGGAAGAGGTCAGGGAAATCCGCGACCCGTTTTTCAACGACCCGTTTTTCAGGCAATTTTTCGGTGACGCATTCAACCAGAATCAGGTAGTAAGAGGACTGGGTTCAGGATTTATAATCTCTGACGACGGATATATTCTAACCAATGACCACGTAGCGGGAAATGCCACGAAAATATCAGTAACACTTACTTCGGGCGAAACCGTTGATGCAAAGTTAGTAGGTTCAGACCCCGTCAGCGACATAGCACTACTGAAGATTGATAAAAGCGGACTTCCGTATGTTACATTCGGCAATTCGGATAATTTAATAATAGGGGAGTGGGCGATTGCGCTCGGAAATCCGTTCGGACTATTTGAAATCAACGACAAGCCGACCGTAACCGTAGGTGTAGTTTCTGCAGTCAATATGAAAGTATCGGCAGAAGGAAATCGTGTATATAAAGACATGGTACAGACTGATGCTTCCATCAACTCGGGAAATTCAGGAGGACCGCTGTTAAATGCGATGGGTGAAGTAATCGGGATGAATACGATTATATTTACAGGAGGAAATTATTCAACCGGAAGTATAGGAGTAGGATTTGCCATATCCATAAACAGGGTAAAGAAAATAATGGATGAACTGAAATCCGAGGGCAAAATAGAAAGACCCGGAAATCCCGGATTCAGCATACAGGAAATAGATGAAAGAATCGCAAAGCATTTCAACTTAAAAGATACGAAGGGTGTGTTCGTAACGCAGATTATGAGGGGAAGCAGTGCGGACAAAGCGGGACTGAAACCCGAAGATATAATACTGGAAGTGAACGGAGAAAAAGTCAGGACGAGGATGGATATTGTATTTGCGGTATTTGATGCGAAAAAGGGTGATGTACTTAAAATGAAAGTTCTGAGGAACGGTTCAGAGGAAACACTGGAAATGGAACTGGAGTAAAAGACAATTTAATTATGAATTATGAATTATGAATTAT
>CAYWMV010000307.1:0-618 GCA_964459055.1 uncultured Ignavibacteriaceae bacterium | reverse complement strand
GAATTGATGCAAGACGTATTTCACGCAAAGCCGCAAAGAGGCAAAGACGCGGAGAGATAATTATGAATAATGAATTATGAATTGATGCAAGACGTATTTCACGCAAAGCCGCAAAGAGGCAAAGACGCGGAGAAGATAATTATGGATTATGAATTAGTACATTAGTTTATAAATTCTGCGTAAAACGGTAAAGAATTTGGGTTACTACGCCGGAGCGTAGTAACCAGAAGGGGTTCCGGATTTGCCGGGTTATGAATTAAGAAAATTGAAATTGCATATATGAAATTTTAAGTACTTGATAATACAATAACATAATTTTCAAAAAAATGCTCAAAAATATGCAAAAACTATGCAATTTTATCAGATTCATTCTAATTCCTTTCATCCGAGTTTAATTTATTGATTTCATCCGTAACCCGAACATTTGGAGAGACCGTCTGTGATTTTTTCACAGAATCAGGAAAATAAATTTTATCTTCATATTTAAGAAGTTCATTATGAATGTTTATTTTCATTTTCATGAGTGTCACGGCATCAATAGAACCGAATCCCAAACGATTAAGGTTTTTGTCAATATTATTTAAAGCGATAATAAGACTTTGGATTCTTTTGTTCACA
>CAYWMV010000306.1:0-3125 GCA_964459055.1 uncultured Ignavibacteriaceae bacterium | reverse complement strand
ATTTATTAATTATCGTTCAATTTAACAAGTAAGAAAACCAAATATTAATAATACTTATCACCCGGCTTATTCTGATTAGAAATTTCAGGCAATTATTATACTTTGAGGAGTTGAATGTTAACGGAAACCGGGTTATCCATTATTTGCCTTTGCCGAGATCGTATGCAGTTACAAAAATATCCTATAAATATTTGACTCTTAGGGGTTAACATCTCTGCAAAGGAAGTCAGACCATAAGTAGAGTTCGCAGGAAAGAAGTGTATTTACCTATATAAAACTTTTTTGAAAAAATTCTGTTCCGGAATAATTATAAAATATTAGAATGGTCTTATTTTATTAAAATCATTCGCCTTACGTCGGTGAAATTTCCTGCGTTCATTTTATAAAAATAAATTCCGCTGGGCAGGTCAGTTCCGTTAAAAGAAATTATATAGTGTCCCGGTTGCTTGAATTCATTAACCAGACTTTTTATTTTTCTGCCGAGGATGTCGTATATTGCAATATTTACGAAACCATTTTCCGGAATCGTGTAATGGATATTTGTAACAGGGTTAAAAGGATTCGGATAATTCTGATTGAGATTGTATGCCAACTCCGGATTTTCATTATTAAGAATACCATCCCTGTTAAGATAAAACGTACTTACAGAAGCGAAATCGGAATAAACGGAAGAGTCATTATAAACATCCACCGCTTTAATTTTATACCTGACTCGGAATCTTTTCTCAGCGGTGCCGTAATCACATTGTCCGTATGTGTCATAATCAATAAATTCGGCATATTTCCCGTGAGCATCAATTAATATATCGGCGATTTCACGATATTCATACGGAACATTTTCCATACCGGTCCATGCTCTGAATATTTTATATCTTTTAATTGGCATCATTCCTGACTGTTCCATATCCGGTTCCGTATTATGATTCCAGATTAATTTAGGATATCTTCTTCCCTCTTCGCAGCCGGTGATTTCTATTTTCAATCCCATAGGTCTTGAAGGGGGTGTCCATTTCAGAATGCTGTCAAGCGGGGTTACTGCTGATGCCCTATATATTTTTAAGTATGCTGTATTCCCAATTAATTCGTGATACCAGATAAATATTCCGGTATTATTATTTAATCTGTTTTTCGTATTCGGACTTGAATACGGAGAAAACATTTCATTATATCCGATATTCCAGGCATCCCATCTGTCGCCCATATTCTCATTGCTTGTATAAAACTCTTCGGTATTAGTATATAGCCTGTCGGTTCCGAGCAGGCAGTTATTGGAAGGTCTTTGACCAACGCCGAACATATTAGTAGTGTATGTATGTGAATTTGATGCACTGTCAATAATTTTTCGATTTAAACTTACGCCGTCACCCTTATAAGTATTTTTCCCGACTGAGACGGTATCATTTTCATATATTACAGAATCTCTTTTGAACAGAGCAAATCCATAACCCGTCCAGCAATTTAGGTCAACAATTCCTTTATTTCCGAGAAAAGACCACTGCCAGAGTCCGTCAGCACATTCGAGGTCGTGAGGAACAGAGGGATTTCCGTTAATATCCTGAATTCCGTTAAATACATGATAAATATAAATTCCTTTTCCATATACGGATTCTGCGAATATATCATATATTGCAGAGTCACCCAGCATCACTCTATCCCATTTGGAAACTTTACGCCTGTTGGCAATCAGAAAATATTCATCACTTTGAATACTGTCAATCCTTACTTTCAGAATTTCTCCGTCGCCCGAATTTCTTGATGAAAAATCTCCGAGCGGTTCATTTTTGCCGTAGGAGCCGTAACGGGGTTTCATATAACGGTTATAAATCATTTCATAGGGACTGTAGAAATAATCAAATCCGCAGATATAGACCATTTTACCGTGAACAATATGTCCGGAAGCATACAGGTAATGACCGTGTTCGTGCCCGATAGTTCCTATAATATCATATTTCCCGTGCAATCTGCTGACCGTAAGACCCGACCCTGCACATCCCCATCCATAATAAATTTTTATTGAATCCTGAACTGTAAAATGCCCGGTAGCATTTAAATCCTGAAAAGCAAGTTGTGAATATCCGTTATAATTAGCGAGACATTTGCCAACGGACTTATGAATTTTATAAATCATATCCACTGTATTGTCTTTTCCATAAAGGAATTTAATATTACCCAGGACACCTGTGAATGACCATTTATCATATACAGACCAATCCGAAATAAGTTCATCAAGTGATTTCCAGATTTCAGAATTTATTTCGCGTTCCGCGGCAACATATCCCATAGAATCATAATGACTTGCGGGATATTTAAGAACGACGGAGAAGGCATTCCCGACAACATGAAGTTTACCTCTTGAAACTTCCGACCAGTAACTGCTGATTGATTCAGATTCAGGATTATATGCGTCCCACCAGTTCGGAAGAGTTTGTTTTGTTTTAGCAATCACTGAATCAATATACCGTGGTGGGCGGTTTTGGGGCCAGTCTTCATAATCTTCGTCGTCCAAGAACTGAACGAATACAACAATCACAGGAAAAACAGCATCGGAGGGAGTCAGACCGTTATAGGCGGTGTCGGTTCTGTTGGATTTAAAAATACCGTAGAAAGGTTCGGAAGAAAGATAATCCGAATTAAGATTTAAAGTATTTTTATTTACATTTCCGCAATTAATTCCGTTAAGAAAGTTCTGGGAATAAGAGTCTGCTGTAAAAAGTAAAAGCGATGTTACAAATATAATATTTAGATTAAGTTTCATAATCTAACACTGTTTCAAATTATGAAAAATAATATTAAATAAAAACAAACTTTATATAGTATTTTTTGTGTACTGCGACGTTTGTTCAAAATGTGTCATTTCTACCACAAGTTTAACTTTCCGGCTTTTGTATATATATCCTCATACGATGAGCTTTGCTCATCGGATAAGAGCACTATTACTCGAAATATATTTTAAATCAAGTCTGCGAATTTTCCTTCTGTAACATTGCATAAATCGGCAGGTGAGATTTTAATCTGCATACCTCTTATTCCGGCGCTCACACAGATTTCAGGATTGAGTTGTGCAGTCTCTTCGATGAAGGAAGGATATTTTTTTTTCATTCCGATAGGGGAGCATCCACCCCTTA
>CAYWMV010000305.1:0-3146 GCA_964459055.1 uncultured Ignavibacteriaceae bacterium | reverse complement strand
TTCGTTTTACTAAGAAGGTATTTTTCAATAAAAAAATCCGACACCGTAAATTCGGTAATACTTCTGCTTCAGGCACCGATTCTCGGATTGTTAATAGGACTCGTCGTCGGGAAGCCTGCGGACAAACCCGGACTTCCGTCATTTATTAATCCTGTTTTAGTTATGATTATATGTTCGATATTTTTTGGAGTGCTGAATACTTCAAGAGAAATTGTTTCAGAACGGGCAATATATTTCCGTGAAAGGATGGTAATGCTTAAGATACCCTCGTATTTATTTTCTAAGTTTTTTCTTTTAACAATTATCAGTATAATTCAGTCAGTGACACTTGTTACACTCATATACTATTTCTGCGGGCTTGAAGGTGATTTTTTTACAATACTGATTACTGTTACGCTGGTCGGAATCAGCAGTATGTCTCTCGGCTTTCTGCTTTCAAGTTTTGTTAAAACTCCTGAATCTGCAGTTTCAATATCAATTTTTGCTTTAATTCCGCAGATTATTTTCGGCGGCGCTATCCTGCCGTTCGGTGATATGAAAGGAATAATAGAAATTATTGCATATATTATGCTTTCCAGGTGGGCATTTGAAATAATTGTAAGAAGCGAAGCAGATGCAATTGAAAACGGTCTGGAAATTGTAACCCAGTCAAAATTCGTACCGGAAACTGATTATACTACAATCGGATTTATTGCAATTACAGGGCTGGGAATAATATTTTTAATAATTGTTGCATTACTCTTAAAAAGAAGGGATAAAGTATGAAAAAAATCCATCTTATTATTTTTATCCTGTTTTGCTTTGCTGCTGCAAAAAGCGTTTACCCGCAGGAACAGGATGCATCTAAAGTTTTTGATAACTGTATAGAAAAAGTCGGACTTATTACCGATGATAAAAACGGATTTGGCAGCGGATTCTTTGTCAATCCGAATACGTTTATCACGAACAACCACGTTGTTGAAGGTCTGGATAAAGGAAATATTTTTATCAGACTAAAAGACGGAAGTGAAATTGATGCAGAATTGATTGCCACTGACAGGAAACGTGACCTTGCAATTCTGGTTACCGACTATGACAAAAATGATTATTTGTATTTAATTTTACCGGATGACGTGAGGCAGGGAGATAAGGTTTTTGCACTTGGAAATCCCTCAACACAGGATTCAAAAGTATTTGAATTCAACATCACAGACGGAATTGTTAATAATATTAAGTACGACACATTCAAAGGAGATAAACTTGATATTAATGCAGAAGTATTACTGCATTCTGCAACAATAAATCCCGGTAACAGCGGAGGTCCTCTAGTTACTTCAAACGGTTCCGTTGCCGGAGTTAATTCATTTTATTACAATGCGGGGAATAATCTGTATTTTGCCATTCACGTAGGTGAACTCATAGATTTCTTAAAGGAGAATGATATAAAATACAAAACAAAGACTCGAGATGACGGTATGGGGATGAGCAAAACAATGCAGATAATATTATGGTCGTCGGGTGGTTTTATACTTATTGTAGCGATAGTTTCGGTAATGATTGCAATTTCAGCCAATAAAAAGAAGAAACAAAAAAGTCAGTATCAGCAGCCAAAACCTCAATTTACTCCTCAACCCGCTCCCTCCCAGCAGCAAAGACCGGTTTTCGGAAACGCGCCTATACCAGGACTTGATAAAACTGTTCAGTTCGGGACTCCTCCCGGAATATCTCCTTCTACAAAGGGAACATCTGCTTTGATATACAAGGGCAAGAGATACACTATAAATGTGAATAATTTTATCGCAGGCAGAGGAATCAATTCCAATCTAGTGCTTGAAGATGAACTGGCGTCCAGACAACATTTTGTAATTATTAAAGAAGGTACGGAATTTCGTTTAAAAGATTTAAATTCAAAAAACGGAACGTTTGTGAACGGAACAAAAGTATCCGAAGTTGTTCTGAAAAATTCAGACGTTATAAAAGCAGGCAATTCCTCAATAATATTTAATAAATAATTCATTATGAAAAAAATAATATTTATTTTATTTACCATATTTACTGCATCGTCAGCATATCCCCAGGCTCAGTTCCTGATTAGAATATATGATTATGCATGGTCTGTTTCCGATGTGAAAAATGAATATCCCGATTATGCCGGTTTGCTGTTAATTGTTGATGTAATTAATGAAGGAAACCAGTCCGATGTTTGTTCAGAACTCAGCGATATTTATCTTGACTGCTCAAATAAAAGCTATGTTTTCGGCACGGATATAGTTTTATTCGAAAGTTTTAATGAAGATAAAGTTATATATCCGGGAGACACTTCGAATGTGATGCTGTATTATTTAGTGCCAAAGGATGCAGATGCACTGACTTTGAGATTCAGGAATGCTCCTGAAGCAGGAGGCAAGTATATTACTGAAAGTTTCAATAAATGGAAAAATAATAACAGGTCAAAACTCACATACTTCGAAAATCAGGCTGCTGAATATTTTTCAAAGAAAAATTACACGAGGTCAATAGTTTACAGTTATAATGCATTAGCACTGAATCCCGGCGCAAAAGTAAATTTTACTCTCGGCAACTGTTATATATCACTTGAAAATTATGACCTTGCAATAGAATATTACAACAAATCCTATAATGAAGTCAGCAGGTATCTGATATATGACAATATGGGATATGCATATCTCGGGAAAGATGATTATCAGAACTCACTTGATTATTTCAGAAAAGCAATAAATGAATCCCCTCAGGAATTTGACCCAATGCTTGGAATGGCTGTGGCATATTTCTATTTGAACAACGAAGAAATGGCAGTGGATTACTACAGAAGAGCCGAGAAAATTGAGTTCCAGTTAAAGAACGGCATGGCCGGTTTGCAAATGCTGATGGATAACGAAGGAGTTTTTTACGGGCAGAAAGAACTTTATGCTCTGAATGAAATATGCAAATTAATCGGTTACCGTTATAATTCAAATTTATAAAAATGTAATGAAATGATTGGAAAAATTATACAGAATTACAGGATTGTTTCGAAAATTGGCGAAGGCGGAATGGGAATTGTTTATCTGGGCGAACATATTACTATCAGGAGAAAAGTTGCGGTAAAATTTCTTAATCCCGTATTTATTCAGAATAATATTGTAAGGGATAAATTCATAAACGAG
>CAYWMV010000304.1:0-3150 GCA_964459055.1 uncultured Ignavibacteriaceae bacterium | reverse complement strand
GGAGTAGATATTAGGATTGCAAGAATTTTCAATACATACGGTCCGCGAATGAGACCCGATGACGGAAGAGCGGTTGCCGCATTTTTCGGACAGGCATTACGAGGCGAAAACCTAACAGTTTTCGGAGACGGCTCTCAAACACGCTCCTTCTGCTATGTATCGGATATGATAGAAGGAATTTATAAACTTTTACTGAGTGATTATGTGTTTCCTGTTAACATCGGCAATCCTGCCGAAATTACATTGCTGGATATGTCTGAAGAAATCATCAGGTTAACAGGAGCAAAAGTTAATATTAAATTCCTTCCCCTTCCCGTTGATGACCCGAAAGTAAGACAACCTGATATAACAAAAGCAAAAGAGATTCTCGGCTGGGAACCAAAAGTTACCAGAGAAAAAGGATTAAAAATTACGTATGAATACTTCAGAGCAATAATAAATAATAAACTATAGATTGTCCCCTGTCTTTTCTTCTATTTCTAACTTATATGACAATAATCTGTTTTCCCCACTGCTAATGCTACTGCCACTGCCACTGCCACTGCTACTGTTACTGCCTCTGCCACTGCCACTGCTACTGTTACTGCCACTGCTACTGCCACTGCCACTGCCACTGCTACTGCCACTGCCACTGCTACTGCCACTGCTACCGTCCGCTGTCTTACTTTCTATAGCTAAATTCTATGACTAAATTCTTATTTTTTTCCCCTACTTCCTAATCCTTTTCATTAAAAAACAACTGTTCGCCTTCTTTCAGGATAAATATTTTTTCATCGTATCCCTTAGAATCGCCGTATGAAGTATTTTCAATAAGTTCCCTCAGCACGAACATCGGCTGATTTGGGTCGCTGAAATATTTAATGCTGCCGTAATGTATCGGTATCATGTAATCTGCCCTGATATCATCGAAGAGTTTTAGTGCTTCCAGTGATGATGTGTGGTGGCTGAATCCCGTTGAATCACAATTTCTGCACGGTCCGATAGGGATTAATGCAAGTTCAATATTGAATTTTTCACCTATTTTTTTGAATGCAGTATCGTCATATCCTGTATCCCCTGCGAAATACACACTCAAATCTTTATATTCGACAATGAATCCTGAATGACCTTTTACTTTCCATGAATATGAATCAAATGCATATCTTCCGCCGTTGTGCACGGCATAAACAGGAGTTATTTTCATTCCTTCTATGTAGTAGGAATCTCCGATATAATCACTTGTAAAGACTTTATCCGTGTTTATTTTGTGCATTTTAAAATCATAGGAAGGCAAATAATCCTCAACTCCGTCAGGGAAAATAAGATGTGCTTTCGGATGAAGTTCCTCGAGTGCATCGAGTGAACTGAAACTCAGATGGTCCATATGTGCGTGAGTAACCATAATCAAATCAAGTTTGTCAAGATTTTTATACGCAAGTCCTGTTTCTATTTGCCTTACGAAAAGTCCGACGAAGTAATTGTTGAAATAAGGGTCAACAATTATAACCTTATCATACATCTGAACCAGAACAGTAGAATGTCCTGCCCACAATGCCGATAATCTGACGCTGTCTTTAACAGGGTCCTGAATTTTGTTAACAACAAGTTCGGGTGATGTGGTTATTGTACGCCATACATTATCCGCTGTTATCCGCCAGACAAAACATCCCGAAAAAATAATTCCGAAAGAAAATAATATTATATATGTGAAAATTCTTCTTATCATAATTTAAAAGTATTTAAAATACAAACCAAAATTATAATTTGTTTTCGAATTGAAATTCCTTGTGTATTGAATTCCGAATATACCGCCTATGAAATACAATCCCGCTTCTATTCCAAAATGTGATTCATCAGTGTCAAATTTTGAGTTCCGTAATGAATATTTACCTCCGAGCGAAAATGCTAAATCTTCTCCCCTTTCTATCAGTGGGAATATTGCTCTCGTGCCGAAATTAATCCCGAATTCGTTTAAATCCGAATATTCAAAACTTCCGGTTGCTAGTTCAGGCTGAATGAACAATTCCGCCGAACCTGCAAATCTGCGTACAGGATTAATTTTAAAAAACTGAACGGGAGATACATATTCATTTGCAGAAAATGAAATGTTCACAGGTGTAACGTGCCATCTCAAACCAAATCTGTGTCCCGAATCCGTTTCATTATGGTCGTCAAAAAATACCGGTGACGGTATTAATTGCAATAAAGACCAGCTAATATATTCAACCGACTTATTCTCCTTATATTCCTGAGGATATGCAGTCGTTCCTGCAAATACGAACAAAATTATAATCAATTTTTTCATAATATCTTAAACGATTTTTTATACCTTTTAGTTTCTTTTCATACAACTGTCAGATTTTTCGAAAAATATAAAAATTGAACCTCTTTTACCAAACAATTGTTTATACATATAAATAATTCAGGAATATGAATAAAATATTAATATTTACCTTTTTTATCTATGCAGTTGTGTTAATGAATATTTCATTTTCACAGGATGTATCTGCATTTAAAATATTCGACAAAGACGGCAATGAAACGGATTATTCCGAACTGGTTTCTTCGGCATTAAAAAATCAGGTCGTACTGTTCGGTGAACTACACAACAATCCGATATCCCATTTCCTTCAGATTAAACTTACGAAGGACTTGTATGCTGAGTCAGGCAGCAATTTAATTCTCGCTGCTGAAATGTTCGAAGCAGATGAACAGATCATACTTAATGAGTATTTAAGCGGGAAAATATCGGAAAGAAATTTCAAAGCGGAATCAAAATTGTGGAATAATTATGCTACAGATTACAAGCCGCTCATTGAATTTGCAAAATCGAACGGTCTGAAATTTGTTGCCTCGAATATACCAAGAAGATACGCTTCAATAGTTTACAGTAAAGGGCTTCCGGGACTCGACAGCCTCGAGCCGCAGGCATATGAATGGATTGTTCCGCTGCCTGTAAGTATTGACCTGACCTTAAAGTCTTATGCATCATTAAAAGAAGGTATGGAAGGTCATAAAAATAATTTTCTCCCGGAGTCGCAGGCGATCAAGGATGCTACGATGGCTTATTTTATTCTTAAGAATCTGAAGCCGAATTCAAAAATAATACACTTTAACGGCGCATATCATTCAGATTTTTATGAGGGCATTCATTGGTTTCTCAAAAGGGAT
>CAYWMV010000303.1:0-3159 GCA_964459055.1 uncultured Ignavibacteriaceae bacterium | reverse complement strand
ATAAAAAAAAGAGTGCCGTATATCGGCACTCTTTCTGTATTTGCCTTGTATAAAGGGGAAAACAATGAAAAATTATTTACCGCTGAAATCTATTTTATCAAACAGGAAACAGGGAGTCTGATTTGATGAATACTGATACGGGTCATTTCCGATTTCGAGAAGATTTGCCCATAAATCCTTTGCATTTCCGGAAATATTCATTTCGTTCACGGGGAATTTTATTTCTCCGTTTTCAACGTAATATCCCGCTATGCCGTTTGAATAATCGCCCGTCGTGGAATTGAAATTGCCTCCGATGAAATCCGTTACGAAAATTCCTTTATCAATCAATTTCAGCATATCATCTAATGACTTATTTCCTGTTTTATAAATAAGATTGGATGAAGAACCCGTGTATGGTTCCATATTCAGTTTCTTCCCGTAGTAATTATCTATGTAGAAATAATTCAGAACTCCATCAGAGATGACTTCTTTCTTCTGTGCCGCAAGTCCTTCGTTGTCGAAATGTCTCGATGAAAGTCCGCGCTTTATAAACGGGTCATCAATTATTGTCAATTTTTCCGAAGCAATTTTCTTCCCGAGCATCCCTTCAAGATAAGAATTTTTCTGCTGAAGCGCCCTGCCGCCCATTGCACCGAATAACTTACCCGTTACTCCCCAGCCGACCTGGTTTTCTACGAGCATCTTATACACACCCGAATCAATTTTTTTCTGTCCGATTTTATTCAGTGCCCTGTCCAGTGCTTTGCTAGAGAGAACTTCAGGTGCCTTTAATTCATTAAAATACCTTGCAACACAACCCTCCCCGCCTGCAGGTTTGCCGCCGTCAGGGTCATTAACCGATACAGTCACATAAGCAGAAAAGGTCGTCCTTTCGTAATCTCCGCTGAATCCGTTACTGTGTATCCGAACCCCTTTGCTTAAAGTATCACTGTAATAAGAGGTAATGGAAATAATTTTACCGGATTTGCCTTTAATATTTCCGTAAATTGTTTTTAATAATCCCAATTTATTATTAAAATCTATTCCGTTATATGCTGAATCCGATAAATCAAGATTAATATTCAGGATACTTGAATCGGGATAATATTTTTTCTCCGGCAGTGTTCTTGCTTCATCTTTTGCAAGGTAGTTCGTCATTTTTACCGCTTCTTCAATGAATTTTTCAAGAGATTCCGTCCTGAGGTCATTCGTGCTGTGTGAAGAGTATTTATTGCTGCAGTATAAACTAATATCAAGAGAATTTTGATTTGATTCCTGCAGTTTTTCTATTTCATCATTTACCAGTGTAATATTAAGATTTTTAACATTCCCGATAAAAGCAGCGGCTTCCGTTGCACCTGATTTGAGGGCATATTGAACTGCCCATTCTGCGATATTATAAAAATTATTTTTTTTCATATTCATAAAATTTTACTTTAAAAATTTATTATTTTTTCATACCGCCGACTGTGATTTTAGAAACTTTAACAGTCGGTAATCCCATCGAAACCGGAACGGACTGTCCGTTTTTTCCACATGTCCATCCGCCTTTTGCCATAGCAAAATCATCTGCTACCATAACAATGTCTTTCAGCATCTGCGGACCGTTTCCTATTATATTAACATCTTTGATCGGTTTAGTTAATTTTCCGTCTTCAATCAAATACCCATTCTTAACATAAAATGTAAAATCTCCCGGACCGATTAATACCTGACCGTTTGTAAAGGTTTCACAGTAAATTCCGTTCTTAACGCTTTTAATTATTTCTTCTTTTTTATGCGGTCCGTTTGTCATATATGTATTTCTCATTCTCGGCAGAGGAACGTGTCTGAATGACTGCCGCCTGCCGTTGCCTGTCGGATTCAGTTTGTAATGATTTGCACTTATTCTGTCGTGCATATAACTCGTGAGTATTCCGCTCTCAACCAGATAGGTTTTCTGTGCGTCGTTGCATTCATCGTCTATATTAATAGAGCCCTGCAGTTCCGGATATAAAGCATCATCAATAATATTTACAAAATCTTTCGCCACATATTTATTAATCATATCGGAATAAATTGATGTTTTTTTCCTGTTGAAATCTGCTTCCATACCGTGTCCGATTGCCTCGTGAAGAAGGATTCCCGATTCGCCTGCAGCAAGTACAACTTCCATTTCTCCGGCTTCGGGTTTTACGGCATCAAACAGAATCATTGTTTTTTTTACCGCATCTCCGGAGATGTAATTGATGTTTTCTTTTGAAAAAAGTTCGAATCCTTTTCTTGCGGCTACATTGGAATAATTTGTTTCCTTTTTCCCGCCCGATTCGGCAGTGCAGGTTGCGAAAATTCTTCCGATTGGCTGGAAGTCACATACGGCATTTCCTTCCGAATTCACCGCTAAAATATAATTCGATTCATCCGAACAACTGACGACAACTTTAATTACTCTGTTGTCGAGCGAAAATATTTTTCCGTTCAGTTCAGTTATTAAAGGTATTTTATCCGTAATTGATATTTTCTCCCACGGAATTTCAATCGGGTAAATATCTTTTATTTTCTTTTCTCTGATATTGACCGCCGAAAATATTTTAGATGAATCGGCGATGTTTGCAGCAGTTTTTGCTGCATTCAGCATATTATCAAGCGTAATTTCTTCGGCAAATGAATATCCAGTCTGGTCGCCTTTCAGAACTCTGACGCCGACTCCAAAATCAATGTTGGAGTATGCCCTATTGACCTGATTATCTTCCAGTATAACATAATTACTTATTTTATGCTGGAAGAATAAATCGCAGTAATCCCCTCCTCTTGATAACGCTTCCGACATTACTTTTGAAAGTATTTCTTCGGTAACGCCGAATCTGTCGTAATAATCTTTTAAAGAGCCGATGTCTTTAACCGTCGAATATGCATTGTCCGGATTGAATTTCAGAAATGATGGTAAGAATGCAATCGCTGCCGCTCCTTTCGCCCCGTCGATAAGGAATTTCCTGCGAGATATTTTTGAGCCCATATTATAATATTTTGTTTATTAACAATGATTAATTTAATATTCGTAAAAATCAATAAAAAGTTACATCGGAATTTCATAATCCGGACAAACCGGAACCAAATATTTCGTATTTCTCGCAAAGACGCAAAGAGGCAGAGACGCGAATCAATTAAAAATTAAGAATTAATAATTATAAATTACAA
>CAYWMV010000302.1:0-3177 GCA_964459055.1 uncultured Ignavibacteriaceae bacterium | reverse complement strand
GTGATATAGAAAATGGTTTTAAAAATTCAGAAGTAATAATTGAAGAAGTTTTTCAGACACAGTTTGTAGAACATTCGTATATGGAACCGGAAGCGGCAATCTGCAATCCGGGAGCAGACGGCGTTTTCGAAATTTACGGAAGTATGCAGCATCCCTACAGCACCCGGAGATTTGTATCGGCATTGCTCGGAGTCAAATTGTCGGATGTGGAAATAATAGGGACACCTATGGGAGGCGGTTTCGGAGGTAAGGATGATACGGCGGCAATCGTATGCGCCCGGGCGGCATTAGCGGCAAAACTGACGGGAAGACCTGTGAAGATTTCCTATACACGTGAATGGTCAATCCGTGAAAGTTATAAAAGACATCCGTATAAAGTTTATTATAAAATGGGTTTATCGAATAAAGGAAAAATTCAGGCGGTTCAGTGCAGAATAATTGCAGACGGTGGTGCTTACTGCTCGGTTACTCCCTGGGTTACGTGGCGCTCAACAGTTCAGTGCTGCGGTCCTTATCAGGTCGAAAACGTTCACTGCGATACATACGGCGTTTATACTAATAATCCGGTTACGGGTGCGATGAGGGGATTCGGTTCTCCGCAAATGAATTTCGTGATTGAATCTATTATGGATATTGCGGCTGAGAGATGCAATTTATCACCTGTTGAAATCCGTAAGTTAAATATGGTCAGGCAGGACAGTGTAACTATTACAGGACAGAAACTTGATAATCACAAGGTTGCAATGGAAGAAGTACTGGAAACCGTTTTGAAAGAATTCGATTATGAAAAAAAACTGAAAAAATGTTCGCACGGTAAAAGCAAAACCGATGAATTATACGGTGCTGGACTTGCGATGAGTTATAGAGGAATGAGCATCGGAGCGGAAGGTGCCGATATTTGCGCGGCAATGCTTAACGTTCAGCCGGACGGCTCCGTAATTCTTGAAACGGGAATACACGAAAACGGACAGGGCTCGGAAAGTGCAATGTGTAAAATATTATCCCGTGAACTCGGAATATCGCTCGGAAGAATCAGATACAGAAGAGCATCAACATCAGTAATTCCCGACAGTGGCACTACGGTTGCATCGAGAGGTACGGTAATGGGCGGAGGTGCTATTGCGGATGCAGTTAAGGGATTGAAAGTTATATTCGGAAAATTTGTAAAAAATAATCTCGGCTGGATAAGCAGTGAAATTAAAATTGAGAATGATATTATTTACGGAAAAAATGAAAGTATATCATTTGATGAAATTGCGAAAAAAATGTATTTATCACAGGAATATCCGCATTCATTCGGAGTATTCCGGGCGCCGAAAGTAACCTGGGATGAAAAGACTGGACAGGGCAAAGCATATTTTTCATTTACATACGGATGCCAGGCGATAGAATTAACCGTAAATAAAAAAACGGGAAAAGTAAAACTGCTGAATGCCGTCGCCGTTCACGATGCAGGAAAGGTTGCAAATAAAGAGATGGCTCTCGGACAGTTTTACGGCGGAATGGCTATGGGAATCGGTTACGGATTGTTCGAAGATTTAAAAATAAATGAAGGTAAAATTTCGAGTCTGAATTTCAATTCATATAGAATTCCCCGTGCAACCGATATGCCTGAAATGTAAGCAATCATTATTGAAAATCCCGACCCCAACTCCCCTTCCGGTGCGAAGGGAATCGGCGAGCCGGTAAATGAAATTATGGCACCCGCAATTGCTAATGCAATTTACAATGCAACAGGTAAAAGATATTTTAAACTCCCGGTAAAAGTTAAAACGGAAAATGAAAACACTCATTAATCATAAGGAAATCAATATTGATGAGAAATACCTCGATATGAAACTGATTGATTATCTCCGCGAAATCCTGAATTTGACCGGAGTTAAAAATGCGTGCGATATGAAAGCCTGCGGTGCCTGCGCCGTATTAATAGATAATAAATCAAACAGAATTTGCCACACTCTCGTAAAGGATATAGAAAGCCGCGAAGTACTCACAATCGAAGGTATGGAAAATGAAGACGGTACGCTTCATCCTCTTCAGCAGGCGTTTATAGATTACGGAGCAATTCAATGCGGATTCTGCACGCCGGGAATGGTACTGACTGCTCATTCGTTTCTGCTTGAAAACCCGGAACCGGCGAGAGATGAAATAAGAAAAGCAATCCAAAGCAATCTTTGCCGGTGCACGGGATATCAGCAGATTGTAGATGCAATCGAAGCGGCATCTGAATTTTACAGAAATAACAAATAACTTTATGAATATAATTAAAGAGAGGCTTAAATCACTCTCGGAATCGGAAACGGATTTATATGAAAAGAATTTCCTCTTAACTCAAAACAAGTCCATTGAAGATATCGCTTACACCTGCAAATTTGCGGAGGTATTGAAGAATATGCACAAAATAGGACAGTCATTTAAACTTTTTGATACGGGACTTGCCATTTCGATTTTCAGGGATAAGTCAACAAGAACAAGATTCAGTTTTGCTTCTGCTGTCAATGCCCTCGGACTCGGGCTTGCGGAACTTGATGAGGTGAAAAGCCAGATTGCACACGGTGAAACCGTAAGGGAAACTGCCAATATGATTTCATTTCTTACGGAAATTATCGGAATAAGAGATGATATGTATCTTGGAGAAGGTCATAAATATATGTGCGAAGTATCGGATGCGGTTAACGAAGGATTCGAAAAAGGAATATTGCATAAAAAACCGGGTATAATAAATCTTCAGTGCGATATAGACCATCCGACTCAGACACTTGCGGATTTGCTGAAACTCAAGGATTATTTTGGTTCTTTCGAAAAACTCGAAGGAAAGAAACTTGCTATGACCTGGGCTTACTCCCCGAGTTACGGAAAACCTCTTTCAGTTCCGCAAGGAATAATTACTTTAATGACGAGGTTCGGAATGGAAGTTACGCTTGCCTATCCCGAAGGATATAATCTGATTCCGGAAATTGAAAAGAATGTAAAAAAGAATTATTCCGATTTCAGAATCGTTAATTCAATGGAGGAAGCATTCGAAGATGCAGACATCGTTTATCCGAAATCCTGGGCGCCCTATAATGTAATGAAAACAAGAACAGAATTACTGACAAACAAAGATACAAAAGGACTTACCGAACTCGAAAAAACCTGTCTTGAGAATAATGCAAAATTTAAGAACTGGGTTTGCGA
>CAYWMV010000301.1:0-3211 GCA_964459055.1 uncultured Ignavibacteriaceae bacterium | reverse complement strand
TCCACAACTAATAATAACCGAACAGGGGATTGGTTATAGAATGATTGAGAAGTAGTTTAAACTGATTTAACTAAGGGAAACTATACAAAATAAAAAAGAGGCATTAATTCGGCACAGAACCCTTTGTATAACCTCTTATCGTGATTCAAACATAACCAATGTTATTGGGAATTGAAATCAATATTTTAAATAGTATAATATCAATTATAGACGCATATCCCGATTATCAGGAAGGAGTTAAACTGAAGATGCTATCTAAAGTTATACTTGATTTTTGAAAAAATGAAGTGTATTTTTAATCATGCTAAATACAAAAACAGAGATTATATTAGGTGATTGTTTGAAAGAGTTGAAGAAAGTTGAATCAAACTCAGTAGATTTAATATTTACATCGCCACCTTATGCTGATAGCAGAAAAAATACTTGAAACTTAAAAACAAGATATGAGTTACGAAGGGGAAATGCTCGAAAATTTAAAAATGCCTTCAAGAAAAGAAGTTGAAGACGCATTACTGAAAATATTATTTAAACATAAAGGTATAATCAAGGAGTTTGCAACCGGAGAAAAGATTGTAGATGAAATTGCTGATGTATTTAATTTGAATAACGATCAGCGAACAGTTGCATTAGAAAGAATTTATCGAAAGGAAAATAGGATTGTTAAGACACCTCTTTGGCATCGTTTACTTTATAGAGCAGCTGATTCATTAGCCAAAAAAAAGTTTATATCAAGACCCACTGCTACACTTAAGCTTATTGATAAGAAAGAATGGATGTTGACTGAAAATGGATTTGATAAAGCGCTAGGACTTTTAAAAATTCCTAAAACCCAAAAAGAATTTCTGCCAACAAAATCATATGAAGTTCAAAAAATTGTATAAAGGTTAATTAACGCCCCTAGACCAACAGATTATTTCCCTTTTGACAATAATAAAAAGTTAATTAAAATTTCAAAAGAATCAATATTAAGAGCAAGAGGTTTCCGCCATGCAGTATTAGAAGCATATGAATACAAATGTTCTTTTTGTGGCATGAAAATTTTTGATCCACGTACAAAAAATTGGGAAGTTGAAGCAGCTCATATTGTACCTCATAGCAAACTGGGGAAAGATGATTTGTTGAATGGGCTAGCATTATGCAGTTTACATCATTGGGCATTTGATGTAGGATGGCTGACTTTAAATTATGATTTTAATATTGAAGTATCAACACATATAAATTCTTTGCCGAGTGATTTCGGTAAAATGGAGGATTATGATTTTATTAGAACATTTATTATTAATAATTCAAAAATATTTTTACCAAAAACGAAGGAGATTTATCCTCATGAATCTTCAATTCATTGGCATAGAAATAATAAATTTTACAAATAAAAAGATTTTATTTTAAATGAAAAATAATACTATCATATATTCTCTTACGGTTGAAGATGTTCAGAGTGTGGCAATTCAAGAACTTGGTCGGAAACTATCATTTAAGGAAATTGAAAATATAAAAGATACTTTGGCTGAGCAAATCAGTTGGTATGATTCAATATCTTATTCAATCCATGAGAAATTAGGTTCAGAAAAAATAAACTGAAAATAGTTAAACCGCATAAAATTATTTTAAGGATTTTCTGAAAAAAAATTAATTTCTTAAGAGAGACAATTTTCGGGAAATAGAAAAATTTATTTAGATATAATTGAACCGTTGGGGCATAAAGCAAAAGAAAAAAATGAAGAGTTCTTAGAATCTTACTCAGTCTTAATTAATAAATTTACTTTTGAATTTAATAAGGAATATTGTCTCAATCATAAAATAGACTGGAATAAATTAGTTAAATTAAACTCGTCGAAGTAATTTGTTTTTGAAAATTTACTTGTAATAAAACTCATTAAAGATAATAGATTTTCTGGTTTAATCTGAATTCTCAAAAGACGCCGCTGCGGAAGTGAAACTCCTCCGGAAAGAAGATGACGTGGATATAAACCTGATTATAGTTGCATCGCTTTTGAAGGCGGAGGAGTATAAAAAATAATTTTTTAATTCACGTATATTTACATTTTTCAGGGAAATCCCGAAAATATTATAATGGATTTAAAGTATTTAAAATAATTCTTATTTTGAATATCAGAAAAAACGATGTTTCATCAGAAGAATGTAAAAACGAATATATTCGAGAGGTTAACAACTGCACAGATACTGATGCTGGGTTATCTGGTTTTTATCATAACGGGCAGTGTAATTCTGATGCTTCCGTTTTCATTAAGCGGTGAAAATACGTTATCATTAATTAATGCCATTTTCACAACAACCTCCGCTATATCAGGGACAGGTCTGATTGTAGTTGATACTGCAACACATTTTACATTAATAGGGCAGGGAATTATTATTTCATTAATACAAATCGGGAATGTAGGATACATGCTATTTTTTGCTCTTGCAGTTTTTTTAATAGGCGGGCGGCTATCGTTTTTCAACAGAGTAATGTTAAGGGAATCAATAAGCACATCAAGACTCGACCTAATGCTTTTCACGAGGAAAGTTTTCAAATATATTTTTGTAGTTGAAACTGTATCCGCAATTTTATTAACTTCTTACTGGACAAATGATTTCGGTTTTCCCGAAGCACTCAAGCAAGGTATTTTTCATTCCGTATCCGCATTCTGTTCGGCGGGTTTTTCGACTTTCAGCAATAATCTGATGAATTTTCACGATGATTATTATGTGAACGCAGTAATTATGGCGACCTCTTATTTAGGCAGTTGCGGATTTTTCGTACTATACGATTTATCAAGATATTCAAAAGGAATTTTCAAAAAAAGGAATGATTATAAAGTTTCAACGCATACAAAACTAGTTCTGACTGTTTCGATGACGATAATAATCACGGGTGCATTATTTCTCATGTTTGCCGAAAGTATAAATCCGAAAAACGGAGAAACCAATAAAGTATTAACATCAATATTTATGTCATCATCAGCGGCAAATTCCGTGGGTTTCAACACGGTAAGTGTTGATGTGCTGAGCGATTCATCTTTATTTTTTATAATAATGCAGATGTTCATAGGCGGTTCTCCGAGCGGTACGGGAGGCGGTATAAAAACGACAGTATTCGCACTAATTGTTCTCGGACTTTTCGCTTATGCATTTGACAGGAAAAATATCAATGTTTTTAAAAGAACAATTAATCCTGTTTATGTTGCACGTGCATTTGCAATAATGCTGA
>CAYWMV010000300.1:0-3222 GCA_964459055.1 uncultured Ignavibacteriaceae bacterium | reverse complement strand
CAATAGCCCTCTTTTTTTATCTACATTTCGTTTTCCGTTTTTGGACAGAGATGATAATTCGAAAATTTATACAAGAATTTATAAATTGAATAAATATATAATATTTACTATCTTAAATGTTTTTAAAATTTAAATTTATTGATATGAATATTCCGGAAAAATTTAAGTACACTAATGACCATGAATATTTCAATCTGGTTGATAATGCCGGTATTGTCGGAATTACGGATTTTGCACAAAGTGAACTGGGAGACATTATTTTTGTTGATATTACTGTATCCGTCGGTTCAGAAGTTGAACAAAACAAACCTTTAGGTTCTATAGAAGCGGTTAAAACAGTTTCAGAAATATTAAGCCCGGTTTCAGGGAAAGTGGTTGAAATTAATTCCGCTATAAACGATAATCCGTCTGTTGTGAATGATGACCCGTACGGCGAAGGCTGGATCATTAAAATTCAACCTTCCAATATGGACGAAGTGAATAACTTGCTCGATAATGAGGCTTATTCGAAATTAATAGGGTCTTAATACCTGTTTTAGTTTTTATTGATATATGAATATTGTTATCTCGGATTTAATCGAGGGTGAGTTCTTTTATAATTTTGTAGAGGATACCGGAAAACTGAATCTGAATATTCCCGAATTATACGGGAATATTATTCTGGATATCAGATTGTTAAAGTCCCGCGATTTCATTCTTGTAAACGCGGCTGTGAGCGGTATTATGAAATTTGAATGCGACCGCTGTACCGAAATCTACGAGCATCGTTATGAAAATACATTTGAACTGCTTTACAGGTTTAAAGGATTAAGATATGAAAATATCAGTGGCAATGAAGATGTTAACGTTTATTACATTAATAAAGATGACAGGGAAATTGATATTACGGAACCGCTGAGAGACTATCTGCTGTTAACGATACCTATGAAAAAGAATCCTGAAGAAAAAGACGGCGTTTGTTTATTCTGCAAAAGGAAAATTGATGATATTCTGAAAATTATTCATCCTGCTGAAGAAAATCCCGTCTGGGAAAAATTAAAAAAAATAAAAAAACTTTAAATAAATAATATATGCCAAATCCAAAAAGAAGACATTCTAAAACAAGAGGCAGAAAGAGAAGAACACATTACAAAGCTTCCGCACCTTCTATGGTTGTGTGCCCGAATTGCAAAGAACCTAAAATGACTCATCAGGTTTGTCAGAAGTGCGGTTTCTACGCCGGTAAAAGTGTGCTAATTCCAAAAAAACAAAAATAATTGGCACCGGACTTGTCAAATAAGGTACGAATTACAGTTGATGCTATGGGCAGCAATTTTGCACCTATCAGCGAAATTAAAGGTTCGCTGGAAGCACTTGAGGAAAGAGGGAATTTCCTCGAATTGTCTCTGGTAGGAAAGAAATCTGTAATCGAAGAAGAATTGTCAAAAGAATCTTCTGTCAGGAAAAATGATTTGAATATCATTAATGCCGAAGATGTGATAACAATGCACGATTCACCTTCGGATAGTTTTAAGAATAAACAGAATTCCTCGGTGAGAATCGGACTTGAACTTCAGAAATCTGACAATTCGGACGCATTTATCAGTGCAGGCAATACGGGCGCTGTTCTTGCTCACAGCACTCTGATTCTGGGAAGACTGGAAGGAATAAGCAGACCGACAATCGGTGCGTTTATTCCGTCACAGAATAGATTCACTCTGTTATCGGATGTGGGCGCTTCCGTCGATTGTAAACCGAGACATTTGTTTGAATTTGCTTTGATGTGCAGTGTGTATATGAAAAATATTTTTAATATTGAAAAGCCCAGAATAGGATTACTGAGTATCGGCGAGGAAAAATCCAAAGGAAATGAAGTTTCCATTAAGGCATTCGAATTATTGCAGAATTCTAAACTGAATTTCGCCGGTAATATTGAAGGAAATGATGTAACCAACGGAAATGTTGATGTGGCTGTATGTGATGGTTTTACCGGGAATATTATTTTGAAATTTGCTGAAAGTGTGCTGGATCTGCTCAAATATTCTTTTAAAGATTATGCCGATAAGAGTGTGTTTAAGAAAATCTGGATAGGAATGTTCAGAAATACTTTCAGGAAAGTTTTAATGGCTTATGATTATCAGTCTCACGGAGGTGTGCCTCTTCTCGGTGTAAACGGTGTCTCGATTATAGGTCACGGAAAATCATCCCCCCTTGCCGTTAAAAATATGATATTGAGGGCAGAGGAAATGGTGAGAAAAAAAGTTAATAATCTGATTAGAAGTGAATTAAAAAACTATATATAAAGTTTTAAAATATTATAAATAATTTATTATGGCTAAAGCACAAACATTCGCCGATAAAGCGGCAAAATTAGCGAGAAAACACGAACAAAACGTCATTTGTCCCGATACAAATAAAGAGACAAGATTGATTAACGTTCGTATGGTTGAAACCGTAAAATCTGAAAACGGTACTTTTAAATTTTCTGACCGTAATATCAGAGTCTATGAATCAACCTATAAACCTTATAAAAAATAAAACAGGAGAATTATATGTCAAGAGTATGTAAAGTAACCGGAAAAAAACATCTGACAGGTAATAATGTATCTCATGCGAATAATAGAACCAAAAGGAGACAATTACCGAATCTTCAGACAAAACGTATCTGGGACGAAGAGAAGAAAGTATGGGTAAGAATGAAATTGTCAACTGAGGCAATTAAAACGATTGAGAAAAAAGGCTTAAAAGCAGTCAGAAAAGGTTAATGAATATTGAAAGGGTTAGTATTGTTATTCCTACTCTCAATGAGGAGAAATTAATATCCGGAACCCTTTCTCAGTATTCTAAGGAAATTAAAAAAAAATATAATCTTGAAATTATTATCAGTGACGGCGGAAGTTCGGATTCGACATTAGAGAGAATAAACGGTGTATGTGATAAAGTTGTTACGGAGAAACTGAAAAAACAGAACATTGCCCGGGGAAGAAATATTGGTGCAAAAAATTCTAACGGCGATGTTCTCATTTTTTTTAATGCCGATACAAAAGTTGATAATATGCCGCTGTTCCTTGATAAAATAATTGAGATAATGAAAACAGGTAAGTATGCGGCTATTTCTTTTAAAATATTGGTGTTTCCCGAAGAAGAAAAATTTTCTGACAGATTGTTTCATGGCTTCTATAATAATTATGTGAAATTTATAAATAAGATCAGTTCAAAACTATCTTTAAGTCAGAAAGAAAT
>CAYWMV010000299.1:0-3231 GCA_964459055.1 uncultured Ignavibacteriaceae bacterium | reverse complement strand
GTGCATAGTTGGCAAAAAATCTGGGAAAATTTTGGTTTATGGTCTTGTATAGAAAGTTATTAATATGAATTCTGATTTCATTATCCGTTTTAATTTTTTTATCGAAATTTCTGAAGTAATTGTAAAAGCAAATCAGACGGTTGCCTTTTCTTCTAAATATGCAGGAAATAAGGTCAAAAGCGGCATCTTTTGCGGTAATTCCGGAAGGGAGATACATTTTTCCGCAGGATATAATATAACACAGATATTTAACGGCACAATTAATGCAATATTCGACAAATTTGCCTGTTTCAATTTCATTCTCGAATTTAAAGCCGTTTTTATAGTATTTTAATAATTCCATAATTTATATTTTCCAAATATTCTTTTCCCGTTATTTGATTAATATTAATTTTTTGGTTTCCGTAAAATATTCTGTTTTTAACTGATAGAAGTAAATTCCGCTCGGAAGATTGCCTGCATCAAACCTTACTTCAAACGTCCCCGGCTGTAATTTCTCATTCACTAAAGTTGCCACTTCTCTCCCGAGCAAATCGAACACAATTAACTTTACAAATCTTGAATCTTTAATCTGAAATTGTATAATCGTATTTGCGTTGAACGGGTTCGGATAATTCTGCTCCAGCATAAAGTATTGGGGAATGTTTAATTGACCTGTATTTTTAGCAAAAGTCACCCCTCCGTTTGTGGTGCGTAGAATTGTTCCACATTCTCCCACCACTGTTCCCGTATTGGCATTAGTGAAAAAGACGCCCCAGAGTCCGCTTGTCGTTCCGCTTGACTGCTCTGTCCAGTTTCCGCCGCCGTTTGTAGTGCGAAAAATTTTTCCGGAGTGTCCCACTGTCGTTCCTGTATTGGCATCGGTGAAGAAAACGCTATTGAATCTGTACAACATTCCCCCTGACTGTACTGTCCAGTTTACACCGCCATTGGTTGTGCGAAGAGCTGTTCCGCCTTCTCCCACTGCCGTTCCGGTATTGGCATCGGTGAAAGAGACGCCCCTGAGTTCGATAGTCGTTCCGCTTGACTGCTCTGTCCAGTTTACTCCGCCGTTTGTGGTGTTAAGAATTATTCCCCAATCTCCCACGACAGTTCCTGTATTAGCATCGGTGAAAGAGACGCTTTTAAAGTTGTTCATTACACCGCTTGACTGCGCTGTCCAGTTTGCACCGCCGTTTGTAGTGCGAAGAATTGTATGACCCATCCCCACAACCGTTCCCGTATTGGCGTCAGTGAAAAAGACGCCCCCTAGATATTGCGACGTTCCGCTTGACTGGGCTGTCCAGTTTGCACCGCCGTTTGTAGTGCGAAGAATTCCATTCCACCCGACTGTTATTCCCGTATTGGCATCAGTAAAGAAGACCCCATCAATATATTGCGTCGTTCCGCTAAACTGTAACGTCCAGTTTACGCCGCCGTTTGTAGTGCGAAGAATTATTCCGGCTGATCCCACTGCAGTACCTGTATTAGCGTCCGTGAAGAAGACGCCATTTAGAGTGTTAGTCGTTCCGCTTGACTGTGCAGTCCAGGTTACACCTCCGTTTGTTGTACGAAGAATTGTTCCAAAAACTCCCACTTCCGTTCCTGTGCTGACGTCGGTGAAGGAGACACCCCGGAGGATGTACGTCGTTCCGCTTGACTGGGCTGTCCAGTTTATGCCTCCGTTTGTAGTGCGAAGAATTGTTCCATAGGCTCCCACCGCCGTTCCCGTATTGGCATTATTGAAGGAGACGCCAAAGAAGGAGTTCCCTTGCGGCAGGGGGTTTTGCCAGAACCAGCCGCTCTGGGCAATTGCCGGTTCTGCACCGATTACAAAGAAAAGTATTAAAGTAATTGTTCTCATTTTATTTTTCCTTTCTTAATTGATATTATAATTTTTTTTTGCTTTAAATTATTTATAGAAAAATTTTTCAAAATTCATATATTTATTTCAGTAAAATTAATTTTTTAGTTTCCGTGAAAAATTCTGTCTGCAACCTGTAAAAATAAACTCCGCTTGGCAAATCGCCCGCATCAAATCTCACCTCATACGTCCCCGGCTGCATATATTCATTTACCAATGTTGCGACTTCTCTCCCGAGCAAATCAAACACTTTCAACTTTACAAATCTTGAATCTTTAATCTGAAATCTTATAATCGTATTTGCGTTGAACGGGTTCGGATAATTTTGTGATAAGAAATATTTATTTGGTAATTCATAATGATACTCATTTACCACCGTAATATTGGAAATTAATCTTCTCCAAATTCCATTACTTCCTGTTCCTGAAAACATGTATAGATTATTTATTGCTAATGATAGTATTGTAAAATTCCCCATTCCCAAATTAATAGAAAACCAGTTTGTACCATTATTTGATGTTAAATAAACTCCTTTTGAAGTTCCCGCGAATAAATTGTTTCCATTTATCAGAAATTCATGTACTGATGTATTTGATGGAAGTCCGTTATTTATTTGAAACCAGTTAATCCCATTATTTGTACTTAAATATGCCCCGCCTCCGAAAGTTAATCCCGCATATATATTGTTATTATTTGCTTTTACTGCATCAATATTACTATTTGCTAATCCTATATTAGTCCAACTTAAACCGTTGTTTGTACTTCTGAAAACGCCCCCTCCCCAGGTTCCTGCATAAATATTTCCATTACATGCAGCCAGAGTAAATACGTCATAATCAGTCAAACCATTGTTGACTGATGTCCAGTTACCTCCATTATTGGTACTGAGGAATATTCCTGACCCTTCAGTCCCGGCAAAAATGTAACCGTTGTCTATAACCAACGCCTGAACGATTACATTTGGGAAATTGTTGTTTACAAGTACCCAGTTTTCACCGTTGTTTGTACTTAAAAATACTCCTCCACCACCCGAATCTCCGGTCCCTATAAAAATATTGTCTCCGTTAAATGCAATAGAACTGACGTACAAAATTGTTAATCCGTTATTCACAGATATCCAATTTAAACCATTATTTGTGCTTCGAAATATTCCTAATGATCCGGTAGCCGCAAATATATTATCATTGGATACTGCTATATTAGATATTGGAACTCCGGTAGGCATATTTGTCTGCACCCACTGGCATATACAATCTTCAATTATAAATGTACAATGTACAATTATAAAAACGATAAAAATAAAAATTGATTTTTTCATTTTTGTTTTCCTTTTAATAATTATTTTTATGTTTTGATTTAATTTTTATTTCTGAACAGATTATCATTTA
>CAYWMV010000298.1:0-3232 GCA_964459055.1 uncultured Ignavibacteriaceae bacterium | reverse complement strand
CAACAGCAATATTTTTTCTTATATCCTTCTTTCTGAAAGTTCTGATATCAGTACCGTCTACCAATATTTCGCCACTTTTGATATCATAGAATCTGTTAAGCAGATTTATAATAGTACTTTTCCCTGCCCCTGTTGCTCCGACGAAGGCTACTTTCTCACCTGCATTAATTTTAAAAGAAACATTTTTAAGAACATAATCATCCTTGTTATAAGCGAAACAAACATTCTTAAATTCGATATCGCCTTTTACGTCAGTATTTATTTCCGGTTTAAGCGGGTCAACAACGGGAGATTTAGTGTCAAGCAATTCAAATATCCTTTCGCTTGAAGCCATTGCAGTCTGAAGAATATTATATTTCTCCGCTAAGTCTCTTATCGGTCTGAAAAACATTTCGATATACTGAATGAAGGCAATAAGGACACCCACAGAAATTGCATTCCGGACGACCTGTCCCCCGCCAAACCAGATAATCAGTCCGACCGATATTGCACCAATTAATTCTACCACGGGAAAAAAAACAGCATAATAAAAAATACTCTTAATATTCTGGTCTGTATGTGCGCGGTTTATTTTAGCAAATTCATTTACTGTTTCTTTTTCCTTCACGAATAACTGAACAACCGAAATTCCGGTTATGTGCTCCTGAATAAAAGAATTCATTTTGGCAACAAGTATACGGATTTTTCTGTACGAATCTCTGACCCTCTTTCTGAAAACCGACGTCGCATAAATAAGCAGAGGAAGAACCGACAGTGTAACGAGGGCTAAATTGAAATCAATCGTAAACATAAAATATAAAATCCATACAATCGTAAATACATCTCCCAAAGCAGTCACTATTCCGGATGAAAACACTTCAAAAAGGACATCAATATCGATCGTTACTCTTGTAACAATACGTCCGATTGGGGTATTATCGAAATATTTCAGATTCAGATTAACTGCGTGATTATAGACTTTTTTTCTTAAGTCAAAAATTATTTTCTGCCCAATCCAGCTCGTAAGATATCCCGAGGCATACTGAATCAACCCCTGAATAACTAAAGTACCGAGCAGTATCAGCACAATAACCCGAAGTCCCGGGACATCACCAAAGGCAATCTTTTCATCAATGGCAATAGGAGTCAAACGTGGTCTCACAGCAGACAATGCCGAAATACTTATCGTCAGAAATGTTGCAAAAATTATGTAATATTTATAAGGTTTTGCATATGACAATAAACGTTTCAGAAGTACAGAATCTATTTGTTTCCCGAGCGCTTCTTCTTCCCTGCGTTTTTTATAATTCTTTTTCGCCATACTTATTCAATTCCTTTAATTTCTTCTTCGAGCAGTTGCCGCTGATAAATATCGTTATAGATTCCGCCTATCTCTGTCAATTCGGAATGAGTCCCCTGCTCGGCAATTTCTCCGCCGCTTAACACAATTATGTTATCCGCATTTTTGATTGTAGAAATTCTGTGAGAAATAATAATACAGGTACGCTCTTTCATAACCTCCTTCAATCCCGTCAAAATTTCCTCTTCTGTATTTGTATCAACCGCTGATAAGGAATCATCGAGAATTAATATTTCGGGATTTTTGTAAATTGCCCTTGCAATGGCTGCACGCTGTTTTTGACCGCCTGACAGTGTTATACCTCTCTCTCCGATTTGTGTATAAAATTTATCCGGGAATGATTCGACGTCTTTATACAAACCTGCAATCTTTGAAACTTCAACAGCCCTTTTTTCATCCTGCTTAGATTCCGAATAAGTTATGTTTTTTAATATGCTGTCTGAAAAAAGAAATGACTCCTGCGGAACAATTCCGACAGATTCCCTTAATTCCGACAACGGAATGACTTTAATATTTTTCCCGTCAATAAGCAATTCTCCTTCAGATACGTCATACATACGTGTAATAAGATTGATTAACGTACTTTTTCCTACTCCCGTTGCTCCGATAATTCCAAGAACAGAACCTGCAGGTATATTAAGATTAATGTTTTTTAAAACAAAAATATCTGTACCCGGATATTTGAATTTCACATTTCTGAATTCGATATTCTTCATTACTTTCAGTTTACTATTCACCGAATCAGGTTTTACATCGGTTACTTCAGGCTTTAAATTCATTATATCAGTCAATCTTTTCATTGAAGGAGATGCACGCTGTATTAAATTGATTACCCAGCCCAGAGCAATCATCGGGAATATTAACTGATTTAAATAAACAAGAAAAGAAGCAATATTTCCCAGAGTAAACGTACCGTCAATCACACCCAGTCCTCCGAAATAGATTACGAGTATCACGGAAAGCCCTGTAAATATAAACATCATCGGAAATGAATAAGACTGCATTCTTGCAAGCAGGAGACTTTTTTTCTGATAGTCCTCTGAGATTCTGTTAAATTCCGATATTTCGAAATCCTCTCTAACGTAGGATTTAATTACCCTTATGCCTGAAAAATTTTCCTGTGCTTTGGTCGTTAAAGCAGAAAATGATTCCTGAACGCGCAGTGACCTTGAGTAAGTCAATTTCATTACACGATAGACAAGAAATGAAATAAAAGGCAAAGGAAGCAGTGAAATTAAAGTAACAGAGGGACTGATACTGATTAATATTATGATTGTTATAAATGTTCTGAAAAATGTCTGAATTGAATACATAATTCCCGGTCCCAGAAAATTACGTACATTATTAATATCGTTAGTTGCGTGAGCCATTAAATCGCCTGTAGAGTGCTTGTCGAAAAATGTCCTGGACAAATATTGCAGTTTTGAAAAAAAATCATTCCGTAAATCATTCTCGATTTCGCGGGATGCAACAATTATTGTTCTACGTGTCATAAATAAAAGAATTCCGCTCAATATCACTAAAACGATACCAGAAAGTGCATAGACCAGGAGTGAATAACGCAAAGTACCTTTTGACAGGTCGTCAATCACATTACCGATTATCAGCGGATACATGCTCTGCAGGATTATTGAGAAAATAATGAATACAAATCCCGTGTAGAGTTTTTTCCTGTATTTCTTTAAATATTTAATTAATGGCTTGAGGTCTTTCATTCAAAGTAAAGTAAAATATCATTTTGAATTTATATATTAAATTCAATAATAAATCCTTAGTTTAATATATAACAAGATTTTATTCAAAAAAATTGAAATCTCATTAAGAGCATAAATAATATATTAATTCATAACCCGGACAAGCCGGAACCAAACATTCCGTATTTCTCGCAAAGAC
>CAYWMV010000297.1:0-3243 GCA_964459055.1 uncultured Ignavibacteriaceae bacterium | reverse complement strand
CAAAAAAGATATTTCTTATTTTAAAAAAGTAAAATAAAAATTGAAATTAATTCATTATAATAAAAAATAATTTAATTACAGGAGGAAATATGACACCGCCGGACAAGTCAGTGACAAGTAAAAAGTGACAAGAATAAAGAAAAGAAAAATGGATTTGAAAATACTCTCTAAATAATTTATTCCTGTTTTGAATTTAAAAACTATCTTGAAAACAGGGAAAGAAAAAATTAAATTAGAGAAGTAAAACGTCAATCCGTGAAAAATTTTCAAATTTAAAAAATCAGGCATATGAAAACTCGAAATTCATTATACGGCGTAATGATTGTAATGATAATTTCATTATTTGCATTTTATAGTTGTGATAATAATAATCCGGTGGAACCTCCTCATACTGAAGAAATTGATACTGTATCAAAATACGAATGGACTTCTGATGTGACAGGTGGAATGCTGATGGGTTTTTATGTTGCTGATACCGCAAACATATTTTTTGCGGGAATACCAGACCCTGTTTATTATGACGGTATTCAATTCACAACCTTAAATATGCAAGACCCTGATTTCGTTTCAGATTGCATTGCCGGCTATGATAAAAACAATGTTTACTTTGGCGGATATTTAAATCCAACACCAGGAGTAAATATTCCTGTTCTGAAAAAATGGGAAAACGGAACAATTAAAACATATATCATATCGAATGATTCTTGTTGCAAAATAAACAATATTGTAATTCAAGGATATGATAAACTACTGTTAAGTTCTTCAAAGAATTATGCATACTCATTTGACAATGGTTCAGTGACCACGCATGAACTTGATTCAGGGACTATAGACGGAACTTTTTTCAAGAATCCGCAAGAGGAAATATTCCTTTTCAAACTTAAGTATAAAGATGGTAAATGTTATTATTTTAATTATAAATTTAAGAACGATGATTTTTTTAAAATACTTGTTGATAGTTCAAACAATTTCAAATTCAAGAGATTTTTTCCCTGTGGTTTAGACTTATTAATGACCGATGCAGAGTATGTATATATTTTTAACGGAATAAACTGGAATATCTTATTTAAAATAAGTGAGACGATTTATAATAACGTTCCACCTACAGGAATTGGCGGTAATTCCAGAAATGATTTTATTTACCAGTCAAATTTATCGAATACGATGTTAATTTACAGAAATAGCAAATGGAGTTGGGAAAAAGCAATATTATATGGAATGCCTCCTTTTTTTTTGCTAACCCCACCAAGGATTTATAAAGACAGGTTATATTATGTAAAAGTAAATATACCCTACACAGGTTCTGCACTTTATAAAGGTAAATTGAAAACAATTTTAAAAAATTAAAATTTAATGCAATCTTTAAAACAGAAAAATAAAAAATTAAATTAGAGAAGTTAAATATCAATCCGTGAAATAATCTGAAAATAATTAAAATTATGCATACAAAGAAAAAAATATTATTCGTAATAATCCTATTAATATTATCAACTGTTTTCTTATCGTCATGCTCTAACAATCCAAATGAACCTGAAGAAATCAAATTTGCACCTTCAAGATATAACTGGGATATTGACACTTTAGAGATTCAAACCGAAGATGTATTTATATCAGATTCAAATTCATATTTTTATATATCGAATGAATATCAAACAGGTGAAATGATTCATTATGTTAACGGAGAAAAAAGATATCTCAATACGGGAATATACTCGCAATCTTTGGACGGAACAGACGAAACAAATTTGTATATAGCAGGAGGGAAATATGTTAATTATCCCTTGTCTGTTCCTGTATTGAGAAAATTCAGCGGAGGTAATATTACGGATGTATTTACCGGAAATACCAAAGACACGAATTACTTGTTCAAAAACGTAAAATATATGGATGGTAAAGTATGGTGTGTAACCACTAAAGGAGAAATTTACCGTTTTACAGGAAGTTCATACGATTATTATAAAATAGACAGTGTTTACTATGATGTGGCTTTTATTTGCAAAGACCGTAATTCAAACATGAATGTAATACTGTATAAAGAGTATTTTAACGACTCCTTAATATGCAAGGTATATAAATTAAACTCATCTGAATGGTCACTGATATTTAATTGTAATATTGTTAAATGTGGTTATAATTTATTTGAACTATATGAAGGCATTAATAACAGAATATATTGTGCCTTACTTGGAAGCGGATTAGACGGGCAATATGAATTTTATGACGGGCATTTAGAAAGATTACCTTATGATAAGAAAACCGGAGTATGTTATAGTCGAACCGGTGGAGGTTCATTAAATAATGTAATATTATTTGGGCAGATTTGCAACAAACCTTCTTTTTATGGTGAGTTATATCATTATGACGGATTTAGTACAAGTTACGAAGGATTTCAGGAATACTGGTCATGGTTCTTTTATGTAAAAGAGATTAATTATAAATTTGAAAGATATTATGTTTCATTGAAAAGAGATATGACATTTCGTTCATATTTGATTAAAGGAATTAAAAAACTTAAAAACTAAAAAAATGAAATTAAAAATATTATTCATTTTCTTTCTATTCAAAGAAAATATTTTTTCACAAAGCAATTTATTCCGTTAGGTTTGAAATTGTGCGTAAATCGGCAAACTTTTTTATATCAGACCGCAGAATACACGGAATAACGGAATTTCACGGATACAAGTATTACACATAAGAAACGCGAATTAACACGGATTGAAACGGAAAAACACGGAATTTTATATATTGAATAAATAGTTTGGTTCCGGCTTGATCGGGTTGTGAATTATGAATGCATACGTGATGCAGTTTTAACACTAAGAAGACGGAGGAAAGCCATAGGAAACGAAAAGACTTTCCCAAGCCGGAGCTTGGGAAAGAGTGTTTTTTAAACAAGTGACAAGGCAAACATTACGAATTTGGCACGCTGATGATGCAGATTATGCAGATTAACGCAGATTTTATTAAGATATAAAAACATTTTGGTTCAGGCTTGGTCTGGTTATGGATTAGCAATAACATAATCCTTCCGCAAGACAATTCTTTTGATTCTACTGCAAATTATCTCTGAAGTAATTCTGATATATATACAAATCCTTCAAAATCCCGATATTTTAACTTAATATTTTAGTTTTTTTCATCTGTTAAATTAATTAAATTGTAATAATGAAAGGAATTATTTAAATATTATGGCGGAAAAGTTATTTCTGGTTGATGCAATGGCAATGATTTACAGGGCGTATT
>CAYWMV010000296.1:0-3253 GCA_964459055.1 uncultured Ignavibacteriaceae bacterium | reverse complement strand
TAAACAAGGGACAAAAGGTAAAGGTAATTGTCCGCTCTTCAGGTAACATCCCTGACCTGTGGATTAACAACGAAAACGTAGAGATAATCAAATCTGATATTACGGAAACAGGTTTAGATGAAATGGCTGATCTTCTGATAAACTGTCAGGCAGTTGCTTCCTGTCTCGGGCATAACCTGACTTTGAAAGGAATTTTCGGAAAACCGCGAAAACTTGTTACCGGTGCAGTCAGTTTGTTATTCGAAGCAATTAAAAAGAATGCACACGGAAAGCCGGTTAAATTAGTACTGATGAACACAACAGGAAACAGAAACAGAGATTTAAATGAAAAAATCCCGGCAGGACAAAAAATCATTATGGGATTAATTCGTTTCGTACTGCCCCCGCAGCGGGATAATGAAGACGCCGCGGATTATTTAAGAGTTAACATTGGTCAAAATAATCCATATGTTGAATGGACAGCGGTTCGTCCTGACAGCTTAATTAACGAAGAAAAAGTAACGGGATATTCATTGCACGTTTCACCTGCAAGAAATCCCGTTTTTAATCCGGGCAAAACCAGCCGTATCAACGTCGCTGACTTTATGGCGAGACTGATTAATGAAAACGATTTGTGGAACGAATGGAAAGGACAGATGACGGTAATTTATAATATCACTGAGTGACAACATAATATTCGACCACTTGAACATATAAAATAATGTATAATCAAATTTCACAGCACACTATTTTAAAGACTGTGTGAGAAGAAAAAGTCAGTCCTCTTGCCATTCCCGCGAATCCGAGAATCCATCGAAAATACTCCTTCCCAAGCTCCGGCTTGGGAAGGTTTTTACTGCTTGACAATCTATTTACGCGAAGCCTCTTCAGTCGTGGATATTCCTTATAAATTGCCATTCCCGCAAATCCGGAAATCAATTTTCTTTTTCTGAAAATCGGGACATCAGCAATAAAATAAAAATTTTAACTCCGATGTGTAAGATAACTGCATTGTTATTAAAATTGAAAATCAATAATTTTTTTATAAAATAATTTTATGAGAAGAATTATATTATTATTGTTCATCTTTTCACTTTCTCTTTCGGGGTTTGCACAATATGGAAATTATACGTGGCTTCGTCCTAAACCCACTGCGGAAAGACTGAACGGAATGAATATTTCTGCAGGAAAAATCTATATAGTCGGTAACGCGGGAGTTTTAATTACTTCCACCGATAACGGGCTGAACTGGATTTTTAAAAAAGTCACTGATACATCATTTGCGGACGTTTTCGTAACCGGCAGTAATATTCATATTGTCGGAGGTGCTTATGACAATAAAAGCATTCGTGCATATTTCAGGTCAACTAACGGAGGAGTATCTTATCAGAACCTGACTTCTAATACGATTATTGGTGCAGGCGATACACTGAAATTTAATACCGTTTATTTTACGGATGCTAATACGGGATTTATAGCTGGAAACAATGGGTTCATTTATAAAACTGTAAACGGCGGTAATAACTGGATTGGACTTTCAAGCGGCGTCACTGTAACAATTAACGAAATATACTTTCCTTCTTCAAACATCGGATACGCGGTCGGAGGCGGAGGCGGAACTGCATTTATAATTAAAACAACTAACGGAGGTGTCAACTGGATTTCACAGACTGTTCCTGCAATTCCTTCAAATAACAATCTTAGTTCAGTAAATTTCTCTGATGCTAATACAGGTTATATTGCGGGCGGCGGTGTCATTTCTTCAGGCAGCATTGCATTGCGAACTACAAACGGAGGCTCTAACTGGGAATTTTTCAATGTTGGTACTTTAAATCCCAATATACGTTATGATATCGGCGGCGGAGTTTATACATTTAATCAGAATGTTGCTTACTCCGCAGGAGTGAATGCCAATATTATTCGCACTACCAACGGCGGAGTTACGTGGGAGAAATTATTCCCGGAAAGTGCATTTGTTTATGCATCGGCGTATCTGACAGGTATTTCATTTATTGGAAATTCAGGATTTATTTGCGGTGCGGGAGGTACGGTAATTAAAATCGAGGATACAACTAAAACTTTTCTCGCAGGTGAATTTCTGCGGAATGCTTACGATGTCAGATTTTCTAAAACCGACTCACTTATCGGCTGGGTCGCAGGTGGCGGTCAGCGCAGTAATGCAGGGGGAACGGTAATTAAATATCCCCTTCTTGAAAAAACTACTAACGGTGGAAATACCTGGATTCCGCAGACTTTGCCATCGTCGAATTTCATCCTGAGAGGAATTGAAATGCTGGATAATAACACTGTTTGGGCGGTGGGTGAACTCGGAAGTGTTATGCGTACAACAAATGCAGGAAATAACTGGGAAATTGTAAATATAGGCGCCGCGGAAGAACTGCGGGAAGTGAAATTTAAAAATCTTTCCACGGGATTCATCGGCGGTAACGGAAAAATTTACAGGACTGTTGACGGCGGTTCAAACTGGTCTGCAGTAACATTCTCGGGCGGTACACAGGTTAACGAAATGGAAATTCTCTCTAACGGAAATATTGTCGCATCCGTTGACGGTGCTTACTGTCAGAGGTCAACAAACGACGGAATATCATGGTCTGCTTCTTCTCTGCCCAATTCTAATTATGACGAAAATATTTATTTCTTTAATGACAACACAGGATGGGTATGCGGACTCATTGGAAATATTGCAAAAACAACCAATGGAGGCGTATCGTGGACGGCAGTAACATCAGGTATTTTTTCAAGTTCTCTCGACGGCGGAATTTATTTCTGGGACGAGAACAACGGAGCGGCGTTTGGACTTTCGGGTCTTGTTCTGAGAACTACCAACGGCGGAACTTCCTGGTTTAAATCTTATCCCTTTACAAGTCAGCCTTTCAGAAATGCATATTTTGTTAATAATAACAGAGGATATCTGTGCACTGACCTCGGAGGTGTTATTAAATATTCTGATTTGATTACTAATATTGTTAAAATAAATGAGACTCCGGAAGATTATGAACTTGCACAGAACTATCCGAATCCATTCAATAATTCAACAGTGATAGAATTTAATCTTCCCCGGAAAGATTATGTTTCATTGATAATATATGATATATCCGGTAAAGAAATCTCTCATTTGGTTAACAATTATTTGGATGCAGGTTCATATAAAGTTACATTTGCTTCGGACAATCTGGCAAGCGGAATTTATTTTTATGCAATCCAAACAGAATTATTAAGGACATCAAAGACTATGATTCTGCTGAAATAAAAT
>CAYWMV010000295.1:0-3254 GCA_964459055.1 uncultured Ignavibacteriaceae bacterium | reverse complement strand
TCATTCGATTCATACTATTCTAATTTAATAGGTCTTGAGGGAATAAGTCTTAAATATATCAGGATATCACTTCTTAAAAGAGATAATAAGTTTTTGTCCCGAAATTTCTCCGCTGAAGGCGGATTTTTAATAACTCACAAAGGCATCAGCGGACCTGCCGTCTTAAAATTATCATCCTATGCCGCAAGGGAGTTACACGACAATAATTATAAATTTATTGCACGTATAAATTTTATTATGATATCAGACCTTGATTTCGAAATCTCATTTATCAGAGATATCAGTCCTTCCGGCTTGATATCATCTCATTCCCAATTTGGAATACCCCTCAGGTTGTGGAAAAGAATCTGTGAAATTGCAGTAATAGGAGACAAACTTAAATGGCAGGAGATTTCCAAAAAGAAAATCCAGTCCCTGAAAAACACACTTGAAAATTATCCGCTTTTCATAACTGCAAAAACAACAAACAAGGAGGAGTTTGTAACCTGCGGGGGAGTGTCCTTAAAAGAAATTGATTTTAATACTATGGAGTCAAAATTAATACCGGGATTATATTTTGCAGGTGAAATACTTGACATAGACGGAATTACAGGAGGATACAACTTCCAGTCTGCCTGGACTACGGCATATATAGCGGCAAGAGCAATCAGTAAGGTCAGTAACGGGATAAACTAATATAAACGAATACCAATTTAAATAATTAATAAAACAAAAATATTTTATTGTTTTGTTCTTTACCTAAATTCGGGATTTTGCAGAGAGTGCGGGATTCGAACCCGCGATACGCGTTAGCATATACTCGCTCTCCAGGCGAGCCCCTTCAACCACTCGGGCAACTCTCTAAATCTATACAATTTAGTTAATTAATGAGTTTTTTAAAATAGTTTTATTTCTGCATTTATTATCTCTTGGAAATAAATAAGTTTTATTAGTAAAATGGTAATAATAAAAATAACTAAACAATACAAATATGAAATATTTGACATTAATCTGTGCAGTATTTCTGTTTTTACTTTCCTCCTGTTCTGAATCCGACAATTCGACGGGGTCAAATCCTACGGTATGTTCGGACAATAATAGTTTTGATTGCGCAAGAAGAATTTTTCCCGGAGAAGAGAATTTTGATACTATAAAAACAAATACAGATAACAATTATTTCATTTTTACTACATACAAGCCTGTGGTAATCGAAGTTAATGTTTCACAGGTACCTTCGAATCTTAATTT
The DNA here is from genome assembly GCA_964459055.1 of uncultured Ignavibacteriaceae bacterium. Taxonomy (GTDB): domain Bacteria; phylum Bacteroidota; class Ignavibacteria; order Tepidaquicellales; family Tepidaquicellaceae; genus Tepidaquicella. The sequence continues at coordinate 2,027 of CAYWMV010000295.1, read as the reverse complement.
AAATCTCGAAATATATAAACAGGGAAATCCGAATAAAATAAAATGGAATCATAATGCACAGGCAGGAGAGAATGTTTTTGATATGGTTCTTCAAAAGGAAGGAACTTTTTTTATAAAAATTTATGACAGGGATTACAATTCGAGCAATGTGAGTCAAGCTTATAAAATGATACTAAATCTTGATTCAACCGACATTTACGAATACAATAATTCCTTTGAGGTATCGAGTTTGATTCCCTTAAATACTCTTGTATATGCTAAAATTAAGCCCGGATATGACATTGACATATTTAAATCTCCCGTTTACAGGGCGGGTGTTGTGGATGTCCGGCTGACGAATGTGCCTTCTGATTTGATGGTTACTATGGAACTTTTCAGTTCTGCTTATTTCAATCCTCTGTTGACAACATCAACAATCCAGCCGGGACAGAGTCTGCGGCTGACATACCTCGGAGAATCTGCTACATATTATGCGAGAATTTTTTCTGCGGGTTACAGTAATTCATTTTATAACCTGAGAATAGATCTTGATACTACAGACATTTATGAAATGAACAATATGTTTGAGAATGCCACACCAATATGCAAAAATACAGATTATTTTGCAAAGATATATCCGGCAGGCGATGTTGATTATTATAAAATTGAACTTAGTCAGAACAACACATTATCTGCAAGTATAGTACCTACGCCTGTCTGGCTCGGCGCAAAATTATACGATGAGAATTTAGGATTAATATTTACCGTAACAGCAACAGCACCAGGGCAGCCCCTGATTTATACAATGCCGGCTGTTGCACCGGGATATTATTTTTTGATATTATATTCATTAAATAACGGTCAAAGTCAGGATTTCTACAAATTCAGAATTGACTGATTACGGAATCGGGAACATTTTTTATAAAATATTAGTATTAATATTAACAAAGGACTTTAGAATATGAAAAAAATCATACTATTAATTTTATTAACAATAGCTGCTTTATCTTACAACAAAGCACATTCACAAAGTGCGGTGTATTTTTGCAGTAAAACAGGGGCGGTCGGATTTGCTTATGGTTACACATATAATGAAGTTCTTGAAATGGGTAAAGATGCTTGCATAGAATTCGGGGGACAGAATCCTCAACTCGTCGTGTCAACTCAGAACAAGGGATACGGCGCTATAGTTCTTGGAAAAGATGAAAACGGCAGCATCGTTATCGGGGCGGCAGTAGGAATGGCAAGTTATCAGGATGCGGTTGATGAGGCAACGAGGGCTTGCAAAAATCTGGGTGCTAAAGAAACTTCACTGGAAAAAACCTGGCAGGATAAATAAAAGTTCTTTTCTCCATATATATTCCAATCGGGGCGGGCTTTTTATAAAGCCCGTTTCTTTTTTCCGCAACGGTCAACTTGAGTAAGTGACTTTAAAAATTTTTTTTAATAACTTAAATTTATTAAAAATTTAAGTATGAGGAAGTTTGTATCAAACAGAGATGAATCAGTCCGGTTATTTAAGAATCCGTTTATGGAGTATATGTCCCATATAAATCCTGCAACACCTTTAATTGTATATTTACCTGTTATAGGCATATCGCTTTACTTCGGATTCACTGGCAGAAATCCTGCGTATGCCGTTCTCACTTTCTTTGCGGGAATATTTATCTGGACTTTGCTTGAATATACTATTCACAGATTTGCTTTCCATTACAATCCAAAATCCGAAACTGGGGAAAAAATTCATTTCCTCGTCCACGGAGTACATCATGATTACCCTAGGGACAGCACAAGACTTGTTATGCCTCTGCCCGTGAGCATCCCGCTTACAATAATATTTTTTATGTTATTCAGATTGTTGTTCGGAGATTTATATCTGACTTATTTTGCAGGACTTGTTTTCGGCTACGTCGCGTATGATTCCATTCACTATGCAACGCATCATTTCCCGATGAAAAAGGGCATCGGAAAATTCCTTAAAGAATATCATTTAAAACATCATTACATAGACAGCAGCAAATCATTCGGAGTGAGCAATCCTCTGTGGG
>CAYWMV010000294.1:0-3256 GCA_964459055.1 uncultured Ignavibacteriaceae bacterium | reverse complement strand
TGTGTTACTCATTGCGGGTCAATATCCGGTGACGGGAAATATGGAGCGACTTACCCTGGAAGCAGCAGCAGTTATACATATTTCAGGTGGGATTTACAATGTTCAGGAATGCCATAAAAAATACCAATAATAATAAAAAAGAGGCTGAATATCATTCAGCCTTTTTTATTTGTATTTACTTCATTTATACAGACCTGTTCTTTCTCTGATAAATTTCAAAAACTAAAATATAAAAATAATGCCTTTAAAGGTAAGCAGGAATTAATTAAATTTATTCTTTTTAAAAAAGAATTCCATTTGGCTAAAGCGAAACAGAAAACCGGACAAAAAATATCTGAAGCAAAAGTTATAGATATTGACAGTGCAGTAGAAAAATATTTTTTTCTGATAATACCTGTACTTACGATTATTTATTATCTTATAAGTAAGGTCTCACTGGGATTTTATCAGGATGATGAAATCGGGCAGTATATTAATATGGTGGATTTCTGGAATGACCCTGCGGTGATTCTGGGAAACAATCCGAAACCCGGCTGGAAAATCTTTATGGTAATTCCTGCTCTTTTCGGGTATAATACCGTTCTTGTAGCAAATTCATTCATTGCTTCGCTTGCTGTATTTTTTACGTTTAAGATGCTGAGAGTTTACAGTATTAACTATGCGTTTTTCGGAGCGTTATTGCTGGCGACACAGCCGTTGTTTTTTGATTTATCCTTCAGGTCGTATTCGGAGATATTTACTGCTTTGCTGTTTACGATTTTCTTTATTTTATACAAGAAAGAAAGATATTTCTGGAGTTCTTTTGTGCTGGGGTACATATTTACCGTGAGGCAGGAGACGGCGTTTCTGCTTTTGATTTATGTGATAATGCTGATATATAAAAAGGAATACGTAACGGTTTTCGGAGTGGTAGCGTCACCGCTGATATATAATATTTTCGGGTATATTAAGACAGGAGAAGTTTTATTTATTCTGGCGGAGATGACGAGGGTTGCGGGACTCGAGTATGCGACTCAGGGACCGCTTCATTATTTCAAATTTTATATTTTCATAATCGGACCGGTTTGTCTAACGCTCTTCCTACTCGGTTTTTTCGGTTTCCTTGCGCAATCAAAAAACCTGAAATCATATTTAAATAATTATTTACTTCTGTACATTACCTTTGTGACGGTGTTTATATTTCAGATTATCACTACTTTGGGGAGCGGTCCGAATCCGGGAAACTGGCGTTACCTTCTTCACATATCTCCGGTTGCGGTATTTTTTGCCACGGTAGGATTGAACAATTTAGTGATAAAGAAATACAGGACATATTCTTATGCGGTTTCGGGATTACTGCTGTTTCTGACGCTAGTTTTTCTTTCGAAAGTTTCAGACGGATTTGTTTTCAAAGAGCCGGCGGAATCGGATTATACTAAAGCAATATTTGTTGCATTATCAATAGCTGTTATATCAGTATTTTCGATAAAGAATCCGAAGGATTATTTGAACAAAGTTTCATTATCATTAATAGCGCTTGCAATAATATATCTTGCATTAGACTTCAAGCCGAAGCAGATGTCGCAGGAAAATCTAACAGTCAAGGCGACATCGGAATATTTAAGTTCGATGAACATACCGCCTGATGCAAAAATATACACAAATCATTTACTTATAAAATTCTTTTTCCAGGATTACAAAAATTACGCACACAGATTTTCGCCAATAAAATCGAACACCGACCTTATAAATAATGCTCCAAAAGGTTCAATAATAATATGGGAGCCGCATTACGGATTCAGGATATGGGGAAGTGACACTGCGGGATTTATTCCAAAATTAGCAGTTGACAACAATTTAATCAGACCGGAGATTGTGAAAGCAAATCCGAACAGAATTCTTAATGACACGATAAATTTCAAAGAGACTAAACAGATAATATCGCCGGACAAAAGGTCGTTTATAACATTAATTTCAGAGAAAAAATAATGAAAAAGAAAAAATGTATAATATATGGGGGAGGAGGATTCATCGGTTCTCACATTTCCGAAGAACTGCTGAATCAGGGGTATGAAGTTACGGCGTTTGACAAATTATATTTCGATAAGAGGAACATATCGGCATTCAGGAACCGTGTAAACGTAATAGAAGGCGATTTTTACAACGAAAAGGATATTAAAAAATCATTAAAAGGTCAGGATATTGTATTTCATCTCGTCAGTTCGACTCTTCCCGCAAATTCAAATTTAAATCCGGCTTATGATGTTGAAACGAATCTTATTGCGACAATTAAGATGCTGGACAGGTGCAGGGAATACAAAGTATCGAAAGTAGTATTCATATCTTCCGGCGGAACTGTTTACGGAATTCCCGAGAAAATTCCGACTCCCGAAACATATTTCGGCAATCCGATATGTTCATACGGAATCGTGAAAAAGACAATTGAAGATTATTTGTATATGTATCACAGACTTTACGGACTGGATTACAATGTATTTCGACTGGCGAATCCATACGGTGAGCGGCAAAATCCATTTGTTGCGCAGGGTGTAATTCCGGTATTTCTCATGAAAATTCTGAAAAAAGAAACGATTACCATCTGGGGTGACGGCAGCATAACGAGAGATTATATTTACATTAAAGATGCAGTTGATTGCCTGCTGAAGTCATTAATAATCAGTTCAAAGGATAAATTATTTAATCTTGGTTCGGGCAGGGGATACAGTCTTAACGAGATTCTGGAAATTATGAAAAAGGTTACAGGATTAAAACCAAAAGTAAAATATCAGCACGGGAGGGACGTTGACGTACCGGTTAATATTTTAAACAGTAATCTTGCGAAAAAAACGTTCAACTGGAAACCGAAAACAGAAATTGAAAAAGGAATATACAAAACATTTTATTACCTAAAGGAAAATTATGGCGGATAATTCCAATATCACATTATCGGTTTTTTTCCCCGCATACTATGATGAAAAGAATATTGACAAAGTTGTGCACAAGGCAGTTAGTATTCTCGAGGAACTGAAACTGAAAGATTACGAAGTAATTATTATTGAGGACGGCAGTCCGGACAGGACGGGCGAAGTAGCGGACGAATTAGCGAAGCAGTACGAGAAAGTTAGGGTTATCCATCACGAAAAGAATATGGGATACGGTGCGACTTTGAAGGACGGATTTTTGAGTGCAAAACTCGATTATGTTTTTTATTCCGACGGGGATAATCAGTTTGACCTTGAGGATATAAGAAAGTTTGTTGCATTAATACCATACACGG
>CAYWMV010000293.1:0-3264 GCA_964459055.1 uncultured Ignavibacteriaceae bacterium | reverse complement strand
TGCCAAATTCGTAATGCTTGACTTGTCACTTGTCACTGTTTTGTTCCGCCCCCATTCCCCCCTTCCCTCCATCTCCCCATCCACCCATTCACCCCAACATTTTTGAATTGTCTTAACTAAATTAAATCTCTATTTTTAACTTTTTTAAAACCTATACAAAATTATGAAAAACCATAAATTCGGTCTTATCATTATTCCTCTGCTGCTCATAGGATTAATGGCGGGATTAGTGTCTCTGAACTGCGGTTCGGATAAAGAAAAGGGAGATAAAAATATGGAAACAGAACTTTCAGCACTGATTAAAGAAATCGAATCAAAAATTGCTCCGCTCCAGAAAGAAGCAAACTTAGGTTACTGGAATGCCGCTATTTCCGGTAAGAAAGAAGATTTTGATAAAGTCGCTGATTTGCAGTTTAAACTTAATGCAATTTATTCCGACCCCGAAATTTATAAGAAACTTGATAATCTTAAAAAATCAGACGGAATAAAAGATGAACTGCTTAAACGTCAACTCGATGTCCTGTATCTCGACTTTAAAGGCTATCAGGTTGATACCGTTCTGCTCAATGCTGTCACGAAATTGTCCACCGAGATTGAACAGAAATACGGAAACTTCCGCGCCGAAGTGGATGGGAAGCAATATACTGATAATGAAATTGAAAATATTCTCGTTACTTCTACCGATAATAAGGAACTCGAAAATGTCTGGAAAGCACATAAAAAAATCGGTGGTCTCGTTTTTCAGGATGTCATAAAACTCGTAAAGATGCGAAATGAAATTGCTAAGAAACTCGGTTACAACAATTACCACGAAATGAGTCTGAAATTAAGCGAGCAGGAACCCGCAGATATTTCAAAATTGTTCGATGAACTCGATACGCAGGTTAAAGAAGGATTCGCTAAGGAAAAAGATGAAGTCGTGGATGAATTCCTCGCAAAACGATATAATATTAAAAAAGAAGAACTTATGCCCTGGCATTATCAGAATAGATTCTTCCAGGAAGCACCAAAAGTTTATACAGTGGATCTGGATGTATATTATAAAGATCAGAATCTCGAAAAATTAACCGCGGATTATTACGCCGGTATCGGTATCCCGGTCGAAGAAATTATAAAAAACAGCGACCTGTATGAAAAACCCGGCAAAAATCAGCACGCATTCTGCACCGATATTGATAATGAAGGTGATGTCAGAGTCCTCTGTAACATTAAACCGAATGAAAAATGGATGAATACGATGCTGCACGAATACGGTCATGGAGTATATGACAAATATATGGACCTGAAAATGCCCTTCTTTTTAAGAGAACCGGCACATACTTTCACAACCGAAGCAATTGCAATGATTTTCGGAAGACTTTCTTCAAATGCCAACTGGATGAAAGATATGAAGATTGTTAATGAAGAAGATGCAAAGAAAATTCTTGAGCCTGCTTTCAAATCTTTGAAATTACAACAACTTGTTTTCAGCAGATGGTCGCAGGTTATGTATAGATTCGAAAAAGCAATGTATGAAAATCCTGACCAGGACCTCAACAAAGTCTGGTGGGACCTCGTTGAAAAATATCAGTTGATTAAAAAACCCGCCGACAGAAATGAACCCGACTGGGCTTCAAAGATACATATTGCACTATATCCCTGTTATTATCATAATTATCATCTCGGTGAATTGTTTGCATCACAACTATATTATTATATCGTGAAAAATATTCTGAAATCTGAAGATTATGATAGTCAGTCATTTGCAAATAATAAAGAAGTCGGAAAATATTTGATTGAAAAAGTATTCAATCCGGGCGCAAAATATTACTGGAATGATATGATTGAAAAAGCAACAGGTGAAAAACTCACCGCGAAATATTACGGAATGCAGTTTGTAAAATAAATTATTGAAAAATGACCGAACAAATTAAGAAAATTGTCAGTGATTCCAAAGCCGCAAGATGGACTGCACTGTTTATCGTTGCGTTTACTATGTTTGCCGGATATTATCTAGCCGATGTAATGGCTCCTCTTGAGGTCCTGCTTCAAAAGCAACTCAACTGGACAAGTACGGACTATGGATGGTTCACAGGTGCCTATGGATGGTTTAATGTGTTCCTCTTTTTCCTGATTTTCGGTGGTATAATCCTCGATAAGATGGGTGTGCGCTTTACCGGATTATTCGCCGCCGCAGTTATGGTTCTCGGAGCCGCTGTTAAATATTGGGCTATTTCTACCGATTCATTGGTCGGACAGAATTTAACCATTTTATTCTGGACTTTCCCGACTCAGGTCTGGATTGCCGCTTTCGGTTATGCAATCTTCGGCGTCGGTGTTGAAGTTGCAGGTATTACTGTCTCGAAAGTAATTGTTAAATGGTTTACCGGACACGAACTTGCACTCGCAATGGGTCTGCAGTTGTCTATTGCACGGCTTGGTACTGCTCTTGCTTTGTCAACTTCTCTCCCTGTTGCACTTTATTATCAAAATGTCTCAGCACCTATTCTTATCTGCCTCTTGATGCTCGTTATAGGTCTGCTCGCATTCTTTGTCTATACTTTTAATGACAAAAAACTCGATAAATCTGTCGCCGCTTCTAAGGTTGGAATTAAAACCGAACCGGAAGAAGAGTTCAGAGTTAAAGATATCATCAGCATTATTACTAATAAAGGATGGTGGTATGTGTCCATATTGTGCGCCCTTTTCTACTCGGCGGTGTTCCCGTTCCTGAAATATGCGACCTATTTTATGGTGAATAAATTCGGCGTGGATGAAAATTTGGCAGGTATGATTCCCGGATTATTACCGTTTGGTACTATTTTGCTGACTCCGGTTTTCGGTAATATCTATGATAGGAAAGGTAAAGGTGCAACAATTATGATAATTGGTTCACTTTTGATAATATTTGTCCATCTTTTGTTCGCTGTTCCCGTACTGAATCATTACATAATTGCTATCGCTCTGATGATTATTCTCGGTATCGGTTTCTCGCTCGTTCCGTCCGCTATGTGGCCCTCTGTTCCCAAAATTATTCCGCAAAGACAACTGGGTACTGCCTATGCTTTGATATTCTGGGTGCAGAATGCGTGGGCTTTAATGTTCGTTCCTGCTCTTATTGGATGGGTTCTGGACAATTATTGCATTACAGGTCAAAGTGTCGTTGATGGTCAAAATGTGACCACTTATGACTATACTATCCCGATGATTCTGTTTATGCTGTTCGGTGTTACCGCCCTCATTTTTGCCTTCCTCCTTAAACTCGAAGACAAAAAGAAAGGATAT
>CAYWMV010000292.1:0-3273 GCA_964459055.1 uncultured Ignavibacteriaceae bacterium | reverse complement strand
AGCTGGATTAAAGTTCAAAACTTTATGCTTGTTTTATTTTGAAAGCCAAAAGGTTATTTCTTTTGGCTTTTTATTTTTCACAATTTGTTTATAAAATTTAACCAACCTTGTAAAAATATTCCGATTTTATCGATACTATTATCGAATTCACTTAATAAAGTAGAAAATCTTATTTTATGAAAGTATCCGTTATCCGCTCGCAAATACAAAGTGGAAAGTTCATCAAAATATTCTCCGCTTTTCGCTTTATGAAGATATGATAGAAGACAACTTAAAAACTCGGGATTTTTAGAATTGGTTAAACAAAAAGGTTCATCGATAATAATTTTAACACTTTTGTATAACTGCTTCTTTTCCATTAATGTAAATACATTTTTACATGCCTCATATTCAGTTAATAAATTCGGATCATCCAAATTATTTGGAATAGGCACTCCGTAATTATAGATTGTAATTGTAAAATATCCGAATTCATAATTTTCGCTTCTATAATAAATTTGAACAGCTCCGTCTTCAAGAAGTGCCGAATCTATAAAGTTATAATCTCCTACTTTTATAGGAAAAGTGTTTTTACTTTTAATTTTTTCAAAAAAATTGTTTTGCATTAATTACTCCACTATAATTACTTATATTTTTTAATAAATCTACTTTTTTAATAAGGTATTCCGCTCCTTTAATATATTTTAATAAGCTAAATAAATAATAATAAATAGTTTTTTAATAAACAAACGAATTAAAAAATATTTAAATTATTATGATTTATTAGAAGTAATTATGAAAGTACTTTTATAATTAATAGATAAAATTAAATAAGTATCCAATAATTATTATTCCCCTAAGTTTTGCAGTTGAAATTTGTAAGTTGTTGTAATAGAATGAGTTAATTTTTAAAATGGCGGAAATTTACACCACAATTATTTGTTTTGTATAAAATAGGATGAAATATTGGGAGAAAATGGACTAATTTAGGTAATTAATTAATCCCGATTCGTCAAGTGTATTGTTGGGAAGTTTTATCTTTAGAGTATTAAATATTTTTGAAGCAAGCCCTTTTGCCATTGAACTTACATAAAATATTCCTTTTTCGTGTTCTAATTTGCTAAATTCAAGCGAGTTTAATGCCTCTTGTATCTTCTTTGCCGAATATTCTATCTTATTGTTTCTTAAGCGTAATTCTAATTCTCTTTCCAACAAAAATGCTAAAAAACATATTACAAAATGTCCCTCGATATGTTCTTTCGTCCGTAAATATATCGGTCTTGTTTCCATTGTTGATTTTAATATTCTAAACGATTCTTCTATTTTATATAAATCATGATAACGATTTATTACTTCTTCAACCGACATATCCGTTCTACTGTATTGAATTGCATAATATCCGTCAAATCTTGATTCTTTGGAAATGCGATCATTATCCAATTCTAATTTTTTATTTATTTTTTTATCTTCCTTTATTGCTATATATTTTTTATACCCTTTTTTACTCTGGTATGTAGATATATCATTTCTGCTTACAATAATCTTCGCTTTTTCTAAAGCTCGTTGTCTGTCATATTTATCTTTGCTATATCGTTTTGTTGAAAACGTACATGCCAATTTTTCGGTTAATTCTACTTTTACTCTTCCCGTTTCGGTATCTATTGCAAAATTGTTTTTATAATCAATCACTTTGTATTTTAATACTTCGTTTCCTTCATTATCGGTTACTCCGGTATAGCCGTTGTTTGATAGTATTTCATTTTGTAATTTATTTGGCATGTTTTTTATTCTTGAACTTACTATGTAATCAAATCCGGAATCTTTTATTTCTTTAAGATTCGACTTGTTGTTTAATCCTTTATCGGCTACTATTATTACTTGGTTAAGATTGAATTTATTCTTTAATTTTGATAACATTCGTATCATTGTCTTTCCGTCAAACGTATTCCCCGGAAACAGTTCAAATCCTATTGGTCGTCCTTCCGTATCTACAAGTAAACCCATTACTACCTGTACTTCATTTACCTTATTTGCTTTGCTAAATCCAAAGTCTCTTAATTCGTCTGCTTGTTGACTTTCAAAATGAAAGGTGGTTACATCATATAGCAACAAATCAACATTCATATCAAACAAGTTTATGTTTTTATCAAATATTGAATATTCAATAGTGTCTTTGTTTTCAGACAATATATCTAATGACCTATATATATCATGTAATTGTGATTCTATATCTGTTTGTATATATTTTTCTCTATGATGATAATGGTATAATTTGCTGGAAGGATTTAATAAACGATTAATAACAAGTGAAAAGATTAAATCTGCAAAATCGTATTTAATTTTTCTTTTCTTGACAACATCACTTAACAAGTTTGTTAAATCAAATCTATCCCAAAGTTTTTTATATGCTATGTATCCAAAATTGTGTCTACCGACTTCTTTGATACTATTAATATTAACTGTTTCATTATCGTTCTTATTGTTCACGGATTTATTAGGTAAGTATTTGGATAAGGATGAAATAATGTTTTCAAGTCCGTTAGAAACAAGTTTATCAACGTTGCCTAAGTTGGCGATAACTTTATGTTTGGTCTTTTTACCGATACGAGTATTTGAAACAAGTTGTAAATACGTATTACCGTTAATATTGGAAGTTTTAACAAACATAGAAAACTCATATTGTTGACGTAAATATAACAATTACACCACAATAATGCAAGTTAAATATTATAAATATATTGCCTATACTAACTAATATCTATAATATCTTAAACCATCTTATCTATTATTTGCACCACACTTTTTTGGACAAAATCGTATTTTCAAATACTAAGTTGTTATTTTATAATAAGATAATTTTCAATTATTGATTTTTTGCCCTTACAACTGTAAAACTCAGGTGCAAAGGATGTTTTAGAACAATAAAAGAAATTGCAGATTGGGGAATAATGACAGAAAAACAAAAACAAAACGTGTGGTATTTAATTAAAAGAAGAAAAGAATAATTAATGTATAATTACCTGTTATTAATCATTAAAACGAATTCCCCTTTTAGTTTTTCCTGTTCTGCCTTTTTAGAAAGCTCTCCCAACGTGCCTCTAATATATTTTTCGTTAGGCAAAGTTAATTGGTAACCAACGACAGCCTGCTTATTATTCCCCAAAATATCCGAGCAGTCTTTAAGTAAACTTTGTAAACGGTAAGGTGTATCTAATATAACTAATAGCTCCTTAAACATTTTAAGTTTTTTTCCTAAGTTTTGCAGTTGAAATTTGTAAGTTGTTGTAATAGAAT
>CAYWMV010000291.1:0-3273 GCA_964459055.1 uncultured Ignavibacteriaceae bacterium | reverse complement strand
GCATCGAGTGCTTTTTCCAGATGATGCATATCGTGCGCTGCTGATAACTGTGTTCTTATTCTTGCCTGTCCTTTCGGAACCACAGGAAAGAAAAATCCGACTGCATAAATTCCTTCATCATATAAATCCTTTGCAAAATCCTGAGAAAGTTTAGCATTGAAAAGCATAACGGGAACAATCGCTGTTTCACCTTCTTTAATTATAAGTCCGCCTTCGGTCAGTCCTTTTCTCCAGAACTCAGTGTTCTTTTCAAGTTTATCGCGTCTTTCCGTGGATTTTGAAATAATATCAAGTACTCTTAAAGCACCTTCCACGATTACCGGGGCTACTGTATTTGAAAATAAATATGGTCTTGCCTTTTGACGGCACATTTCCACAATTTCTCTTCTTCCAGAAACACAGCCTCCTGAAGCACCTCCGAGCGCCTTTCCGAGTGTTGTTGTGATTATATCAATTTTTCCTACTACTCCAAAATGTTCGTGAACTCCCCTTCCGGTTTTTCCTATATATCCGGAAGCGTGGGAGTCGTCAACAAATACCAGTGCGTTATATTTTTCGGCAAGTTCAACGATTTTATCCATTTTCGCGAGGTCGCCGTCCATAGAGAATGCACCGTCAGTGATAATTAAACGTATTCTTTTATCCTGATGCAGCTGCAATTTCTGCTCCAAGTGATTCATATCTGAATGTTTATATGAATCGTTCTGTGCCTTGCACAACCTCATTCCGTCAATAATGGAAGCGTGAACGAGTCTATCTGCTATCATGACATCCTGCTCTGTTAATACGGCTTCAAATACTCCTGCGTTTGCATCCATACAGGACGGGAAAAGTATCGTATCTTCAGTCCCGAGAAATTCAGTCAGTTTCTTCTCGAGTTCTTTGTGTATGTCCTGAGTTCCGCAGATAAATCTCACTGAAGACATTCCGTATCCGCGATGGTCTAACCCTTTGTGAGCCGCCTGAACTACATCGGGATGAGAAGACAAACCGAGGTAGTTATTTGCACACATATTTATTACTTTCTTTTTCTCCGAACCGATGGGAAATTCCACTTCTATATCGGAATCCTGCGGAGCACATATCGCCCGCTCTTCCTTGAAAATTCCCTGATTCTTTAAATCCTCCAATTGATTAATGTACATTGCTCTAATTTCGTCTGAGAATGCCATCTTTTTTCTCCTTAATGTTTTTTAATGTAATGATGCAGAAATTATGTTCCGGTTCTGCAGCACTAAAATTTGGTTTGAAAAAATTTTATTCTTTAATGCCGAATTCCTTGAGCAATTCTAAAATGTTATTAACACTGTCAAATGCCTCGGGAGATGCTTTTGCATCGGGAATCTGGATGCTGAATTTGTTTTCAAGAAAAACTTTTAACGAGACCATCGAAAATGAATCAACAATACCGCCTGAAATCAGCGGTGTGTCATAGGTTACTTCCCTGTCATCACCTTCCTCAAGATACTCGTTTTTCACGTAGTCAAGAATATCATCTTTTAGTAATGCCATAATAATTTCTCCGTTTAAATTTATAATTTTTTAAAATGGTTTATTGTCAAATATTATTCCACGGATTTCCCGTGTTTATGTTAAATTACATAAAATCAACCTCAGAAAAAATTTAAAAATTATAACTGATAAACTGTTTATCAATTAATTCTTTAGTTCTGAAATCCAACGTAAAACGGAAAAAGATAAAACCTTCATTATGGATTTGGCACGCAGATTAGCACAGATTTTATTAAGAGATAAATACATTTTTTGGGTTACTACGCCGGAGAGACTGTGTGAAAACATTTTGTCAAGCAGTAAAAAACCGCAAAAACCTTCCCAAGCCGGAGCTTGGGAAGGAGTATTTTTGAGTTTTCACACAGGCTCTAAAGTCGTGGGCTGTAAATCTTTGAAAATACAATATTTTATATATTAAGATGGTCAACTTGAGCAAATTATTTATATCTGACATCCGTAATTTCCAGATTAAGCCAGTTGAAATCACCCTCTTTCAGTTTCCATATTACCGACAATTTCGCGGGAATTCGTATTCCTTCAAAATCTTTATACCCGGTTTGGTCGGCAATTACGAGCCAGTCTTCGAGAGTTGCACCTTCTTTTCTGTCGTAATATCTACTTGCTTCAAAACTAAAAAAATCTCCATCTTCAGTAAATTTATATATTGCGGAAACAGAAATGTCCCCTTGTTTCAATGTAATTTTTGCGGTAACGGGGTCAATTTCTTCCCATAAATATATTTTATTCAGTACCGCATGCGGAAACCAAACAAGTTCGCCTAAATATCTTAAACAAGCCCCCTGATTAATTTCAGGACCTTTCGAATCAACGACTGTAATAAGCGACAAAAGTTTTATAAGCATACTTCCCTCACCGTTTATGTACTTATCCCTGCCTGACATAAAAATACCGGGAAACACACTGACATCAGTTTTCCATATAAATTCCGGTTTAGTTGTATTAGACCACTGCTCTGCATTAAAACTCATCCATTTGCCGTCGGGTGATGTTCTCATTTCTCCTTTCTGTTTTAAATTAACAGTTTGATAAAAGGGTTTCCCGATAATGTTTGAACGGTGCATCCATTTTTGAATTACAGACGGCAATCCGGAAATATCGCCTTCCGTAACGGCTTTTTCTTCGGTTAAATTGTGAGGAACGAAATTTCTAAGTTCTGTCCTCACCGTATTATTGAAATTCCAGTCCGCAAAAGCAAAAAATAAAACAATTAGAATAATAATATTTGCCGCAGTTCCGAACTTAGCATCCTGCCACTGCAAAATGATTAAAATCTGTGATATAATTACTGCGGGAAGTCCGAGCATCCACCACCAGTCTGCATTTGCAAATAACAATATCACAGACAGCAGAAATAAAAGCAAAACAATCAACCAGAAAAATCCCTCGGATTTAGATACATCTCCGCTGAAACGGTCTGACTCGGCAAGTTTAAATCCTTTAATTACACCAAGTAAATGAATAATTCCGTGAAATAAAACGACAACCGCAAATACTATTTTCATAAAACTGTACTAATTCCATAAAATACTTATTTCCGATTTTTTATTAAAGACTTTTTTATACAGTAAGCGGTAAAGTTATACAAAAATTTACTAATTACTTTTATTCCATATTTCATTACACAGATTTTCAGAATTCCGACTTATCCGATGAACGAGTTCATCGAATGAGAATATTAAAAATTTCATATATGACATTTTCGGAGTTGAAAAAACAATGACATAGTAAAAAATGACACTC
>CAYWMV010000290.1:0-3275 GCA_964459055.1 uncultured Ignavibacteriaceae bacterium | reverse complement strand
TAAGTAAGTGTGATTACCGTAATTTCCGGCGGACAATTTACTCTCAGGGGAAGACCTACGGTACCTATTCCGCGGGAAATGTATAATTGTTTACTTCCGTTTGAATATAATCCGCTTACGTATTTATTTGCAAGGCTTGCGAAAGACAAACTGTAATCTCCGACCGAGGCGAATACTACCTGCCCGCCGTGAGTATGACCGCTCAATACAAGGTCAATTTTTGAATCTTCAAGACTGTCAAATATATAAGGTTTATGGCAAAGCAGGATTTTCGGAATTTTTTCAAAATCAAGATTTAAATCATCTGCTTTCATTTTAGCGGTATTTTCGGCAGACGAAATGTATTTTAGTATTATATCATTTTGTTTTGTTCCGCTGTCCCTGGTATCATCAGCACCGATTACAGCCAGATTTTCTCCGTTGATTTTTATTATATCCGAATCGTTTCTTAGTAACTTCATCGGTGTTTTATTATTTACAACATTTGCAATGTATTCAGGATCGGAAAAATAATCGTGATTGCCCAGCGTTGCATATATTCCGTGTTTTGCTTTCAGGTTTTTAAATGCTGCCGCAAAAGGAAAAATTTCATTTTTCTGAGAATTAGTCAGGTCTCCCGGTATCATTATTAAATCTGAGTTCAGGTCATTTATTAACTCAACGTATTCATTCATCGTTTCTTCCGTCATGTATGGTCCGCTGTGAATATCGCTTATAAGTGTAATTGTAGTCCCTCTGAGTGATTGCGGAAGGTTGTTTATTTTTATTGCCTGTCTTGTGATTTCGTATTTATCCTTTTTCAGTACACCCACTCCTGCTCCGATGAATGCATATCCGGTAAGAAAAACTCCTGCTGATGCAATAAATGCCCGCCTTGATTCATCAAATTTGACGACATTTTCTCTGGATTTAATCCTTAAAATATGTTCTTTTACGAAATTGAATTTCTTCAGTATGAATAATGTAACCGAGAACGGAGACTTAATTAATTTCACCGCGAGCAGAATTGCTCCAAGGAAAAACATTGCCGCCTGATAAATGAAGTACGGAACGAACAGAGTGTAATAAAGTAAAT
Organism: uncultured Ignavibacteriaceae bacterium; assembly: GCA_964459055.1. Lineage (GTDB taxonomy): Bacteria > Bacteroidota > Ignavibacteria > Tepidaquicellales > Tepidaquicellaceae > Tepidaquicella. Next base: position 2,200 of record CAYWMV010000290.1, on the reverse strand, counting down.
CCGGAAATGCTGATACATCAAATCTCAGCAGAAAAAAAAGTATATGAGGGAAATTCAATATAATAAGTATGGATAATATCGAATAATTAAGTTTCTTTTTCCCGAAACCTTTTTTTATTAGAAATTTTTTAAATACCGAAAGCACGAGTAATTGCAATGATATCAATACCGTGGTTACAATAAGGAAAAATATTAGTCTTTGCTGAAAAGTCATATAATATGCATTTTATAGTATAACAACATATTTTACAAATTAGTTTTTTAATTATACGGATGAATGTAAATAATGTTAATAATTCATTAAAACTTTTAATCAAGTAATTTTCTTCCCGAATGTGCCTGCCAAACGACGTCCCCTGCCTAAAAACACTTATAAAAAGGTACAGTAAATTAATTATTGCTTTTTTGCAAATTCAGTATTATTTTTACCTTATTGATTAATTCACTAAACCGAAAGGAATATTATGAACAAAGAACAACTCATTCAAAAGATTGCCGGTGACGTTAAGTTAACTAAAGCACAGGCAAAGGCAGCATTAGAGTCATTTGTTGATGCCGTCGAAAAGACATTAAAAAAAGGCGATAAAATTGCGTTAGTCGGCTTTGGTACTTTTTCAGTTTCGAAAAGGAAAGCCAGAACGGGCAGAAACCCATCTACAGGTGCAGCAATAAAAATTCCGGCAAAGAAAGTAGTAAAATTCAAGGCAGGAAAAGAATTCGCCAATTTTATTAATGGTGTAAAGAAATAATTTCTGTTTCTTGTTTTTCGCAGGCATTATGTTTTTGTTTTACATAATGCCTTTTTTTATTTTACTATTGCGAATTTTCCGATTTTGTCCTCAACATCATTTCCTGATGAGTTTTTCCCCGTTGCTCTGAAAATATAAATACCGCTTCCTACTTCTTTTCCGTTTGAATCACGCAAGTCCCATTCAATTCCTCCGTTTCTGTCGGTTTCTTTTAATTCTCTTATAAATTTTCCCGAAATATCGTAAATGTAAATTGTTGCTGAAGGGGTCAGATTCGCAAAAGTAATGAAATTCTGTCCGCTCATTTTTGAAAACGGATTTGGATAGGTGGCTGCATTCTCAAGTGTTTCGTTTGAAATCGCGAATCCGAATGAACTTCCTGCTCCCGGCAGTATGGGAGTCCCGTTTTCGGATTTAATGTTCCTGACTCTCAATATGTAGTTTTTACCCGTTGCCCCGGGTGTACCTCCCGTGAGTGAAAGTATTACAATTCTGCGGCTCTGTATGTTAAATTCTACTTCTGTTATTTTTATATTAAAAGGTTCTAATGAGTAATTGTCCGGATTTACGGCAGTCATGGAATCTATATTCAGATTAAATTCTACCTTTATTTTGTTCCCCGTTATAAGTTTTGCATTTGTAATGTATAAATTAATGCTGTCTTGAATATCTGCAGTAAAAAAGACATCATTTGAGTCAATAGGGGAATTGTATGCGTCCGTTAAATATCTTGTCTTTATTTTATTAATGCCGTTTGCCGGTTTATTTCTGAATGATAATAAATATGTGGAGTTGTCTTTGTAAGAAATATTAAGCGGATTTATGCTGTCGTTTAATACGGCGGCATCAGGATTTGGAGAACCGTATGATATTGTTCCGGAAAATTTTATCGAAACATATTTGTCACCCTCTGATTTTGCGGAAATTAATTTTACTTTGTTGTGCACGTATGCCTTTAAAACACCGGTCGGAATGCTTTCCTGTATCTGCATTGTTGTATCAACTGCGGTCAGTTTGTAATAGTAATAATGGTTGTTTGTTACATTCATATCATAAAAAGAAGTTGAATATAACGTGTCGTATATGCTGAAGTTTATCGAATCAGTCGAACGGAAAAGTCTGTAATATACTGCATTGCTGACGTTATTGAAAGTAATGAAAATAATGTTTGAATCGAGACTATATCCTTTGAAACCGGTCGGCGTTGAGGTTCGTGCCGCCAATGTTTCCTTTTCGAGAAATCTTACAGAATCCCCGCTGAAGTATATTCCGGCTTCGCTAATTCCGTTCCCGTCAAAATCTGCGATGCACTGCGAATATGAATTTATCCCTGTTTTGAAATATACCGGTTTGAATTCGCTTCCGTTATTCTGATAAAGATATAAGAAGTTTCCCGCATTTACCGATAACATTTCATTTTGATTCTGACTGACAGGATATGATTTTACTGA
>CAYWMV010000289.1:1643-3283 GCA_964459055.1 uncultured Ignavibacteriaceae bacterium | reverse complement strand
CTTTTTATCAGAACGCTGAAAACACGGGACAGCGGAATCTCGCGGAAATATTTTAAACTAAGATCACGGAAAAAAAACTGAGCAACACATAATTCAAGGATGCATCGGGAATGCTAAAAACGCGGGACAACGGAATCTCGCGGAAATATTTTAACACTAAAATCACGGAAAAAAAATACTCTAAGAGTATTTAAATTTATTAAATAACTTAAGTTGACCGCCTGAACAAATAATATGCGGTAAATCCAATAATTTAAAGCCCACGACTTCAGTCGTGGGGATTAAATTGAAACACCAATTATTATAACCGTTTTAACGGTTTTATATTCTATAACGGTCAACTTGAGTTAGTTTGAATATTAATGAACGAAAATCAGGTTATAAGAAAAAAGTTATCGTCGTTATCGCAGAAAAAAAACAAATAAATATAGATGTCATTTCTGTTTATAAGAAATTTTATTAATTTACATTAAATGAAAAATCTGAAATTAAATATAGAAAAAAATATCGGATATTTAAAAACCGATGTTAAGAATAGAAAAATTGAAAAAACTGTCGAAATATCGGATGATATTCTGGTTGATTTAAATACTGACGGAGATATTGTTGGAATTGAGTTATTAAATCCTTCAGAACAATTAGGTATTAAGTATAAAAAAAACTATTTGTATCCTGTCAACTTTATAGATAAACTTGCATATCAAGTACGGGAAGGTAAATAAATTATATATAAACGATTTTGAAAAAATTAAATATTTTTGATTTGAAGTGAAAGTATTTGTATTATTGATGAATCAAAAATACTTACATTTTATTTTAACAGAATAAATCATACTATTTCTTTTCTTTGCATTCGAATCTGTCCTTTGCGTCTAATGAGTTTTTATAATCATTTTTCAGATATTTTCCGTCCTGCTCGCTTTTCTTTAAAGAATAATTCAGGAAGGCAGTTACTCCATTTTTAACGGATTCAATATGCTCTTTATAGTACGGGTCGTCACTGCTTCTTATTTCATTTCCCCCGAAAGTTGAATGCACGGCTTTGTTCAGTACAAGCATATATTGTGCTGAACCGTTAATATTTTTGTAGGGAATTGTTCTGTTTTCGGGTGTGAAGTCTTCGCTTCTTTCTAGAGGGTCGCCGTCTTCAGTGCCGGTTATGTGAAAAAGGGGAATGTCAATGTCCTTATAAATTTCGTTTAAATCATCAGGAGGATTATCGGGAAGATTGGGACTTAATGCAACCCCCGCTTTTATCCGCGGCTCTTTGAAACTGAATTTTCCTTTTGCAAGTCTTTCTCCCGCCGCAATCAGTACGGAACGGGCTCCGTAAGAATGTCCGATTATTCCGATGCTGTTCGTATCGAGATGACCTTTGAAAATTCCGGAATTTGTATTCAGTTTGATAATTTCACTGACGACGAAGGGTATGTCGTTAAATCTGTTTACCGCATTGCTTAAATCTTTAATGGATTTCTTCAGCAGTCTGATGATTTCTCTTCTTGTTTTTGCTCCTGCCCATACCGATTCATCCGAGCCGTAATGCTGTATGTGAAAACATACGTAGCCGTTTTGTGATAAATGCTCGCCAAGATATTTCGCCGCCTCAACCGAGCCGCCGAGTCCGTGAGAGAAAATTA
>CAYWMV010000289.1:0-1543 GCA_964459055.1 uncultured Ignavibacteriaceae bacterium | reverse complement strand
ATACTTTGTAAGGTACGCTCCTGTCTCTTTCGGTATCATAAAATTTTCCGTAAATTTCTTTTGCACCTGAATCCGGGATTGTTATGAATAATATTAAGAAAAGTGTATAAAGAATTTTCATATAAGTTTTTTATTAAGACAAATATAAAGTTAATATCGTTTAATAAAAACTCATTGAATTTTTAATGACGGATATTATTTGCGTTTTTTTCTTCTTTAACCGCCCCGGCGGGAGTGAAATGTCCGTCCTGTCTGACCTGCTGAATTAATATTTTATCGCAATTCTTAACCCGGTCAGGCTGGAACCAAACATTACGTATTTCTCGCAAAGACGCAAAGAAAAATATAATATTATTTCAGTAATATCATTTTTTTTACCTCCGTGAAATTTCCTGCAGTAAGTATGCAGAAATATATTCCGCTTGTAAGTCCCTCTGCATTAAATGATACTTCATAACTTCCGGTTCTGAAATATTCATTCACTATTACCGCGACTTCTTTCCCGAGTATATCAATAACTTTCAATGATACATTACCGGAATTTATAATTTGAAATTTAATATTTGTCATTGAATTGAACGGATTGGGATAGTTCTGTTCGAGTGAATATTTTTCCGGCAGTACATTTTCGTTTTTCTTTATCCACACTCCGCCGTCGGTTGTTTTCAGTATTGCTCCGTATCTGCCCGCAACCCAGCCCGTGTTTTCATCAATAAAGAAAATCGAATTGTATAAAAGTCCTTCGTAATTTCTTGTTTGCACCCAGTTGTCTCCGCGGTTTGTTGAACGAAATATCGAACCGTAATAATCTAATACCCATCCCGTATTTCCTTTGAATGTTAACCGGTATGCATCAAAATTCTCAAGATATGTGTATGTCCAGTTCGAGCCTCCGTTTGTTGTCTTGAATATTGCAGTTGCTCCGGCAGCAATACCCGTATTTTCATCAAAGAAATGTATTGATGTCACCCAGTTCTGAAATCCCGTTGGTAATGTGTAGTCAGTCCAGTTGTTCCCGCCGTTTGTTGTTTTGCTGAATATCATCCAGTATCCGCCTGCCCAGCCCGTATTTTGGTTTAGCATAAATATGCATTCGTACTGACCGAAAGTTTTTATATAGTTCCAGTTAAGTCCCGTGTTGGTTGTTTTTATTATGCCTCCGTTTGTTGCTGCAAAACCCGTGAACTGATTTACAAAATAATATTGATTTACTGAATATAGATTGGGCACAATAATTGAATCCCAATTTTGACATCCGTTTGTGGTTCGCAGAATTTTACCGCTGCCGGAACCCAGAAATCCTGTATTCAAATCAATAAAATGCATTGAATAAAAATCGCCGTTTCGTCCGGAAAGCAATTTAGTCCAGTTCGCGCCGCCGTCCGTTGATTTATATAATACCTGCTTATAATTCGGATAAAATACAGAATCGTAATATCCGCAGGCAAATCCGGTATTGCTGTTTAAAAATTGTATCGAGTAAAGGGTACCGGCCAGAGTTTTCGAGAGTTCAACTGTGTTCAACCCGCCGTTTGTTGATTTT
>CAYWMV010000288.1:0-3284 GCA_964459055.1 uncultured Ignavibacteriaceae bacterium | reverse complement strand
AACAGGTTTCAACGCAGGGAATTGGAAGCAGATGGAATCAATTTAAATGTATTACTTTATTACAAACTGCAAATAAATTTAATATAAATATATGTTTTATATAAATATATTATTTCTTTGCAACAGCAATTGCAAAGAAAATTTAACTGTCATATAAATATAATAGTTAAGAATATAATAATTGCACAACTTAATATTATTGCACAAAAAAAATAAATAAGTAATTAAAAAACAGTATATTATATTTTTTGTGCAAATTGATTTGCACAGAAATTAAACATTAAAACTCATAGGAATTTTATACTTAATACTCTTTTTTCCTTTTCCTTCAATCTTCAATAATAGTCCCATACTTGACCATTTTGAAAATAATCGTGAAACCTGATAATGCTCGTCTATATTTAATATTTCACGTGCAATTTCATTGTTAATATATTTACCTATTTTCGGGAATGAGTTGTATATTATATCCCATTCCGCACTTCTGTTTTCATTATAAAGAACCAAACAAACAGAATCATTTAAATCGGGGTAAGATATAAAAACAGGAGGATATAAGCCGTGATTTTTCATTTCATTTCTAATAGTGCGAATTCCTTCATTCTGGTCAAGATTCGGAGGATTTGGGAATTCTCTTAAATGTTTTATAATTAAATTATTTCTATAGTCTTCTGCTCTGATTAATCCAATATTAAATGATGTTATATTTGAGGGAAACAAACCCGGACTTTCAACTTCAATTCTGTTGCTAAAAATCCGGATTTCTATTGCTCTTTTTAAATGGTAATCTCTGTGAATAACGGCGTTGGTTATAGACTCTTTAATTGATCTTTCAGGTATTAAGTAGGATGTTTCAAATCCTGAGCCCGGTATTGTCATTCCTGCTTTTAATTTATTCAGAACATAATCCTGTGCATCGCTAATCATTTTTACAATGGGTCCTTTTATCGTAAGGGGAACAGAAGAATAATTTAATGTATCTTTAACAAATTTTTCTTCCTTATCCGAAAATTCAAATATTCTTATTTCGCATTTTGAATCTATGATGTCAGAGGGATAAAGTGCAAAAAGCATTACGGCAGCCATAGTAGGCATAATCTCATTTGATTCATTACGTCTTGCCAGACCGGTATTAAACAAAACATTTCTAATGTCAGTATCCGTTATTCTTCGATTAGATTTCCAGTTATTATAATATTCAGTATTAAGTAAATCAAAATCTGCTTCAACAAGTTCTTTATCTGCTTTGGAAAACCCTTTTGCGTATGATAATTTTACGATTTCGTGAGGAGTCAATAATTTATTTCCTTTTTCAAGTCGTATATAAACATGATTATCAATCTGATGAAAATTATCAGTACTTTTGGATATGTCAACTATTCCGATTGATTTGTCTTTTGAATGTGAAATAATTTCCGGGGGCCAGATATTATTTAAAGGCGGATTGATTCTTGAAATTTCTCTTCCTATTTCATCATATAATTCTTTATTTTCTTCAATTCCAAAAATTCTTTTCTCACCTTTAAATAAAGATTTTTCAGGGTCATCAACACCAAGTATTATTGTTCCGCCATCGGTGTTCGCCATTGCGACAATTGTTTCTATAGTCTTTGATACAATCCTTTGTTCATTTCCTAGTCTTTTGAATTCCGTGATTCTGTCTTCTGCGGGGATATCCAATATATCTTTTATTCTTTTCTCCATATTTTTTTTAAGTAAGGATTTTTTTCTGAAATTCGGGGGAAACGGATAAATCTGAAATAAGGTTGTCATCGATCCAAACACAGTAAATTTTTCTTGCAAAACTGAAACGAGTTTCGATGAATGCCGCAAGATATTTTAAAACACTTTCTGTGAATTTATTCATAAAAATAAATTTTTGATACAAATAATTTAATTACAGATTATTTTTAAAATAAGAATAATCATAAACCTTAAAAAGATAAATTTTTATTCATCAAATTATGAGAATGCAATGAAAAGGAAAAATAATGAAGAGCAAATTCAATTATTTAGTGAGTTTTAAATTGTGTATAAGTAGTATAGAAAAGTAACAAGGCAAGAATTACGAATTTGAACGCGGATTACGTCCCGACAAGTCGGGATATACTCCATATGCGGAATATCGCGGAATACCATCATTACGCATTAGATTCATCCCGATGAATCGGGATAAACTCCTGGACATGGAAAAAACACGGAAGAACACAATTCAATTAAAAATTAAGAATTAAAAATTAAGAATAGGTATTCAATTAAGAGTTGAAAATTAAGTCCCGAGTGAATCGGGACCGGAAAAGAAATTAAGAATAGTAATTCAATTATTTTTTATCTTTTACCATAAATACGGAGGGCTTAGAATTATATCTTGTGCTAAAATATTTTTTAAATATTTTTTTCTCAATTTCGTATGTATCCTTCGTTCCGGATTCTTTTAGAAAAATAAAATTTTCTTTTGGAAAAAGAAAATCTTCACCAGATTCATCAATTACACGTATAAGATTATTTTTTTCAGCAATGTTATCCGGTATTGCCTGATATATTTTACCGTTTTCAAGTGAAACTTCGAAGTTTTTATTATTTATGCAAATTGTGTAATATGTTTTCATTCTAAAATATATTTTATTTTAAATTCCTTTTTCCCGATACCGACGGCTTCATACCAGTGAAGTTCGGCGTTGATTACTATTTTATTGTTCAATCTGATAGTTGCAATTCCCTTCATCTTTCGCCATCTTCCTTTTCCATAAATTTTCTTTAATCTGTTTATTTCTCTAATCTTATTACCGATTGCTATAGTTTGAATATCAGAGATTTTACCAATAATTTCGAAAGTCATATTAATTACTTGTTCATATCTAATATACTTATTTTATTTTTATTTATCAGTAAAAATATGTTAGCATAGGATTTGATTTTAAGTAAATGCGATATTGACATGAAGGAAATACGGAATAAATTTAATGTTGAATGCCGGTATTATGCATCAGATTCACGGATGGACACGGATTAAACACGGAAGAACGCGAAGCAATTATGAATTATGAATTTTGAATTATGAATTAAAAAAATTAACCGCAACGACGCAAAGGACGCGAAGGAGAAGAAGTGACAAAATAATTATGAATTATGAATGATGAATGATGAATTATGAATGATGAATTATGAATGATGAATTAGAATATTGGATAATTAATACAGGTTTTGTAATAATTTCTTACATTATAATTTTATAATAAAGTTGTATTTTTGTTAAAGCCTGCTTGTGAATTTTGAGTTACAAA
>CAYWMV010000287.1:0-3290 GCA_964459055.1 uncultured Ignavibacteriaceae bacterium | reverse complement strand
ATGAACTTTACAAACTTTAAAAACTTTATGAACTTTACAAACTTTAAAAACTTTACGAACTTTACAAACTTTAAAAACTTTAAAAACTTTACGAACTTTATAACTTTATGAACTTTACGAACTTTACAAACCTTATGAACTTTAAAAACTTTATGAACTTTATGAACTTTATGAACTTTATAAACTTTAAAAACTTTATAAACTTTTAGAACTTTATAAACTTTATGAACTTTACAAACTTTAAAAACTTTATGAACTTTATAAACTTTCTGCAAATAAAAAAGGTGGACGGTCGGGGAACCGTACCACCTTGTAAGGAGGGTTATGAGAAAAATAATCTATTTTCTTTTGTTCTTTTTTACAACTTTTTTCGTTTTCTTAACAACTTTTTTCACTTTCTTAGTTTTCTTTGCAGGTTTTTCTGCAGGCATAATCACATTTGCTCTTGCTGCTGCCAGTCTCGCTATTGGTACTCTGAAAGGCGAACAACTGACATAATTAAGTCCGAGTTCGTGGCAGAATTCAACTGAGTTCGGGTCGCCGCCGTGTTCACCGCAAATTCCGATTTTCAAGTCAGGTCTTTCTCTTCTTCCTCTTTCAACAGCCACAGTCATTAATCTTCCAACACCGGCTCTGTCAATTTCCTGGAACGGGTCAACCGGTAAAATCTTTTTCCTTAAGTAATCCGGTAAAAATCCGCCTATATCATCTCTGGAGAATCCGAATGTCATTTGCGTCATATCATTTGTTCCGAAAGAGAAAAACTGTGCATACTTTGCAATCTTATCCGCGGTTATTGCCGCTCTCGGTATTTCTATCATAGTTCCGACCAGATGCCAGATTTCTTTCAGTTCAAACTTTTCAAGAACTTCTTTGTATATAACATCAATCATTTTAAATTGGTTCTCTAATTCAAGGTCAATTCCTACAACAGGTATCATAATTTCCGGAAGCGGATTTTTCCCTTCCTTCTTTAATTCTGCCGCTGCTTCGAATATTGCCCTTACCTGCATTTCGGTAATTTCGGGATATGTGATTCCGAGCCTCACGCCTCTGTGACCGAGCATAGGATTGTTTTCGTGAAGTTTATCTGCTCTTAATTCGAATTCGGATATTTCAATTCCGAGTGACTGTGCGAGTTTCTGTCTTTCGTCTTCTCTGTTGGGAACGAATTCGTGTAACGGCGGGTCTAAAGTTCTTATTGTTACGGGATATCCGTCCATCGCTTCGAGTGTGCCTTTTATGTCTTCTTTTACGTAAGGGAATAGTTCGTTTAATGCCGCTATTCTTTCGTCTTTAGTTTCTGACATTATCATTTTTCTTAAGAGAAATAATGCCATTCCGGAACCTTCACCGTAAAACATATGCTCGGTTCTGAATAATCCTATTCCTTCTGCTCCGAATGCTCTTGCTTTTGCCGCATCTTCAGGTGTGTCTGCATTGGTTCTGATTTTTAGTTTTCTGACTTTATCGCAAATTGTTAAAAATTCCTTCAGAACGGGATTATCTGTGTCAACGTCTTTCATCGGGAGATTTCCCGTGTAAACATATCCCTTCGTTCCGTTTAATGATATCCATTCGCCTTCGCTTATCCTGGTTTCGCCTACTTCAAAATATTTTTCCGCCAGATTGACTTCAATTTTTCCTGCACCTACTATACAGCATTTGCCCCAGCCTCTTGCTACAAGTGCGGCGTGTGAAGTCATTCCGCCTCTTGCGGTCAGTATTGCTTTTGCGGCTCTCATTCCTTCAATGTCCTCGGGATTGGTTTCTTCTCTTACGAGTATTACCTGCTTGCCCTGTTTTTCCCATTCGACTGCATCGTTTGCGGTAAATACAACCTGACCGGTCGCTCCGCCCGGTCCGGCAGGCAATCCTTTGGTTAGAATATTCGCCGATTTTTCCGCGTTAGGTTCAAGTACCGGATGGAGTAATTCATCAAGTTGTCCCGGCTGAACTCTCATTACCGCTTCTTCTTTTGTAATCAACTTTTCTTTATTCATATCTACAGCCATCTTTACCGCTGCGGCACCGTTCCTTTTTCCAACTCTGCACTGAAGCATATATAATTTGCCGTCCTGAATCGTAAATTCGAGGTCGAGCATATCACGGTAGTGCTTCTCAAGATTTTTCTGGTATTTGTCGAGTTCTTTGTAAACCGCGGGCATTGCAGTTTCGAGTGATTCGAGATGCATATTGTGCTCGCTCTTTCCGATTTCGTTTATCGGATTGGGTGTTCTGATACCTGCAACCACGTCTTCGCCCTGTGCATTAACAAGCCATTCACCGTAAAAGAAATTTTCGCCCGTAGCGGGATTTCTCGTGAATGCAACACCGGTTGCTGATGTGTCGCCCATATTACCGAATACCATTGACTGTACGTTTACTGCGGTTCCCCATTCTTCGGGAATTCCTTCGATTCTTCTGTAAGAAATCGCTCTTTTCCCGTTCCATGATGAAAATACCGCTCCGATTGCTCCCCATAATTGCTCCATCGGATCTTCCGGAAATGGTTTGCCGAGAACCTGCATAACAATTTTCTTGTAACTCTCGATTAATTCTTGTAAATCGTCTGCGGTTAAATCTGTGTCGGTTTTATATCCTTTTTCTTCTTTAACTCTGTGAAGTTCACGTTCGAGTTGCTGTCTTACACCCATCCCTTCTTCGGGCTCGATTCCGGCTGCTTTTTCCATAACTACGTCCGCATACATCTGTATCAGTCTTCTCTGTGAATCATAAACAAACCTCGGGTTATTGGTTTTCTTTATTAATCCTTCACGGGTTTCATTATTTAATCCGACATTTAAAACCGTCTCCATCATTCCCGGCATTGAACTTCTTGCACCGGAACGAATTGACAGCAGCATAGGATTTACAGTATTGCCGAATTTTGCACCCATCTGTTTTTCCATTTTCGCAAGTGATGCTTTAACCTGTGAATTTAATTCCTTCGGGTATTTTTTATTGTTTTTGTAGTAATAAGTACAAACCTCCGTGGTAATCGTAAAACCTGCGGGAACGGGTAATCCGAGATTAACCATTTCTGCAAGGTTAGCACCTTTTCCTCCCAACAGTGCCTTCATGTGTGCTTTGCCATCGGCTTTCCTGCCTCCGAAATAATAAACGTATTTAGTAGCCATATATTATAATAAGTTAAGATTAAAAAATATCCTTTAAGATACTCAATATTTAAGAAAATTTACAGGTAAAAAAATGGTGTTTTTTTTGCTTTTTCCATCTCTGTCCAAAAACGGAAAACGAAATGTAGATAAAAAAAGAGGGCTATTGAT
>CAYWMV010000286.1:0-3326 GCA_964459055.1 uncultured Ignavibacteriaceae bacterium | reverse complement strand
ATAATTCTGGAATAACTGAATTTTTTCAGGAACAGTACTGCCGATGTTTTTTATTCCGCTCGTCGGGTTTGCAAGTTCTGTAATCTGTCCGGGAATATACATGCTGAACGTAATACCAATGGGCGATAAATCAACATTTGTAGAAGGGATATAATCCTTAACCATCCAGATATTCTGTGCAATCCACGTCGTGTCCGGAATTTGAATAATAGGCACTTCAATTGAAGGAAGCGGAGGAGGTAAAACAATTAAATATGCTATGCCGTACACAAATACAAACTTCTTGCAAAGATAATTTCCGTTAATGGTATTAACATTTTCATCATTTAGTCTCTTACCTTTAAAACTGAACCTCAAAGGTAAAGTCATTGTATCAATCTGGAAAGTTGTATCCTTTGAAAAAATCGTGTACTGCGAATTGACCGCCTGTGCATATCTGTAAACACTGTACCAGTTTTGAAGAGACCTTACAAAATTAATCACGGGGTCTAAAGGTGACGGAGGAATCGTGTCGGGAAAAATTCTGTCCGTGACATATTCCCATCCGTTTGTAGTCTGAAAGTTATAATAAAGCGTATCGCTCCAAGGAGCGGTCTGATTAAAATTGATCAGATTGCCTTTTGACATAACGTGACTTGCGAGCAAACCTTTATAATTTGCCGTGAAGGCAAATGAATCAATCCTGTATGTCGATAATGTAGTTATCGGATTATTATTCGAATCAAGCGGTGTATTTTTAAAATACCACTTATATCCCGGATTTGCCGGAAAAAAAGTTGATGCATTCTGCGAATATGCTGCAGTGATGACAAATAAAACCGATAATATTATTAATAATATTTTTTTCATTTTTAATATTTAATTATCCTAAATTATCTAATATAAACATAAAAAAAAATAGACGAATAATTATTTAATGATAACCAATCTCAACAACAAAGAATATTACTCATCCAGTGAACTATGCTCATCTGATGAGGAATAAATTATCGAATTACATTATTATATTAATTTATATAAAATTGCATATAACGGAGAATATTTGGATATAAAATATTTAAAAGGCGTAGGCGAAAAAAGAGCGGAAGCGTTCAGTAAAATCGGGATTACGAGTCTTGAGGATTTCATCAGAGTGATTCCGAGATTATATGTAAAGCGCGTGAACATCAGGGAAATCAGAAGTCATTTTGCTGATGTTGTGATAGTTTACGGAAAAGTAATTGAAATCGAACCCGCAGCGAGAATGAATCAGCCGGTCAGGATTTTTTTAAATGACGGAACGGGAACAATTGAGATACCTATATTCGGTGCTACCGAATTCAGGTCTAAACAGTTCAGATTAAACGAGAATTATCTGTTTTACGGAAAAGTTGCCGAAGGGTGGGCTGCTACAAAATTTAAACTGGACTATAAAGACCACCTTAAACTCGAGGGCAGGGATGAACTGGAGAAAAAATTTTTAAAATTACCTTTTGTTCCAGTTTATCAGATTCAGGGAGAACTCAAAAAATCATTTATAAAGCCGCTTTTGCTTGCGAGAATTGTTCATTCGGCTTTTTCCGTAATTTATCATCAGAGAAGCGATATCATCAAGGAGACGCTGAATGAAGATATCCGGGAATCAATGAACCTGATGTCAAAGCGTGAAGCAATTGCAAAAATAAATTTCCCGCAGAATGAAGCAGAGCGTGAACTGGCGAGGCAGCGAAATGCATTTGATGAACTTTTCTATCTAGAAATGATAATGGCTTTCAAGAAAAGGATGATTAAAAATGAAACTAAGGGCATATCTTTTAAAAGTGAAATTAAAAAACTCTCCGAAAATTTTGTAAGATGTATTGATTTCGAATTGACGGATGCACAGAAGCGCGTGATAAATGAGATTTATCAGGATATGAAATCGGATAATGTTATGAACAGACTTCTTCAGGGTGATGTGGGCAGCGGGAAAACGCTTGTTGCAATTTATGCTATGCTGATTGCTGCCGAGAATGATTATCAGAGCGCATTTATGTGCCCGACGGAACTCCTCGCGGAACAGCATTTCCACACGATATCGGATTTCATTGAAAAATTTAATGAGGTGTCCGGCAAGGAATATAAAGTTGCATTTCTCGTCGGTGGTCAGAAGAAAAAACTTCGAGAGCAGATTTATCAGGATATAAGACTCGGTAAGGCACAGTTTATTATAGGAACTCACGCTTTGATTCAGGAAGCTGTTGAATATAAAAATCTCGGATTTGCTATTATTGACGAGCAGCATAAGTTCGGAGTAATGCAGAGGGCGAAACTAAAGGAGAAAGGTCTTAATCCCGATGTGCTTGTTATGACGGCAACCCCCATCCCGAGGACTTTGTCGCTGACGATATATGGTGACCTCGACGTATCGGTAATTGATGAATTGCCGCTTCACCGTAAACCGGTAAAAACTTTCTTAAGAGAAGAAACCGAAAAGAAAAATGTTTATGGATTTATAAAGGATGAAATAAAAAAAGGCAGGCAGGTTTATTTCGTGTATCCTCTTATCGAAGAATCAGAAAAAATGGATTTGAAATCCGCCGAGGAGAATTATCAGATATTGAAGAAAAGGGTATTCCCCAATCTGCAGGTAGGGATGATTCACGGCAGAATGTTCTGGTATGAAAAAGATGAAGTGATGAAAGATTTCAAGGATAAGAAAATGAATGTGCTCGTTTCTACAACTGTCATTGAAGTTGGTATTGATATCCCGAATGCAACTATCATGGTAATAGAAGATGCGCAGAGATTCGGTTTGTCGCAATTACATCAGTTGCGCGGCAGGGTAGGACGCGGAAGCGAGCAGTCTTATTGTATTCTGATTGGTAAAAATCTTGATGACATTTCGAGAAGACGGTTGGAAATTATGTGTGAGACGACGGATGGTTTCAAAATTGCGGAAGCGGATATGGAAATAAGAGGTCCGGGTGAATTTTACGGACTGCGGCAATCGGGAGAACTGAATTTTCAGGCGGCTGATTTATACAGGGACAGGGAACTGCTGCTTAAAGCGAGGGATATAGCCTTCAAACTCGTTGATGAAGACCCGCAGTTGAGAAAAGAGGAAAACCAGGTTATTAGAAATTATTTTTTAGCGAATTATAAAGATTCGCTGTATTTGATGAAAATAGCGTAGCAAGTAGTCAGTAGTAAAAATGTATTCCGGTAATCAATAAATCAATCACCCAATCATTCAATCATTCAATCATCCAATCACCCAATCATCCAATCACTCAATCAATCAATCAATCACCCAATCACCCAATCACCCAATCATCCAATCACCCAATCATCCAATCATCCAATCA
>CAYWMV010000285.1:0-3340 GCA_964459055.1 uncultured Ignavibacteriaceae bacterium | reverse complement strand
CATTCTGTATCGTTCCTTTCACGAGGGGAAGGGAAAGGAGCAGAAAAAAAGATAACATAGTAAAAGAAGCAAATCAATTATTCGGAAGCGGAATAAAAGAAGTAACCTTGTTAGGGCAGAACGTAAATTCGTACAGGGATGAAGCGGGAAATGATTTTTCCGATTTACTTACAGCAGTTGCGGATGCAGTTCCTGAAATGAGAATCAGATTTACGACATCTCATCCCTATGACTTATCGGACAAATTGCTTGAAACAATGGCTTCGAGAAGAAACATTTGTAAATACATACATCTGCCGGTGCAATCCGGTTCAGACAGAATATTGAAACTAATGAACCGGGAATATACGATAGAAAACTATCTTAAAATTATTGAGAAATCAAGAAAATTAATGCCTGATATCGGATTATCAACGGATATAATAGCAGGATTTCCTACCGAAACAGAAGAAGACCATAAAATGACAATTAATCTGATAAAAGAGGTAAGATATGACGGCGCATTCATGTTCGCATATTCTCCGAGAGAAAATACGAAGGCATATAAAATGAAAGATAACATTCAGGCGGATATTAAGAAGAAAAGACTCGAAGAAATAATAGAAATTCAAAGGAAGATTTCGCTTGAATTAAATAAGTTAACTATCAGTAAAACAAGGCAGATATTACTTGAGACATTAAGCAAAAAATCACCTGAATTTATTATGGGCAGGACTGACTGTAACAAATCGGTTATTATACCGGGGAAAAATCACAAAATCGGTGATTTAGTTAATGTAGTAATTGAGAAAGTGAACTCTGCTACATTATTCGGAAAAGCGATATGAAGAAGAAAATTGAAAACATATTTACCTACGTTCTTTTAACTGTTACGGGATTCACGCTCAGAATTTTTCCTTTAAAGATTGTCAGAAAGATTGCCGCAGGTGCAGGGGTGTTTTTTTTTATCTAATTCCAATCAGGAAAAAAGTTTTATATACTAATCTTCGTTTATGTTTCCCCGGAAAAGACGAAAACTGGTATAAAAAAATTGCAAAAAAAACTTACATAAATGTATGTCTCGTTCTGTCAGAGGTTTTATACATTCCCAAACTACCGCCTGAAAAATTAAAGCGTCTTGTTACAGGTGATTATTCAAAATTCACCGAAACATACAATAAAGGTAAAGGAGTTGTGGTTGTAAGCGGACATATATCGAACTGGGAACTTAGTGCTTCACTCATTTCAGTTAACACAGGAATAAAATTGTATTGTATTGCAAGACCACAGACAAATAACCTCGTGAATACTAAACTGAATTCATACAGGGAAAAATACGGAAATGAAGTTATAGAAACAGGTGCGAATTTAAGGCAGATATATGAAAAAATGAAACAGAAAGAAGTTGTTGCATTTCTGTTTGACCAGTCGGCTCCTCCGGAATATTCATATTTTGTTAATTTTTTCGGTGTTAATGTTGCATCTTATTCAGGTGCCGCAAAAATGGCATTAAAATTTGATTCTGAAATTATTTTCGGTGTTGTAGTAAGAAAAGATGACTTAAATTATTCACCGGTTTTCATTAATATTGAAACAGGTGATTTAAAAGGCACATTTGAAGAAAAAGCAAAGGAACTGACGGAAAGATTTAACCAAACCCTTGAAAATATTATCCGATCATATCCGGAACAATGGCTCTGGTTTCACAGGAGATTTAAAAATATAAAAACGAATGAAAACGAAGATACTGATAATACAGACAGCATTTATAGGTGATGTAATACTGACTTTGCCGCTTGTACAGATTCTTAAGACAGAATCGGACTGTAAAATTGATTTCCTGTGTATTCCGGCAACCGCAGAACTTGTAAGAAAAAATAAATACATAGACAATGTTATTATTTACGATAAAAAAAATCACGACAAGGGTTTAAAGAAATTATACAGATTATCACGCCGTCTAAAGTTTACTGGATATGACATTATAATTTCACCTCACCGTTCGGTAAGGAGTACATTTCTCGCGTGGCGTGCGAAAAGTGAACAGTCAGTTTCATTTGATAAATCCGCTTTATCTTTTTTATATACAGACAGGGTTAACTATATTAAAAATATACATGAAATACAACGTAACTTAAAGTTGCTCGAACCCATCGGAATTAAGATTGACTCTATAGTACGACCTGAAATATTTATTTATGAGTCGGATGAAAAGGTCATAAATCTTTTGTTTAAAAAATACGGAATAAACAACGAAAATATTATAGTTTCTATTGCACCCGGTTCAGTATGGATGACGAAAAGGTATCCTCCGGAAAAAATCGTCAGAGTGACTGATGCTTTGAGCGGCAAGGATTTAAAAATTATTTTAACGGGCGGTAAAAAAGATGTCGAGATATGTAAATATATACTGGATGAGACAAAAAACAGGAATGTATTCAGTTCAGCAGGAAAACTAACCCTTGTGCAGTCAGCAGAATTAATAAGGCGTTCATCCGTGTTATTAACAAATGACTCAGCACCCTTGCATATCGCAAATGCTGTCGGAACGAAGGTCATTGCAATCTTCGGAGCAACGGTACCCGAATTCGGTTTCTTTCCCTACGGTAAAAATGATGTAATTTTTCAGATTAACGGATTGAAATGCAGGCCGTGTTCCATTCACGGACTGAATAAATGTCCCATAAAGACACTGGATTGTCTTGAAAAAATCGAAGCAGAGGAAATAGCAGTTGAAATTTTAAAATCTATTTCTTCATCCCCTCGAGAGCTCTCTTAACAAATTTTCCTATCATATCGAATTCAATATTAATCCTGTCACCGGGTTTCATATACCTGAAGTTAGTAACTTTCCAGGTATGAGGGATGATTGCGATTTTTATCAGGACTTCCTTTTTGGTTTCTTTTACAATATCTGCTATTGTGAGACTGACACCGTTTATGGAAACTGAGCCAACGTAAATAATATTATCTTTAAATTCAGATGAGAATGTAAAATAATACTCCCAGCTGTCTTTTAGTCTTACAACTTTATGAACATTTCCGGTTGCATCGACGTGACCCATAACAAGATGCCCGTCTATAGAGCCGTTAAGTGTCATAGGTTTCTCGAGATTAACAAAACTTCCTTTCTTCAAATCGCCGAGATTAGTTTTGCCAAGCGATTCATTTACAGTTGTAAATTCAAACATATTACCTTTCCTTGCTGTAATTGTCATACAGGCACCGTTAATGGCGATGCTTTCACCTTTTCTTACTCCTTTAAGATAATTTTCCCGGGTGGGTTCAACTGTAAATTTAATACTGTCGCCAACTGTCTTCATAACCACAATTTTCCCCATATCTGTAACTATTCCGGTAA
>CAYWMV010000284.1:0-3350 GCA_964459055.1 uncultured Ignavibacteriaceae bacterium | reverse complement strand
CAGATTACAGAACTTGCAAACCCGACGAGCGGAATAAAAAACATCGGCAGTACTATTCCTGAAAAAATTCAGTTATTCCAGAATTATCCAAATCCGTTTAATCCTGTTACAAAGATAAGATTTGACCTTAACAAATTCGCAAAGACGACATTAAAAGTATTTGACATTAACGGGAGAGAAATTTCTACGCTTATTTCTGACGAATTAAATCCCGGAACTTACGAAACTGAATTTGATGCATCAAATATTTCAAGCGGAACATATTTTTACAGATTAACCGCAGGAAACGCAACGCTGACAAAACAAATGACGGTTGTTAAATAATTTGAGTGAAGCAAAAAACCAAATAGTCATTCGAGGTGCAAGAGTCAACAACCTGAAAAACATTGACGTTGATATTCCAAAATACAAATTCATTGTTGTAACAGGCCTGAGCGGCTCGGGGAAATCATCACTCGTATTCGATACAATATATGCGGAGGGACAGAGAAGGTACGTTGAAAGTCTTTCATCTTACGCAAGGCAATTCCTTGAGAAAATGAACAAACCTGACGTTGACAGCATTGAAGGTCTAGCACCTTCGATGGCAATAGAGCAGAGAACAGGTACAAGAAATTCCCGCTCGACGGTGGGCACATCAACAGAAATATATGATTATCTTCGTCTTCTGTTTGCCCGTATAGGGACTATATATTCCCCGGTCAGCGATGAACCTGTAAAGAAAGACTCCCCTGAAACAATCATCGAGTTCCTTAAAATTCACAACGGCAAAAGACTATACATTTACTGCTCTAAAATATTCAAAAAGGAAAAAGATATTTCAGAATATCTTAATTCACTGAGTGCAAAAGGATTTTACAAAATAATTGCGGGTGATGATTTACTGGATTTAAATGAATCCGATTCACTCGCCGCAGCAAAGATAATAAAAAAAAATTATCCTGCCGGAGAGTATGAAGTAAATTTTCTTATTGACAGATTCACATATTCATCCGATAATGAAGAATTAAGGACAAGGTTATATGATTCGGCAGAAATGGCATTCCGCGAGGGTGAAGGATATTTAAGACTAAGGGTATTCGAAAGCGAAAAGAAATTCACAGATTATAAATTTTCGCAGTTTCTTGAAAAGGACGGTATTGTATTCGAAGAGCCCGAACCAAGATTATTTTCTTTCAACAATCCGTACGGTGCCTGTAAAAAATGCCAGGGTTTCAGCAAGACAATGGACATTGATTACGATCTTGTAATACCCGATAAAAACAAGTCCGTTATAGGCGGAGCAATTCTGCCATTTACCACTCCAAAGTTTACGAAATTTCTCGACGACATAATACGAGACTCCGAAGCATTCGACATTGATATTAACATCCCATACAGACAACTGGACAAAAGGCAGACAGATTTTATAATGAGAGGCGGGAAACGTTATATCGGACTGAAAAGATTTTTTCAGTTTATTGAGAGAGAAGCATCTTATAAAATACATTACAGAGTCCTGCTGAACAGATACAGGGCATATACAACCTGCAGTGCCTGCGGAGGCTCGAGGTTAAGGGATGAAGCACTTTATGTTAAAATCGGAGGAAAGAATATTTACGAAATAGTAAAAATGAAAATCGACGAGTGTTATGAATTCTTCAGAAAACTAAAAATACCGGAATACGAAAAAAAAGTCAGTGAACGGATACTCGAGGAAATACTTTCCAGACTTAAATATCTTAACGAAGTAGGGCTTTCATATTTATCGCTCGACAGAGTTTCTTTCACATTATCAGGCGGCGAAGCCCAGCGGATAAATTTATCCACTTCACTTGGTTCCTCGCTTGTCGGTTCGATTTATGTTCTGGATGAACCCACAATCGGTCTTCACCCTTCGGATAACCTCAAACTCATAAAGATAATGAAGTCTCTTCGTGATATCGGGAATACAGTTCTGGTAGTAGAGCACGACAGGGATATGATGGAAGAGGCGGATGAAATTATTGATATCGGACCAATGGCGGGCGAAAATGGCGGAAAAATAATATTTCAAGGAACATACAAAGAGATTGTCAAACACGAGGATTCATTGACGGGCAGATTCCTAAGCGGAAAAAATAAAATAAATCTTCCTGTTAAGCGGAGACTGACAGATAAAAAAACAAAATATATTACAATTTCGGGTGCGAGAGAAAATAATTTAAAAGATATTAAGGTCAAGATACCTCTGAACAGATTTGTCTGTGTAACAGGCGTGAGCGGTTCAGGTAAATCGTCACTCGTTCATTCGGTTTTATATACTGCCGCAAAAAAACATCTTGAGGGATATTTCCCGGACAGACTTGGAGAATGTGATTCGATATCAGGTTTTGAAAATATTGATTACATTGAAATGGTTGACCAGAACTCCATAGGAAGAACCTCACGAAGCAATCCTGTTACATACATAAAGGCATTCGATGAAATCCGTGATTTATTTTCACGCACTTCAATTTCACAACGGAAACATTTTTCGAGCGGAAGTTTTTCTTTCAATGTACCCGGCGGCAGGTGTGAAACCTGCGAAGGAACGGGAACAATAAAAATCGAGATGCAGTTCATGGCTGATATTTTTCTTGAATGCGAAACGTGCGGAGGTAAAAGATACAAGACTGACATACTCGAAGTAACACTCAAAGGTGCCGATAACACGTATAAAAATATTGATGATGTTCTTAATATGACAGTTAGTGGGGCAATGAGATTTTTCAGGAATTATCCTAAGGTTATTAAGAAACTCAAATATCTTGAAGATGTCGGGCTCGGATATCTGAAACTCGGACAGTCGGGCACGACTTTATCAGGTGGAGAGTCACAAAGAGTTAAACTTGCTTTTCATCTTGCATTTCAGGAGTCATATTCAAAAACTCTTTTTGTTTTCGATGAGCCGACAACAGGGCTGCATTTTTACGACATTTCAAAATTATTAAGGTGTTTTGAGGAACTCATTAAGAAGGGAAATTCGTTATTAGTAATAGAGCATAATCCCGAAGTGATTAAATGTGCCGATTATATAATTGACCTTGGTCCGGGAAGCGGTGATAACGGCGGTTACATCGTAGCCGAAGGTACTCCCGAAGAAATTACCGTGAACAGGAAATCACTCACGGGAAAATACATTGCGAAATTATTAAACTGAAAATGAATAAGAAAAATATAAAATATATAATATTCTCACTCGGACTCATAATTGGAGCACTCGGCGGTTTCCTATACTGGAAATACGTAGGATGCTTATCAGGTTCCTGCCCTCTGCAGTCAAATGCAACATTTATGATTATTTACGGAGCAATTGCGGGAGTGCTGCTTGCATCGTTCGTGAAAATTCC
>CAYWMV010000283.1:0-3367 GCA_964459055.1 uncultured Ignavibacteriaceae bacterium | reverse complement strand
TATCGCGGAAAAAAAATCAATTTCTTTATCCGCGAGGCTCAGTTATTCAGCGTGCTCCGCGTTCGTCATTAAGGATAATTTTCTGGATTCCCGCATTCGCGGGAATGACAATATTGCTGTGTTTTGGCTTTTAACAAAAATCTATATTATGTATTTTTATTAATTATCATTAATTAAAATCACAAATATATGGCAGGCAAAAAAAGCGGTGTTAATACCAGGTTAGTTCACGGCGCAGGATTTGAAGACCCTTATCGCAGTGCAAACGTTCCAATTTATCAGACATCAACATTTTATTTCGACAGTGCCGAGCACGGGGCGAGATGCTTCGACGGTACGGATAAAGGATATATTTATACCAGAATAGGTAATCCTACAATTAACGCACTCGAACAGACAGTCGCACTTCTCGAAGGCGGATTCGGCGCAACGGGAACAGGTTCGGGAATGGGTGCGGTTACAACAATTTATATGGCTTTGCTCGGACAGGGAATGCATATGATTAGTTCAGATGCCGTTTATGGTCCCTCAAGAAGCGTAATGGAAGACCATTTCTCAAGATTCGGAGTAGAGTCAACTTATACTGATACTTCCGATACCGAAAAAATTCTCAAAGCAATAAAACCAAATACAAAAGTATTATATGTAGAAACTCCTGCAAATCCGACAATGAACATCAGCGACCTCGAGGCGTGTGCAAAAATTGCGAAAGACCACAATCTTTATCTCGTAGTTGACAACACATTCTGCAGTCCGTATCTCCAGAATCCGATTGCATACGGAGCAGATATTGTATTTCATTCAATGACGAAGTTCATCAACGGTCACGCGGATATAGTAGGCGGAATGATTGTAGCAAAAACGGAGGAACTGCACAAACGTATAAGGACAATGATGGTTAATATGGGCTGTAACCTTGACCCACATCAGTCATATATGGTTCTCCGGGGATTAAAAACTCTCGGAATCAGAATCGACAGAGCACAGCAGAATGCGATTAAAGTAGCCGAATACCTTGAGAAGCATCCGAAAGTGGAATGGATTAAATACCCGGGACTGAAATCACATCCGCAATACGAACTTGCAAAGAAACAAATGCGCGGACCCGGAACAATGATTAGTTTCGGACTAAAAGGCGGATTTAAAGCAGGAAAAGTGCTGATGGATAACATTCATCTTGCTTTACTCGCTGTTTCACTGGGCGGAGTAGAATCATTAATACAACATCCTGCATCTATGACACACTCCAAACTTTCAAAAGAAAAGAAAGATTTAGCGGGAATTACTGACGGACTTGTAAGATATTCCGTAGGTATTGAAGATGTTGAGGATATAATAAGTGACCTCGATTCAGCATTATCAAAAGTATAAAAAGTGAAAAAAATATTTTTTCTGATTTTAGTTTTTCTTCCTGCGATTATCTGGTCGCAGGAAGAAATCAATATTCCCCTCGAATTCCGTAAAGCATATCAAAATAATACCCGAAGTTATGACGGAAAACCCGGTTATAATTACCGGCAGAACAGGGCGGAATATAAAATTAATGCTTTCTTTGATACAAAGGCAAGAACGCTTAAAGGAACTGCGGATATAGTATATTACAACAACAGTCCCGACAAACTTGATTATCTGATTATACGGTTACTGCAGAACTGGAACAAACCGAATAAATCCCGTGACTGGGATGTTGACACGCGGGTTCTGACCGACGGGTTCATCACAAAATATATATCCGTAAACAACATTCCGATAGATATTAACAACCAAAAATCTTTTATCGTATTCGGTACAAATGCAAAACTTTCATTGCCGCAAACGCTTGAAAGTAACAGCAGAATTGATTTGTACATCGAATGGGAATTTCAATTACCTGAAGTCCGGAATTTAAGAATGGGCAGGTATGACGAAGCGACATATTTAATTGCATACTGGTATCCGCAGATTGCAGTTTATGACGATGTGTACGGATGGGACGATATTGATTATCCCGGTATGGTCGAGTTTTACGGTGATATTTCGGATTTTAATGTAACGATTGAAACTGACAAAGAAGACGCCGTCGTCTGGGCAACGGGAGTGCTTCAGAATCCGGAAAATATTTTTCAATCAGAAATTTACGAAAGATATAAAAAAGCGGAAACATCTGAAAATATTATCAACATCATTACTGCGACCGATAAAAACATACTGAAGAATGAATCAGGAAATGTAAAGTGGAATTACGTTGCAAAAAATGTACCTGATTTTGTATTTGCATTCAGTGATAAATATCTGTGGGATGCTTCGGGGTACGAAACTACACCGGGAAATTTTACGATGATTAATGCGGTTTACAAACCCGATGCACCTTACTTTAATCAGGTCGCATCAATAGCAAGAAGTGTAATAAAATATTTATCCGAAGAACTTCCGGGAGTTCCGTTCCCCTATCCAAGGATGACTGTATTCAACGGTTCAGGCGGAATGGAATACCCGATGTTCGTAAATGATGCGGCTGAAGACACATACGAATCAACCGTATATCTGACTGCACATGAAATAAGCCACACTTACTTCCCGTTTTTTATGGGAACTAACGAAAAAAGATTTGCATGGATGGACGAAGGATGGGCAGTGCTTTTACCGGGAGGGCTCAAGGGAATCCTGACCAATGATGATTACAAAGAAAGAGCCGTACAGAATTACATCAGGCAGGGCGGAACTACTTACGATTTGCCGTTAATCACACCTTCATATCAGATTAAATCGCCCGCTTACAGATTTCTTTCTTATGTAAAATCCTCGAATATGTATTATGTACTGCAGGATATGCTCGGCGAGAATATGTTCAAGAAATTTATGACGGAATATATAAACAGATGGAACGGAAAACATCCGATGCCACTGGATTTTATTTTCACTATTAACGACGTTACCGGAAAAAACCTGAACTGGTTCTGGAACAAATGGATATTCGGAATTCATTATCCCGACATAGCGATTGAGAAAGCAGAATCAGGCGTTAATATTGTAAATAAGGGCGGACTGCCGGTACCCGTTTATTTGCAGATTAATTTTAATGACGGCAGTTCCGATACGAAACATTATTCCGCTGAAATCTGGGAAAATCAGAACAGTTTCAGTATTGATTCAGGTGATAAAAAAATAAATTCCGTTATTTTTGAGAATAAATATGTTCCGGATATAGATACGACGAATAACAGTTGGGCGGGTGAATAAAAAATTCCTCATCCGATGAACAAGTTCATGGGATGAGGAATAAAAAAAGCCCGAATCCTATAGGACCCGGGCATTAAATTTGTTATTTGTTATTTACTCTTTGTTATTTGATAAGCGTCATTTTCTTAATTTCAGAAAATTCACCTGC
>CAYWMV010000282.1:0-3374 GCA_964459055.1 uncultured Ignavibacteriaceae bacterium | reverse complement strand
GCAATCCATTTTTAAAAAAAAAACTTAAAATCATCTCAGTAAAATCATACGTTTCGTGTCGTTAAAGTCTCCTGCCTGTAATTTATAAAAATATACACCTGACGGCAGGTCGGCAGCATCGTATATTACTTCATACATTCCCGAGTAAAGTTTATCGTTTACGAGAATTGAAACTTCGCGACCGAGCAAATCAAAAACTCTCAGCGTAACCAAACCTCCCCCTAATCCCCCCCAAAGGGGGACAGTAAACTTAATAATTGTTGACGGATTAAACGGGTTTGGATAGTTTTGTTCTAGAGAAAATTTTTCAAGAGTTAAAGACCCGTTCCCAATCCCCATTAAAGGACCCTGATATCCCGTAACTTTTAAGTCATCAACATACCAGCCGTCATAATTAATACCGTTATCGCTTGTAAGTCTGAACCTCACCCGCACATTAGCAGAGCCATTGCAAAATGAAGTAATATCAAAATACTGGTACGTCCAAGTTTGCATATTTCCGTTATAAGAAATCACTTCAGACCAGTTAGTTCCATTATTACTTGATATTTCTACACGGCAGAAATCGGAAAGTGCTTCGGTATAATATCTGTGCCAGAATGATAGGAAAACGACAGGCGAAGCCGAAGTATTCAGCGGGAAATTCAGCGTCATAGAATTATTTGAATTACTGGAATAATTCCCCGACGGACTGTCCGTGAATGAATGCGACGGAGAATGATACTGGGCAGTTGTTACAGCCCATATGCTGCTCGTAGTCCAGTTAGTGAAACCGTTCTCGGCACTATCAAGAAGGATTGCGACTCCGTTTCCGACAGCAATGTGATATAACTGATTATGTAAAGTGTTTGTATCATTCTGAAGGATCTTCAGTTTTACGGGAATTCCGTAATTATTCGGGCAGGTTCCTGATACAGTAAAACTGAATGTAGTACTGTCGGATGTCCTCGACGGCAGTAGTGCTTTGCTATATACCTGAACAGGTATATTAACGTAAGTGCTTAATGGTGTTAACTGAATTTTTACATTCGAAGCATTCATTAATCCTTTATTTCTGATGACGACTTTAAAAGTTCCGGTTTCATTTTGAGTATAAACTGTTTTATTCAGCGCTGCAGATTTCAGAGCGGTAAAAGGACCAGCCGCTAGCGACATATAAATATTCATATACATACAGGACTGTGCGAGAGGAATGATTTCTCCCTGCGTTGGCCAGAATCCGGTTGTCCCGACTTCGGGAAGCATAAAATATCTATGCTCGGAATGACCTGTAGAATCGTTACTGTAACACCAGTCCAAATCTCCCCCTCTTATATAATAATTAAGAGTCTGAGAAGACGTCCCGAAAGAAAAATCATTTACGGCGACAATATCCGCGCCCATTTCATTAAAGATTTCATCATCAGGAGTTGGCGACGGGTCACACCAGTACCAGGGCTTTAACAAATAATTTCCGTATGTATGATAATCAAGTCCTGCTTTAAAATTCCGAGAATTGAAAAAAACTTTATAAATGGAATCTTCCGGAGAAGAAAACGGATATGAACCTCTGTAAGTATCCGAAGATGGTGACGTGGAAGATCCGCCGTTCGTGGAGTTCCAGAAATTATACGTGCCGAAGTTTCTGTTTAAATCTGCACCAACGTAACTTCCGTACGGTTGTCTGTTTTTCCGCCACATACCGCCGCCGTTGGGATTAGTCGTCTGATTATAATAATATCCATCCGGATTTATAAAAGGAGTATAGTAAATTTCACGGTTATTCAGAATATAAGTAGCGAGCGGGTCGATATTGTAATTTTCTAGCAGCCAGTAAATATAATATAAAACATTCGACATACCAAGCGGTTCGCGGGCATGAGTTACTCCGTTTAACCATATCTCAGGTCTGCCTGCCGGTGCATCGGGATTTTTTGCAACTCTTATTGTCCACATCGGTCTGTTTTCGTAAGAATTTCCGATAGACCATTTTGCCGAAACGAGCGACGGATACTGAAGTCTCATAGAATCCAATTTTGCAATTGCTTCTTCCCATTTCAAATGTCCGCCCATAGTACCGATGATACTGTGACTTATTGTATATTCATCAGTAAGTTTTAAATTCGGCGAAACATAATTAATTCTCTGCACTGCATTGTAATATGTCATCCAGTCATCAATGGTAATTTCGAAAGGGACACCGGATTTTTTCAGCATTAAAATTTCACTTTCGGAGAGCCACGTTTCAAAATAAAATCCTTTTTTTAGAATACCTCCGTCGAGAAACAAACCTGCTTCACCGATTTTTTTAAAATCGTTTTCTGAAGTTGCGTGAATTCTCACCTGAGAATATTTTTTAGTGCCCGTATTATTTTGAGCAAAGGCGAAACCCGCCGCGAACAACCAAGAAATGAATAAAGTTAAGATTAAAGGTTTTATACGATGCATAATATTTTTTTCAAAAGTTAAATAAAATCAATTTTTAAATCAATCTTATAAAAAAGATTATCAGAACCCTGATAACGCCGAGTAGAGAAAACCCGCTGACAGATTCTGATTCAGGAATGGACACAGAATAGACGGATGAACACAAATTTTTATATGCATAAAAATAATTTAGTCTCGGCTTGTTCTTGTTATTGAATTGTAAATAATAAGTCTGTTGAGTATTTTGCAATAGTTCTTTGGGGATTTAGCTCAGCTGGTAGAGCGTCTGAATGGCATTCAGAAGGTCAGGGGTTCGACTCCCCTAATCTCCACTATACGAAAAGCCCTGTAAAATATATAAGTTACAGGGCTTTTTTTTTCAGAATCATCACCAGGACGAACAGTAATCTTTCAATTCGGATTTCCCGGTAAGACGCAAAGCAGAAAGAGACACAAAGAAAAAAATATTAAATATTTTTTGATTAATGCTCTGCTCAATAAGTTTTTGCGCATTTAGTTTTAATAATGGATAATATCAATTAATTTTCCTGTCATTTTGCGAAAAATTTGAAGAGTAAATTAGTAATGCTTATTTTTCTTGTTCCTGAGTACTCAGAAGCAAAGTTTTTCTCAATAAATGAACTGATGAAATTTACATACTTAAATTTAATAATAGAGTGTCACCACCTCAGGGTTATAGATCTGATAATTTATTACTACAAAAATGTTATTCCGATCAATCGGGATTTTATTATTGTTCCGGTTTGCTAGGGTTATTCCAACAGTTT
Source organism: uncultured Ignavibacteriaceae bacterium (assembly GCA_964459055.1). Lineage (GTDB taxonomy): Bacteria > Bacteroidota > Ignavibacteria > Tepidaquicellales > Tepidaquicellaceae > Tepidaquicella. Next base: position 180 of record CAYWMV010000282.1, on the reverse strand, counting down.
TCAAATTCTACTTAAACCGGCAAGGAATTTTGACAAAGGTTATTAAATTCCGAGAGTCCCCTCGTTCGCAAGGGCGAACTTGGGAGACTCTCCGGAACGGAAATGTTCCGGTTTGACCGGATTATTCCATTACTCCTCAAATTCTGCGTAAAATGGCAAGAAATATTTTATGCAAGTAAA
>CAYWMV010000281.1:203-3379 GCA_964459055.1 uncultured Ignavibacteriaceae bacterium | reverse complement strand
AAGTGACAAGTTGAAAGTGACAAGTCAAGCATTACGAATTTGGCACGCAGATTAACGCAGATTAAACAGATTAACGCTGATTTTATTAAGATATAAAAACATTTTGGTTCAGGTTTGGACTGGTTATGAATTATGAATGCAAGAATTACGTATTCGGAACACGGATAACACTGATTAGACTGATTTACACAGAACATATTTAATGTTAAATGAAAATAACCGCAAAGGCGCAACGAATGAAACATTAAAGAACAAATAAAAAATAGCAAAGAACAAAAAATAAATCGTAAAGAATTTAGGACGAAGGGAAAGAAAAAATTATGAAATATTCGAAAGATATTTAATTAAAGGATTTTACTTTTAACTTGTAACTATTTACCTGTAACTATTTACCTGTAACTATTTAGTGATGAGCATTTTGCCGGATTTATCGGTAGTGATACCGTTGTGGAGCCCGGTTGAAATGATACGGTAGAAATAAATGCCTGATGGCAGGTCAGATGCATCGAAGCGGAGCCGGTGTTCGCCGGGATGTTTCATTTCATTCAGTATAGTACTGACTTCCCTGCCGAGGACATCATATACTTTAATAGTTACCATTGATGGATAACTCAACTGAAATCTTAAATTTGTAGATGAGTTAAACGGATTAGGATAATTCTGAAATAATTTAAAATCAAATACACTTCCGAACTCATTTTTTATATTCACTGAATTATTAATATATTTCAGAATCGTACCGTTATTACCAACAGACCATCCTGTTACCTGATTAGCGAAATTCAGACCATAGAGTGTTGAACTGTCGGGAGCATCAATCTGAAACCACTGGCTGCCTCCGTCGGTAGTATAGATTAGTTTCTGGGAGAAGTTAGAAGTAATCCACGCTTCCTGCTGATTGCGGAAACCCATACCGAGACCCATACCAAATATGTCGAGAGTTCTGTAATTCCAGTTGACGCCCGAGTTAGTGGAATATGCAGTACTAACACCGTACTCATAGTCACCGCCACAGACAAAGAAATCATTTTCATTTTTAAATTCAACATCATAGAAAGGTTCGGCACCGACAATATCGGAAACCCAGTTATAACCTCCGTTAGTCGTCATCCAGACAACGCCTGCAATATCAATAAAACCGCCGCCTGCGACACCCGTAAGCGAGTCGGAAAATTTAATCGCACGCACCGGAAAATTGGAAACGAATCCGAGTTCAACCCTCGAAGAATCCCAGGTTGCACCTCCGTCTGACGTCTCAAAGATAGTAACAGGATTAGACATAGCGAGACCAATCCAGCCTCTGTTTTCATTAAAGAAATAAATACAGTTTGCAAAAATCATAGTATCGGGATGGAAATAACGCGACCAGTACTGACCGCCGTTCGTAGTTTTAAAAAAGTGAGTACCGAAGTTCATAAAATCATAATTCCAGGCGACAGCCCAGCCCAATGACCTGTTTAAAAAATAAATATCATTAAAGAAAATCAGTGTATCCCTGTACTGAACAATCCAGTTATTCCCGCCGTTTGATGTATGCAAAATTACACCCGAGTCACCCGCAATCCAGCCATAAAGCGAATCGACAAAAACCACCTGTCTGAGATTTGCATCAACGGGGCTGTTCTGCTTTACCCAAACGCTCTGCCCGATTGAAATAGAAATGTAAACCACAAATAAAACAAAAATCGTATTAAAAATCCTGTTCATACAATAATTTATAAAAAAAAATTTTAAAATTAAGTATAAATAATCTCCTTTGTTTTTCCGATGAAGTAATCAACATCACTTTTCAGGCTGAACCTGCCGAAAGATACTCTGACTGACGATAGTGCTTCTTTTTCCGAAAAGCCGAGTGTCATAAGTACTTTCGAGGGTTTCAGTGCACCCGAATGGCAGGCAGAGCCGCCCGAAACGGCAATCCCTTTCAAATCATATTTAATGATAAGCGTTTCTTCATCAAAGCCGAGTGAATTATCAAATCTTATATTAATAATATTCGGAAGGGAGTTTTCGGAAGGCGAATTGAAGTGAATTTTTTCTCCGAGCAGATTTTTCATTTCACGAATAAAATAATTTTTTAGTTCACTATAATTTACAACGTCCTCCTCACCTTCCGAAACGAGGAGTTCAAAAACTTTTTTAATACCCGCGATATACGGAATATTTTCCGTTCCGCCGCGCAAATCTCTTTCCTGACCTCCGCCGTGCATAAATTTATCGAGTTCAACATTTTCACTTTTATACAGGACACCGATTCCTTTCGGTCCGTAGATTTTATGAGCGGAAACGGATGCCGCACTAAGATTGAGTTCTTTCAGATCAATTTTTGTTTTTCCGATGCTCTGCACAGTATCGCAGTGGAGATGAATGTTTTTTGCCGATGCGATTTCCGAAATGCTTTTAATATCACTGATGGTTCCGAGTTCGTTATTGGAATGCATAATTGAAATCAGGAAGGTTTCATCTTTCACGGCATTAATTATTTCTCCGGGAGAAATTCTGCCGAACCTATCGGGTTTAACGAGTGATACTTCAAATCCGAATTTATCTTTCAGGAAAATTACGGTTTCAAGAACGGCGGGGTGCTCGACGGGTGAGGTGATGATGTGATTTTTTCTCGAGCCAAGATACTTCAAAGCGATTCCCTTTATTGCGGTATTATTGGATTCCGTTCCGCAACCAGTAAAAAATATTTCTTTCGGTTTGCAGTTGAGATAACGAGCGACGGTTTCGCGTGCTTCCTCGAGCATGACCTTTGCTTTTTTCCCGTAAGAGTGGACAGAAGAGGGGTTGCCGAAGTGTTCCGTCATATAAGGTATCATTGCATCAACGACCCGGGAGTCGGTTTTTGTAGTGGCGGCATTATCGAGATAGATGTTCATTCGAGTTTGTAAAGTTTAGTTAGTTTGTAAAGTTAATAAAGTCTTTTAAGTTTATAAAGTTCATAAAGTTCATAAAGTTTGTAAAGTTTGTAAAGTTTATAAAGTTGCGGGATTAAGAAAGGAAAGCAACATGACGTATTTCACGCGAAGGCGCAAAGAGGCAAAGGCGCAAAGAAACGATTCAATTAAGTTCATAAAGTTTATAAAGTTTTTAAAGTTCATAAAGTTTGTAAAGTTTGTAAAGTTGCGGGATTAAGAAAGGAAAGCAACATGACGTATTTCACGCGAAGGCGC
>CAYWMV010000281.1:0-103 GCA_964459055.1 uncultured Ignavibacteriaceae bacterium | reverse complement strand
AAAGAGGCAAAGGCGCAAAGAAACGATTCAATTAAGTTCATAAAGTTCATAAAGTTTATAAAGTTTGTAAAGTTTGTAAAGTTTGTAAAGTTTGTAAAGTTTG
>CAYWMV010000280.1:0-3386 GCA_964459055.1 uncultured Ignavibacteriaceae bacterium | reverse complement strand
ATGGTTTGTTATAAATATGTCACCCCTACGGGGTTGTGATAAGGGTGTATGGTTTTCTACAAATATGTCAACCCTTCGGGGTTGTAAATTTTGCATATTTAGTTGGTTGTCCAGGGTTCGGGTTTGTAGCCGGATTTGTCGATGGCGGCTTTTATTTCGTCTATGGAGACTTTGGAGGCATCGTAATAGACCTGGACGTGTTTGGTTTCAAAGTCTGCTTCGACGGCTTTAACGCCTTCGAGTTTAATGACTTCTTTCGTAATAGAATTTTCGCATCCCGTGCAGTGCATCGAGCCGCATTTCAAATCCACTTTTAATGAAGATTTGATAATACTGGAGTCAATCGGTGTTTTTTCAGTTTGTTCCATTTTCTTCATTTTATCGCCGCCGGCGGTTTGTTCATCCTGTTTTCCGCAGGAAATCAGCATAACAAGAGAAAGAGCGAAAACAGCAAAAATAATTTTTTTCATAATTTATATTTAATTAATATTAACTTTTTTCAGTCTCAAAGAATTTCCCATAACGGTAACCACGTCGCTGAAAGCCATAAACATAGAAGCCATCACGGGAGTGATAAAAATTCCGTAAGGAGAAAGAACTCCTGCTGCCAAAGGTATTGCAATTATATTATAAAAAAAAGCCCAGAAAAAATTCTGTTTTATAATTCTCACAGTATGGTGAGAAATATTAATTGCTTTTCTTATATTCTTCAAATCGCCTTTTGCGAGCACAACATCGGCGGTATCAATTGCTATATCCTGTCCCGTTCCTACTGCAATACCGATATTGGCGCGTGCGAGAGAGGGAGCGTCATTAATTCCGTCGCCCACCATAGCGACATTTTTCCCTTCGTTCTGGAGTTTTGCAACAATTTTCTCTTTATCTTCGGGAAAAGTTTTAAACGAATAATTTTTAATACCGACTTCATTCGCAATTTTTCTCGCAGGTTCTTCGTCGTCACCCGAAATCATATAGAGATTAATCTTCATCTCATCGAGTTTCGAAATTGCGGATTTAACATCATCTTTCAGTACATCGGTTAATTCGATTATTCCAGTAAGACTATTGTCAATACTTACGAGTAAACCGTTATTAACTGCAGAATCATTGATCTGAATTCCGAGTTGTTCAATGAATCGTTTACTGCCGATTGCGACTAATTTATTATTTACTTTTCCCGTTATACCGAGTCCGTGTTCATTATTTATATCCGAAACATTTTCAAAAGAATTAATATTATTATCGGCGCAGAATTTATTAATTGATTTCGCAATCGGGTGATTGGAATATTTTTCGAGCGAGTTTACATATTTTAGGAGTTCATTTCGTTCAAATCCGTTTACGGGCAGAACAGAACTAACGGTCATTTCACCTTTTGTAAGAGTTCCCGTTTTATCGAAGCAAACGGTATCTATTTTATTCATTTTTTCAATTGCTTCCACGTCATTAAAGAGGATACCGTTTTCAGCCGCACGACCGACGCCGATAACGATAGCCATCGGGGCGGCGAGACCGAGAGCACAGGGGCAGGCAATAATCAAAACCGAGACAGCATAGAGCAAAGATTTATCAAAAGGACTACCGATTATCAAATGCCAGATTATAAATGTAATTACTGCTATAATGATAACGGCAGGAACGAAAACAGCCGAGACCTTATCCGCGAGCCGCTGGATTTTAGGTTTTGAGTTAGATGCTTCCTTAACGAGGTTAATAATTTTCGAAAGTGTAGTATCCTTGCCGACCTTTTCCGCTTTAAGTTTCACGGCGCCGTTCAGAAGTATAGTACCGCTGATTAGATTATCACCCGCATATTTCTCGACAGGTTTACTTTCGCCCGTCATAGGACTTTCATCAACGATGCAGTTTCCTTCGGAGATTGAACCGTCAACAGGTATCTTATCGCCCGATTTAATAATCACGAGGTCATCCTTCTTAACCTTGCGGAAGGGGATTGTGATTTCTTCCGAATTCCTGATTACAGTTACGAACTTGCTCTGCAGTTCCTTTAGTTTCTTAATTGAAGTTGAAGTTTTAGATTTCAGAACCGCTTCAAGATAATGACCGATGAGAATAAATGAAATTATCATAGCGGCGGTTTCGAAATAAACTTCGTGAGTATGTTCAAAAACTTTAATATTTAAACCGAAAATATGATTAAAGACAATAACGGTGCTATATATAAACGACGAGAGAGTTCCGAGCGAAATCAGGGAATTCATATCGGAAGTTTTATTCTTCAGTGCCGTGAGGGCGCCCTTCAGGAATCTGTCGCCGCAATAAAAAATAACTACGGCGGTGAGAACGAGAAGGATAACATAATTAAGGTTTTCGGGAATCACATTAAGGAAAGAGAGAAAATCGTAATGGGATTTCATCGAAAGAGCCATAATGATAAGAGTCAGGATAACAGAAAGAAAGATTTTTTTCCTGTGAATCAGCAGTGATTTCTTTTTCGCAAGTTCCGTTTTTTCCTCTTCATCGTCTTCGATGCCTTCATATCCGAGTTTTTTAATCGCGTCTTTGATTGTATCCTTTGAAATTATATCGGGATTGTAATCAATGACGGCGGATTCGGAACTGAAGTTTAAATCAATCTTATGAATTCCGTCGAGTTTTGAAATATAAGTATCAATGCTTTGGGCGCAGTTGATACATTCCATTCCGAGTATATCGAGTTCGAGTCTTTCCGAGTTTTTATTGTTTGTCATTACTGATAATATGTTCGGCAATAAGAATTGCCCTTTTATTATCTAAAACATTATGAACGCGAATAATGTTCGCACCGTTAATAACCGCCATAACATTAGCGGCGACAGTGCCGGACAATCTTTCGGGAACGGGGGTAGGGAAGATTTTATCAATAAAACTTTTATTTGAGACTCCGACGAGGACGGGATAACCGAGTTCGCGGAAATATTTAAGATTGCTAAGGAGAGTGAGGTTATGGTCGAGGTTTTTGCCAAAGCCGATGCCCGGGTCAACGATGATTTGCGTAATGCCGTTTGATTTAGCGGTAATTGCCGCATCGTGGAGGAATTGGTAAACTTCGGAGAGGACGTCTTCATATTCCGGATTGACCTGCATATTTTTCGGAGTACCTTTAATATGCATCATAATGAGGGTTGCATTATTTTTTTTGGCGACTGCGGGCATATTTTCATCAAAAGTTAGACCGCTGATATCGTTAATAATTTCCGCACCGTTTTGGAGTGCTTCTTCGGCGACTTTACTTTTATAAGTATCAATCGAAACGGGAATAGTAATTTCCTTTTGCAGAGCGGAAATTACGGGAATGACTCTGCGGAGTTCTTCATCAAGGGAGACGGTGTCCGAGCCCGGGCGTGTTGATTCACCTCCTACGTCAATGATATCGGCGCCGTCTT
>CAYWMV010000279.1:0-3391 GCA_964459055.1 uncultured Ignavibacteriaceae bacterium | reverse complement strand
TAAAAAAGCAAGTAGATTTTATGGATAATAATCCTGAAATAGGTATCGCAGGCACGTGGATTAAAATTATTGGTGCCTCGAACTATGTTTTAAAATTTCCATGTAACCATGATGCCATAAAATGTAAAATGCTTTTCGATTCTGTTATGGCTCATCCAACTGTAATGTTTAGGAAAAGTGCCTTTTCAAAAAATGGACTGAGTTATTGTCTTACTGAAACTTATGCTGAAGATTATGGATTATGGGTTCGCGCAATAAATGTTTTAAAATTTGCAAATCTCCCCGAGGTTCTTTTCCACTACAGGATGCATAGTTCTACTTCGAATACCGATATACAAAAAGAAATTTCTAACAAATTAAGGCTTTCTCAAATCAGGCAATTGGGCATTAATCCGGTAAAAAGCGAATTTGAGATACACAAGGCACTCAGCTATTATAATATCGAATCAAATGAAGATACCTTAACAGATGCAAGATTATGGCTTGAAAAGTTGCAAAGTTATAATTCCAGAACGAAAATCTATCCGGACCCTCCTTTTTCGGAAATTCTTGCACATTACTGGTATTTCGCCTGTTCCAAGTCAAAAAGCACAGGTTTAGACTCTTGGCGCTTATTTCACAAATCCCGGTTAAGTAGGTTCTCAAATCTTTCTTATTTTCACAAAATGGTATTATTATTGAGACCTTCATTAACTTATTTTCTAAACATTGCAAAATAAATTCTGAATATTTTACAGATTTGAGTAATAAATATAGTAAGCAGAAATAAATTAGATGACGTCTATACCTCTAATACTTGAAAAGTGATCTCAATGATGCCAGACGTGTCTGTAGTTATTCCTCTATACAACAAGAGTCATTGTATTAGTAGAACCTTAAACTCTGTATTAGCACAAACATATCAAAATATTGAGATAATTGTTGTTGATGACGGCTCTACGGATAACAGTCCTGAAATTGTAAAAAGGTTTAGAGACCCCCGCATAATCCTGATAACTCAGGAAAATAAAGGGCCTGGTGCAGCAAGAAATGCGGGGCTCAGCCTTGCCACAGGTAAATATATAGTCTTTTTAGATGCGGATGACGAATGGGCAGCGAACTTTCTACAGGAAGGAGTCGATTTTTTAAATAGTCACAAAGATGTCTCCACCATTTCCTCAGGTTATTACGATACCAGCAGAGGAGACCAAGGGATTAGTAAATTCTGGGATCGAAAAGGAGTTCTGGAAGGAATTTATGAATTGTCGGATGATATTCATCCGGATGTAGCTGTTCATCTGCTCGGATATATGATGCCGTGTACAACGATTGCGAAAAGAGAAATAGTAAATAAATACGGAGGCTTTTTTGACACATACCGCTGTTTGTATGGAGAAGATGCCCATTTATGGTTCAAAATAATCTTGAACGAAAAAATAGCCATATCTCGTAGAGAATTGGTGACTATCCACAGGGAAGATTCGAATTTAAGCAGTAACCTGCCAGGAGCACATTCCGTACCTCCTGACCTGAAGAACCCGGAAGATATCAGAAGAAATTGCCCCTCGGATAAAAAGAATCTTTTAATGAAAATGCTCGCAATTCGCGCTGTAGAAGAAGCAAAACATAATGCCCTATTTGGGCTAAAGGCCGAAGCAGAGCAACTTTTAAATGAGTTTTGCTCCTCATATCAACCCAGTCGATATTATATAGCAAAGTTACTTATACACATCTCATTTATAACTCCACATTTAAGAAAAAATTTTTATTTCGTATCATATTCGAGAAAATTTTTCAGGCTTTGCCTCCGAATTTTCGACTCAACGTAAATTTTATGAACTACGGTTCAGCAGGCGAATCTTTGTCTTAACAATTTAATCGTGAAACCGTTTATTTTAACAGAAGTTCTTAAAAACTTAACAATGAAATTCTAATAATTTATTTGTGAGACTATAATAATTTAACAGTAAAGCTTTGAAAATACCTCTGCTGTCTCAAATCTCCTGCAGAGTTTACTCATGCTTCTTGTTTGCGTAAAGGTTCTTCCAATAACTTATTTTTCATCTCTTTAGTGGAAGTTTCATCTCTTTAATGAAAATTAATTCTTTGGAATGTTAAGACTACACTTTTAGTGATAACTTTTTCAATAATCGTAATCCTACGTTCATTAAATAACAGGGTATCATATATATTGACTTAAACCCAAAAATTCTAACCAGAAATATAATGTGATTTCTTATATAATAATAGTAAAATTTAATCTCATTTGATTGCCTTGATCCGCCTGTTTTTATCTTTCTATGTTCGGATACGGCTTTTGGTTGAAAGAAGAACTTATAACCTGCTTTTCGCAGCCTGAAATTCAGGTCAGTTTCTTCCCTGCTGTACGTACCTTTGTATGCCTTTTCTTCATATCCACCCACTTCCTCGAGAGCGCTCCGGTTATATAAGCAACATGCATGACCGGTTACTGTCTCCTGAAGTTCATTAAAATCTTCGGTATAATTATTATATACCTCCCCTGTCCACTTATTGAATACAAAGGGCAGCTTTTTTTCAGTTGCTTCTTTTTTATGAAGGTCGGCATTAACATGCGAAATCGGGTTATCCTCAAGTAATCTGGGAACCACTGCTCCGACCTTAATTCCTGCTGAAACAAGTGAGTTGTACGTATTTACCAGGGTTTCAACACAGTTAGGAAAAAGAATCAAATCATCTTCTATGAAGAAAATAAGGCTCCCGCTGGCTAAGGATAAACCAATATTCCGGTTGCTGGGGGTTCCGTGGTTAACTTCATTTATTTTGGCTTTAATACGTGAGTCGAGTTTTGCGCATTCTCTGGCAACGGCAGGAGTTTCGTCTTTTGAACCGTCATCAGAAATAATTAGCTCCCAGTTACTATACGTCTGGATCAGCACTGAGTTAACGCATCTTTTTATTAGTTCAGATCTGTTGTACGTTGGCAAAATAATGGATACCATCTGTTCTTTCATGGGTAACTTCCTGTTTAAAAAGTAGAATCATAAACTTCTATTATTTTTTCGGTCACTTCATCCCAATCTTTTACTGATTTCGAGCTATATCTTTTTTCTCTATTGCTTTCCACTATGTCTTTTATTGATCTTATAATTCTATTTGGAGTAACTGGAATTTCAACCCCCACACAATTTTCCCCATCAACAAACTCCTCAAGTGCACTTCCCTTTGCAATCACACATGGTATTCCTGCAGCCAATGCCTCGGCAACCGTTATTCCATAAGCTTCATGAGAAGAAAGCATTAAAAATATATCTGCATCCGCATAACATTCAAGTAATTCCTTTCTTGAAAGGTCTTTTAACCACTCGACCCTTTCCTCCACCTCCATGCTTTTTGCCATATTTCGGAGCTCTTCTTCGTAGGGTCCCTTTCC
>CAYWMV010000278.1:0-3399 GCA_964459055.1 uncultured Ignavibacteriaceae bacterium | reverse complement strand
AAAGTAAATATACCCTACACAGGTTCTGCACTTTATAAAGGTAAATTGAAAACAACATTTTCTAAAAATTAAAATTTAATAACATGAAAAATATAATATTAATATTCATAGTATATTTATTAACAAGTTCTACAAACCTATTTTCTCAGGTTTATCAACATTCAACATTACCAACTAATTACTTTGTAAAAGACGGATGTTTTATTAATGCTAACACTGGGTGGCTTATAACAGATGGCTCGGTTCAAATTCTTAAAACAACAAATAAAGGTAATAACTGGGTAATGATATATGACTTTCAAAATGCATATACGATTGAAAATAGTCATACAATAAGTTTTATAAATGAAAACGTAGGTTGGTTATCTTTTGGGAAAAATGGTAATCCTATATCTTATGAAATATATAAAACAACTAATTCTGGTATAAACTGGAATTTGATTTATACTACTAATTCTAATGAAAATATTTTGGAAGGAAATATTAAATTCTTTAATGAAATTGAAGGTTATTTTCTAACAAATTATAATGCTAAACTATTAAAAACAACAAATGGAGGATATAATTGGAATTTAAAATACGTGCACAGCGATTATGGTGCAAGATTAACGAACATACAAGTTTCTCCATTAAACTCAAATATTATTTATGTAAGTGGAATGACAGGGACTCTTTTAGAAGAAAATCTTAAATCAATATATCTTAAGAGTACAAATAAATTTGATTCCTATACTGAAATATTGGACGGAATAAATGACCCAAATGGTTATGGCGGAACAAGTTACTTAAGTTGTGTAAATGATAACGGAAATGATTTAGTTAGAAATATCTTTAGTAAAGGATTTTATAAACTTAAATCAGATAATTCTTTTGAAGAAATTAGTACTTACAATTCGCTCAGAGATATATTATCATTTTCTCAAAATAATAAGAATATTGGATTTGTTTCATCATATAGAAGAACTGATATTACTTCAAATGGAGGAGTGAATTGGATAACCGAAAATACATTAAACAGTGGTTGTATATCAGGTGCATCTCAGTTTAATCATATATACTATTTATATGGTTGGCAAATGCCTTTCATATCACGACTTCTTGCAATGGATTTATCAATAATTGCTGATATTGAACTTATTTCAGGTAACATGATATTTGACGGGGAAAATAAACCTGTAAGTTCTCAGGGTACGTCCTATTATTTACGAGGCGGATATTCGGATTTATATGTCGACAATATATTAAACCCTGGACTGTCAAATGAAAGAATTTTTTACAAATGGCAGAATAACAATATGAATAGTCCTTTATTTAATTACTATTTTGATAGCCCGGGTGAAATTTCAGCATATTATAAAACTAAACTTCAATCAACAACGGAAAATGCTATTAACATTCCAAGCCAGACAAAAGCAGTAAGGGATAATTTTGGAAGAATAAATTCAATCCATACCAGTATGGGTGGAGTGTTTTTTACAAAATCATATAATAATGGAAGTAATTTTACAACTGAGGAAATTATTAATGATAAAAATTCCGGTATTAATTCTTGTGCTACAGAAAATAATATCAATCCATTTATTTACGAGGCATTGTCAATTAATTTAGATGCGGAACATATTAGTTCTGAAAGGAATGTCGTTGTGGTTTGGGAAAGGAGAGAAGGTAATAATGTAATTATTGATTATGGGCAAAGGCATTCGATACAATTTGGTTATCCATATTATTGGGACCCGAGAGGAAATCCGTCTCCTTACAGAATTACAATAAATTCAGAAAATCAAAACTTTAAAGCATATCCGAAAGTGTTTGCGAAAGTTATGTACGAAAATTTTTCACCCGATACCACTTATGATTTCTGGACTCTTATTGCTCATTTAAAGCCAGGCGGAAACAATAACCAACTTGTAGTTACCGGGAAAAAAAGCCAAGGTGCCAATCCTCAGGAATTTATAATAGACGGTGATAATATTGAAAGTTTCTCTGCTGTGAGAAATATAAATTCAATAGGAAATAATCAGGTGGTCCATTTTGCCTACAAAAAGAATAGCCATATATTTTATAAAAAAGTATATTTTGGAATATATAACAATTCAATCTATGTTGATTCAAATAATTACGGTCAGGGTTGCACGTTAATATCAGAGGGTGACGAGCAAATCTCACGATTTACCCCCGATATATCATTAAGGAATGGTAGACCGGTTATAGCATACCGTGGAGACTGCAGGAAATTACGAATAATTAGTTTTGAAGGAGATGAACCTGTAACCGAATCCATATACAATTTCCCTATTATAGTTAGGTATAAATATTTTAACGGGACTAATGAGGCATGGAGTACATTTGTTAAATATAACTCAGCTGGTAATGTTTTCCAGGACGAACCCAATGTTGAAGGCAGTAAAGATGCATTGGCATACGTTGTGAATTTCAGAGTCGCCAATAGTTACTTTAAAAAGTTTGTTTTGATAAAAGATTATCCGGGATATTCCTGCAATCCCGGAATATTTCCCGGAAAGGATGCAAAACTTGTAAGAGGTTCCTATCAGGGAAATTTCGGAACGAACTCTTATCCGACATTATTGACTTTAACTCAGAATGGTTCACTTTATGACATCGGAAAACAAACGTTCACAATAACAAATACACCTTCCTCTGAAAATCCGAATACAAATTTAGTTGGAGTAGTCAGGGATATGGATATAAATTATTATTTCAATCTCGGACCCATCATAGCTAAAAATATAATCTGTTCACTGGAAGATGACCTTGAAACTGTTGTGGAAAATCCTGTGGAATTTAACGAGAATATGATTTCACAGCCTTTCAGTTTATCCAATGGCGATACATTACTTGTCGGAGGACTCGGAAGTTATTCATATTATCCGGGATGTGATTTCGGAATCAAGAAATTCGATGTTAATCTTTTGATAAAATCCACAAATCAATTGCAAAGAAATCTTTTCAGTGATACGATTCTATATGAGGATTCAATAGAAACAGAATATTTAAGAGGATTTATAATTGATAACATACAAAACGGAACTGACAGTTTTTATATACAGTTGGTTGTTGCTCCGGAAGACATAACAGACGGGAGTTTCCTTTACAGCAATGTTTATTCTCCTGATGAAGAGGGAGGTGATAATCCCGGCGGAACAAAAAGCAGATATGTGTTTTTTGAAAAAGGAAAATCCGGAAATAATCAAAATATTCCGACAGAATATTCACTTTCGCAAAACTTCCCAAATCCGTTCAATCCCGTAACAAAAATACAGTTTGAAATTCCAAAAGACGGACTCGTTAATCTGAAAGTATATGATGTTTTGGGAAGGGAGGTTAAGAATCTTGTTAATGAAGTAAAGCCTGCGGGAAGATATACGGTTTTGCTTGACG
>CAYWMV010000277.1:0-3408 GCA_964459055.1 uncultured Ignavibacteriaceae bacterium | reverse complement strand
TTACCACCGGCTTACCGTTTTTCAGAGAAATATCCGGGGCTGTTCTGCTTGATTCTCCGTAATTTGCAGAAACTATAAATTCGTAGTTGTTATTATTATCAATTACTTTTCTATATATTCCTCCATACGAAACAGACAATTCAATTCGTTCTAACCTGTATATAATTTGATTGTTCTTTTCATAAGCGATGTGTAAATCAAAATACCCTCCTGTTTCATCGCAGTTCCAATTTGTGCCATCAACCGCATACCCAATAATATTTTCCTGAATTGTAAATTTATCTACATAATGCTGATACCCAAACGTTTCATCATATAAATTGTAATCTTGATACTTTGCCGAAATAACAAGATTGTTACCCGAACTCGAGGGCTCAAGATGCGGCATTACGTAAAAATAATCGTTGGGATTAGATATTTCTCCCGGAATATATGCTACGCTTCTTAGATGATTGAATGATTGAATGATTGAATGAGTGAACTGGATATTTGATTTATTAAGAGGAAATGTGACTTTAATACTTTATATCAATTGATATTTAGCAACATAAAGTACTAATAATTTATAATTCTTAATTTTTAATTTTTAATTGATTGCTGTCCCTGTCTGATTGCCGCATATAGTTTTGTTTTTCCTGATGAATTATCATATCTCTCCCAGCATCCTGCAATAACGTACTCGTAATCATCATCCGGCGCTCCGCTTCCGAACCATTTAATTTCACAGATTGAAGGATTTTTATTTCCTTCGGCAGTTTTGTCATTCGGGAATTGTGAAACATAAGTACTTCCTCCGTTTACTACTTCTTCTGTATGAAATTGACCACCGGAAGATTTATAAGAATAAAATATTCCGCCCATTGTCTGATGAATCTGATGAATATTTCCTGACAAGACGTCTCTCAAACATTTTGTCTGTGATTCGTTGCTGATTGCATCGTTTGTTGTAGCCTTGAACTTGGTCTTGTAATATGTTGTAATGTATCCCGGACTATCAAAGTAATAATTTGAAATGTTATTATTCAAACTGTTATCATGCCATTTGTAAAAAATTCTTTCATTTGAAAGTCCGGAGTTTAATATATTATCGGCATATAAATTCGAATATCCGCCTCGCAAATAATAGGATGTCCCCTGAGAACTTACAGATTTATTTTCTCCGTCGAAAGAGATATTTCCTAAAATTAATTGATTGTCACTTATTACTGAAAGATCAGTTTTCAATGCCCGAATGAAAAAATTTCCATTACCTGAACCGAAATAAACAATTTCATTAAATACATTCATTTGTGAACCAGCACCATAATCGGTAATACCAGTATTTCCTTCAAGTATCCAATTGTTGCCTGAAGAAGTAGTTTTAAAAATGTCACCTGAATAAGTTGCTGCATAACCTTTGAACTTGTCATTAAACTTTAAACCAGTTTGTAACCAATATCCGTTATCAGTTCCCATATCAAATATTAATGACGGATTATATATTCCTTGTTTTCCAAAAATTCTTAAAGTATAATTTGAATTAGGTAGCAAAGATATATGAGAAAACCTTCCTGCATTATAATATGTATTCATATATGGGTAGGTTTGAAAACCGTCATTGCTATAAATTATAAATGATATGAAAGATTGACCTTCTTGATAATTGCCACATAAATAAATTTTATTAATGTCTTCATTCAGGAATGAGATTTCATTTATTTGTGTAAAATAATAGTAATTTTGATTTAACAAATTATTAACATGCGTTTCTGACCAATTGAAACCTCCATTTGTTGTTTTATACAACCAAATACCATGACTTTTTGAATATCCCAAATATCCTGTAGTACTGTTTACGAATATAAACGAGTTCGATGAAGAACCAATATTTGTAAAATCATAAATATCTGTCCAGTTATTACCTCCATTAGTTGTTCTGAATAAATCCTTACCTGTATAAATTAAACCTGTATTTTCATTAATAAATTTAACATTGATTCCTGCCGGATTCAATGAATAATAAAATACTTGCGAAAATGTTAGTCCTTTATCTGTTGTTCTGAGTACCCTTGAATTGACATCATGTGTATAAAGACCTATAAAACCGGTGTTGGGATTGATAAATTCTACGGATTTAGTATTTTGTAAATAACCCAGATTAACATTTTGCCATTCGTAAGTCGGTTGTGAATATCCAATTAAGTTAATATTAAATATTAATACGATAAAAATAAATAATTTATTCATTTTTTTAAAATTTTAATTATTATTATTTTTTTTGTAGTATGTTATGTATGTAGGACCAGGGATATCTGTCGTAATTCGTATATACATATCATTCAAGTATTTCAAATATATAGTACCTAAATTTCCTATCACTTTATTTTCAATACTCCATTTTATTCCGTTCCAGTGAAATAAATAACTGATAAGATGAGGGTAATCATAATTTTGTCCGCTTATTGCTATATTATATGCATCTGTTCCTGATATTTTTAAACTGTGCGGTGATATCGGTCCAATGTCTATCATTTTATTAAATCCAAAAAAATCAAAACTGTAAAAACCATCCTCTGATACAGAGTAAAATTTGTTACCTATATTATAAACTCTGTTAGGTTTTCTTTTATCCTGAGGATATATGTAATTATGTTTTGACAACAGGGTGAATTTACTGAAATTGTCATACTGATAAAACTTCATCACACCTTTCCCTTCTGTTCCGATAATATTAAAGGAATCCCGGCAATATACTGCATATATGTTAATATTGTCTGATAATAAATATGAATAATTAATAACACTATAATTTGAATGATAATTTGTATCAATTATGTTATTGGTATCAAGAATATATTTAATGAATTCCGTTCCGTCATATTTCCAAACACTTCCATCATTACTGCCTACCCATATTTCATTGGCTGATTTGCAAAATATGTAAGAGAAACTACTATGTTTAGCAGGAAGAGTATCCGTTATCGGTATTGTTACTATACTGCTTCCGTTCCATTTTCTCATACTATAAACAGATTTGTTATTTGGAAGTATTTCCTTCCCGCAAATATACACATTGTTTTCATCAATCCCGTTTATATCTGTTCCTACAAAATCATTTCCGAGTGGTATCATATTGAATGAACCGTTTTGATAAACATAAAATATATTTATGTCACCTAAAAAAATGTTATTTGTATCTTTTACGTAAGCCATAAAAGCCGGGAAATTATATATTTTCTGAATAACATCAAATCTTGCACTATCAAATGAAAACGGAGGTTCATTATTAATCATGGGATTGTCTTTTCCGCAGCCGGAAATAAATATCACGGAAAGTAATACTGAAATAATAATACCGAATAATGAATTTTGGGTTTTCATTTGTTTTTGATTTTAAATTTCAAAATCGCTCTTTCATGGATTGAAATT
>CAYWMV010000276.1:0-3427 GCA_964459055.1 uncultured Ignavibacteriaceae bacterium | reverse complement strand
GATGATTAGGGGGGGAGTGGATGTCCGACAAGTCGGGATTTCACTTCACTGAAATCGGGTGAATGAATGATTTATTGATTGGGTATCCAGATTCGACTGATAAATCATACAACGTTTTTAATATTTGCGTAATATAAACAATATAATACGCATATTTATTAATTTATGCGTAACATAATATATTTATAATGTACTATTCAAATTTTAAGTAATTCGTTTATTTTAAAAGCCCGGATAATTTTAATTTCTCTGTATGTAATATTAATCCTCACATTTTCATTTTTGTTCTCATCAACAGTAATATAGGACCCTTGCAACATAAGATTTTTCGATTAAATTCGCTGAGTTACCTGTGACTTTTTAATTAAGTGAGTTTAAAAAAATAACCGGTGAGAATGCAACACAAACAATAACCAACAACTAATAACCAATAACTAAAAACTAATGACCAATAACTTCTTTTAAATACTTTGCAGTATATGAGACATTCGCAAATTTTTTGATAAGAGTTTCCGGAGTTCCTTCAGCAACGATTTTACCGCCATCATCTCCCCCTTCGGGACCGAGGTCTATAATCCAGTCGGCATTTTTTATTATATCGAGATTATGTTCAATAATAATAACCGTATTTCCTTTATCCACAAGTTTATTCAGTACATCGAGAAGCATTTTAATATCCTCAAAATGCAAGCCCGTTGTCGGTTCGTCGAGGAGATACAAAGTTCTTCCCGTTTGTACTTTCGAAAGTTCAGTTGCGAGTTTCACGCGCTGTGCCTCTCCCCCCGAAAGAGTGGTTGCCTGCTGACCGAGTCTGATATAGCCGAGACCGACGTCGTACAGCGTTTTCAGTTTCCTGTAGAGCGACGGAAAGGGTTTGAAAAATTCACACGCTTCTTCCACAGTCATTTCGAGAACATCTGCAATTGATTTGCCTTTATACTTAATCTGAAGAGTTTCGCTGTTATACCTTTTACCTCTGCATACATCACAGGTTACATAAACGTCAGGCAGAAAATTCATTTCAATTTTTTTCAGTCCCCCGCCCTCGCATCCGTCGCACCTTCCGCCTTTCACGTTAAACGAAAATCTGCCGATTTTATATCCTCTAATTTTGGAATCGGGAAGTTCTGCAAAAATATTCCTGATATGAGTGAAAAGTCCCGTATAAGTTGCCGGATTGCTGCGCGGCGTTCTGCCAATCGGCTGCTGGTCAATTTCGATGACCTTGTCAATAATTTTTTCTATTCTGTCACCGTTTTTCTTAGTTAATCCCGAAATGCTTTCATAACGCAGCGGCTGTTCATTTGAATTCAACAGTCTGTTCAGCAGAATTTTATACAGTGTATCATTTACCAGCGTTGATTTACCCGAGCCGCTTACGCCTGTTACGCAAATAAATTTTCCGAGCGGAATTTTAACATTGAGATTCCGGAGATTATTCCCCCGTGCACCTTTCAGCGTTAAATGTTCACCGTTTCCTGTTCTTCTTTCTTTACGGAATTCTATTTTCTTTATGCCTCTTATATAATCAACCGTAAGCGAATTGCCGTTTACCTGATTAATATCGCCGTAAGCAATAACTTCTCCGCCGTGCTCGCCTGCACGCGGTCCCAGATCTACTATATAATCAGAAGATTCAATCATTTCCCTATCGTGTTCAACCACTATAATACTGTTTCCTAAATCTCTTAAATTTTTTAGTGAATTTATCAATTTAATATTATCACGCTGATGCAAACCTATTGACGGTTCGTCAAGAATATAAAGTACACCCGTCAATTGCGAGCCGATTTGAGTTGCAAGTCTTATCCTCTGCGCCTCGCCGCCTGAAAGTGTTCTTGCCATCCTGTCAAGTGTCAGATATTCGAGTCCGACATTTAAAAGAAAATCGAGACGTGTGTTGATTTCCTTTATAATTTTTTCCGCAATTATTTGTCTTCTATCGCTGAATTTCAGTTTACCGAAAAATTTCCTGCAGTCCTTAACGGACATTGCCGTAATTTCAAAAATATTTTTATCTGAAATCCTCACCCAGAGTGCATCCTCTTTCAGTCTCCCTCCTTTACATAATTCACAGGGTTTGAAGGTCGCAAATGATTCAGCCCAGTCTCTTAAACGTGAACTGTCGGATTCATTCATAGTTTTTTCGATATATTTAATCAGCCCCTTGAAATTATGCTTGTAAAGATACGAGCCACCTGAACCTTCAAATCTCACGTGTATAGGTCTGTCGTGAATTCCGTTCAACAATGCATCAATTACAATATCAGGATATTTCTTCACGGGCATATCTTCTGGAATTCTGAATTCATCCAAAACACCTTTTATTACAAGGTTAATCCAGTTTTTCTTTGGTTTCCCGACAGGTGCAATTCCCCCTTCTTCAAATGAAAGTTCCCTGTTCGGAAATATCATTTCATAGTCAATTTCTTTTTTCACTCCGTGACCGAAACAGGCCGGACACCAGCCGTACTGCGAGTTAAAGGAAAACGTATTGGGATTCAGTTCGGAAAAACTTCTGCCTGTAACCGGGTCGGAAAGTTTTTCATTGAAGAGTCTGTCTTTTTTCCCGTCGTTTACTATTACAACACCTTCGCCATATTTTAAAGCAACATCAAGAGAGCCGTAAATCCTCTTTCCGGATTTTTCATTTACGGCTACTCTGTCAATCACAACTTCTATATCGTGAATCTTATAGCGGCTTACTGACATTCCCTTTGTAATATCTGTTATTTCTCCGTCAACTCTTACTTTTGAAAATCCTTCCGACGATATATCGGCGAATAGTTCCTTATAATGTCCCTTTCTCCCTTTTACAAGCGGGGCAAGAATAATAATTTTCGTATTATTCCTGAATTTCATTATTGTTTCAAGCATCTGGTCGATAGATTGTCTTGTGACAGCCATCCCCGAATCAGGCGAGTACTGTGTCCCGCACCTTGCGAATAACAGTCTGAGATAATCGTATATTTCAGTTACCGTCCCGACAGTCGAACGCGGATTTTGTGAAATTGTCTTTTGTTCTATGGAAATCGCGGGAGAAAGTCCGTCAATTTTATCCACATCGGGTTTTTCCATATCACCTATGAACTGCCGGGCATAAGCGGACAGAGTTTCCATAAATCTTCTCTGCCCTTCAGCATAAATTGTATCAAATGCAAGTGAGGATTTTCCCGAGCCGGAAAGTCCTGTAAACACAACAAGTTTGTCACGCGGAATCTCAACATCAATATTTTTGAGATTATGAACTCTCGCTCCTTTGACAAGTATTTTATCTAAAAATGATATAAGAAATAAAATTTAATTGTAAATATGAAATTTAACTTAATTTTCACTGTCCTTCAATTCAATAATCTTTCCGAAAATTCAGGTTTTTTAGTAACAAGTTCAAAGTTTGAAAAGTTATCCGGGTCACTGTCTCTTTTAT
>CAYWMV010000275.1:0-3434 GCA_964459055.1 uncultured Ignavibacteriaceae bacterium | reverse complement strand
AGGGAATATCAAATCGAGGAATAGAATCACAAAACAAATGTGAGTAAAATCTCCACACATTTCAGCCAAACCAAATAGAAAATCCACAAAAACACAAAAAACAGGCAGTATTTTTAACATATTTGTAAAAAATCTTGGCACGGTATTTGTTATAAAAATTACGATAGTTAGTACTTTAGTTCTTAAATAATGCACAGAGCGGCAAAATGTATTTTCAGAAAATCCAAATAAACAGGGATAAACTACAATACACTGGCTGAAACGAAAATTAAAGATTTTTTAAAGATACAGACACACACAGTTAATGGCTGACAAGAAACAAGAAAACAGGGATGTGGCGATGACAGAGATTTTGAAACAGATTTTCATTGCTCCTTTCTTTTTATAAGAGATAAATGCTGTCAGGACTATCTCTGACAGCATTTTAAATTAAAAGACGGTAATAAATATCCGATTTAAATGAGTAAAGAATTAAAAATAAAAATATTTTGTCAGAACGAAGACCTTTGCAGTCTGATGGAAAAATATTTTAGCAAATCGGAATATTCCTGTATTTGTATAAAATTAGGAATTGATTCTTTAAAAATTTCAACGGATATTAATAAAAATGACAAACCGGACTGCATAATAATAGACGACACGATAAGTCCGGAAGACAAAAAGGAAATACTTAAAGAATATCAGGATATTACGGTATTATACATTCCGGCATTAACGGAGGTTAATGAAACAAGCGACAAGGAAAAGAAATACATCCCGGAGCCGTTTAAAATAAGTGAACTGGAAAAAAGTCTGAGAGAACTTTATGAAAAAATATACCATAGTTAAACCGACAAAAAAGATAATTTTCCGGGGATATTTACTGATTATAATATCAGTATTTATATTATTAACTCTGAACATCTGGGGCTTAAAGGCAAGCAGTCCCGACGATTGTCTGATGTGCCACGAGGACAAAGATTTAACTATGGAAAAGAACGGCAAGAAAATTTCCTTATATGTTAATCCGAGCACATACAAGAATTCAGTACACGGCAGTTCAGACTGCATAGACTGTCACGAAGGTTACATTGCCGAAGAACTTCCTCACAATCCCAAAGCAAAAGATGTTGACTGCAACGGATGCCACGGAATAAAAGTCGAACAAAAGAACGTTCACAAGAACGTAAAATGCTATGACTGCCATTCATATCACGATGTAATTAAAGCGAAAGAATTCGGTGAGAAGACAGACTGTTATTCCTGCCATAATACAAGAAGCGTAACTATATATAAAAACACCGCACATTTCCGCCGCGGGATTAAGTGTGATGCATGCCACAACAAAGGACACGAAGTAATCGAGTTATCAAAATCAAACGGAAACTCAACCTGCACAAAGTGTCACCGCCAGTCACAATTAGAAATCAGCAACAGTGTACACAGAGTACAGCCGGGGAAGCAGGCACCAAAATGTTTAGATTGTCATTCAGGGCACAACGTATCGGAAAGCAGTTATACGATAGAGACGCGTGCCTGCATGAAATGTCATTTAAACGAAAAGATATTCCCGGGAGAGGACAAAGGTTCATCCAAGTATGTAGGTGAATACACAAAGAGCGTACACGCATTAAAGAAGAAGGACGGCAAGCCGGCGGCCGGTTGTTCAGACTGTCACGGCAATCACATGATACAGAGCACAAAAGACCCTAATGTAAAAACAAAAATTCTTGAAACCTGCGAGAAATGTCATCCAGAAGTAGTAAGCAAATTCCGCAACTCCTCACACGGCAGAGCATTTATAAACAAGGACCCATACGGACCGAGTTGCTCGAGTTGTCACGGCGAGCACGGAATAAATGCCGTTTCATCAGAGGATAAATTTTACGGAATAAAAGAGACCGAGATGTGTCTCGACTGCCACAGCGAAAACAAATTATATACCGGCAACAAAGAGAAATTCGAGCACATAAGGGAATATAACAACAGTGCACATTATCTGGCATTCAAGGAAGGTAAAACGAATTCCGCATCCTGTTCATCCTGCCACGGTTCACACGAAATGCTACCGATGATTGATGTAAATTCAAAGATAAGCAAAAAAAATCAACCGATGACCTGCGGAACAGACAATTGCCATAAAGTTATAAAAGAAGAATTTACAGGTTCGATTCATCAGGTATCAATTGAGACAAAAGAGAACTCGGACGCTCCGACATGCACCAACTGTCACGGCAGTCATCAGATACTGAACAAAGAGCAAGAAGGAAACATAACAGCAAAAAGAACCGGTGTAGTAAAATTATGTTCCGACTGTCACTCTTCAGTAGAAATTATTGAAAACAATAATTTACCGAAAGGAATAACAGACAATTTCAATGAAAGTTTTCACGGACTTGCATTACGAGGCGGTTCACAGGAAGCGGCAGACTGCGGAAGTTGTCACGGATATCACAACATAAGACCATCGAGCGACCCGCTATCAACAATACACAAGAGCAACTTACCTGTAACGTGCGGAAAATGTCACCCGGGTGCAGTAGAAGCGGTATTTAATACTCCGATACATATATTAAATCCCGCTGAAGATTCTCCGTGGCTGTATTACATAACGGTGTTTTACATTATACTGATAGTGGCGATTATAGGAGGTATGGTGTTGCACAATATAATTGATTTTGTAAAAAAAATAAAACACGGCTGACAATCAGCAATTAAGCCCGCGACGGCGGGTCGAAAAGAAATTTAAAATATGAAAATACAGAAATAAAGGATGACTAAACCGGAAGCGAAATACTTAAGAATGACATTAAACGAGAGGATACAGCATATACTTCTCTTATCATCTTTTACGGTACTTGTAATAACAGGATTCGGGTTAAAGTATCCGGAAGCATTCTGGGTAAGATGGATAGTTGCGATAGTAGGAGAGAATGCATTTGAACTCAGAGGATTAGTGCACAGAGTGGCGGCAGTAGCAATGGTAGCGGCTTCAGTATATCATTTAATATATATTATATTCACAAGGCGCGGGAGGCAGTTAGTTGCAGATTTATGGTTCAGGAAGCAGGATATAACGGATGTATTTACGGCATTAAAATATTATGCGGGAATAACAAAAGAGAAACCGAAATTCGGCAGATTCGGATATATAGAAAAAGCGGAATACTGGGCAGTTGTATGGGGAACAGTCGTAATGGGATTAACGGGAGCATTTTTGTGGTTTGAAAATTTTTTCCTTCCGATAATCGGAATGGAAGGAATGGAGATAGCAACGGCGATACATTTTTACGAAGCGATACTTGCATCACTTGCGATTCTCATATGGCATTTTTATTTTGTATTCATAAATCCCGATGTTTTCCCAATGAACAGAGCCTGGTTTTCTGGATATCTTACAAGGCATCAGATGGAGAACGAGCATCCGCTTGAATTAGCGGAAATAGAGGCAGCGG
>CAYWMV010000274.1:0-3450 GCA_964459055.1 uncultured Ignavibacteriaceae bacterium | reverse complement strand
TTCCGTTCTCATACTGAGCTGTCAAATCAAATCTTATGCCTATCGGCAACTCTCTCATCAGAAGCAAAGTCGGGTCACCGGTATTTCTGAAGAATCTTGCAGGTTCCTTATCGGGAATCTGAAATCCGTTTCCTGCAAATTCTTCACCAAAAGGTTTTAATTTTGGTGTAACAAAATGGCACACATTGCAGGAAAAATTATATTTTCTTGCGAATGCAGGAATTGAATGCGCAGAATCCGCAACGATCAGTGTTATTAAAACCACTACTGTAATTTTTAAAAAGTTTTTCATTTTATTCTCCTTTAAATTTAATCAACAACAAAAAATACAGTTTCGTGAAAATTAACTTCGATTATTTCCGCTTCTTCCATCGGAACTTCAAGAAATGATGTAACCGGAGTCGGTAGTTTCTGATAATTAAGAACCACTTTAACTTTAATCATACCCGGTTCCATATCATCCGGAATTTGCCAGGTGAACGTTTCAGCCTTTGTTTCCCTCGGACCGATTCTGTAATCAACACCGAGTGATGCTGTGTTCCATTGCATTATTGTCATTCTGCCGAACGGGTCGAAATACGGCATCCTGAAAATTCTGTCTCCAATCGGAATACCGTCTCTTGGAATACCTTTAAAATCATTCAGACCGAGCGGGACTCCCATATCCTGATAAGCAAGAGTATCCGAAGCAATTGTAAATTCTTCACCTTTAAAACCTTTCCTATCAACTTTTAAATGATATACTTTTCCTTTTGAATCTGTTGCTTCGGTATGCAGCCACAGCATTCGTTCTTCAACGGAACCTGTTGGAAATTTATGTCCTGTTTTCGCATTGAAAAGATAAACAGTAAACTTAATTACCTCTCCGGGTTCAACTTCTCTTATATCGGGTTGTACTCTCAGTTCAACAGTACCCTTAACTTTCCCGGGGTCGTGGGCGCCGTGAAATAAGTGCTGTCTTACATTATCATACGTATCACCCATAATTGCACTTTTACCCTGTGCATACGGCATGTGACAGGTCTGACACTGGACTCCTTCCTTGTAATAAGGACCCTCTTTCCATTCAAGATGTGTTGATTTGACCCACTGATTATACGGTGACATTTCATTATGGCATACACCGCAAAAATCCCCTTTGCTCATAAGTTCATTCTTCTGAATCTGATGATAAGGCGAAGGGACACCGATGCGATTACCGAATTTTGTTTTCCCGGGATTGGAAATGTAATTGTAATTGTAGGGAATATCTCCGGAAAACCCTGATATCGTGTGACATACATCACAAGATACTGATTCATTGGCGCGTGAATTCAGATAAGGTTTTGGCGGAGGAACATCACCTGCCAAAAATGCAATCGGTGAATGACATCCGTTGCAACTCGCTTTAACTCCTGCAACTTTGGAATCTTTATCAGCGTGCGGGACAGCGAGTTTGAAATACTCAATGTCGTCCCAGTGATGAGTGTAACACTGCGACATCATCATCTGCTGCCACTGCTGAAGGAAATCAGTATGGCAGGAACTACCGCATGCTTCAGGTTTTTCAAAATCATCATATTTGAAAATACCCAGCGCATCATCACCCGACTTTCTATTTTGTGAGATTAATAAAACAGGTATTGCAAGAACAAAAATAATCAGAATTGCGATTTTATTCATATTACCTCCATATGAATTATTTAATAATGTTCAAATTTAATTTACAAGACATTGTATTGTCTTCATGCATTTCCCCGATATCATCATTTATAAAATATTAAATATTTTATGATGTAACAATGATATAAAAAATGTATTGCAGTCTGCTAAGGAAAAACAATATTCTGAAATCAAATAAAGCCGGATTAGTAAATTTTACCATAATTTAAAAGTATGCGAGTATGTAATCCACGGCATAAAAATGTATGAACTCCTGCCGGAAGACACAAAATTATTTGACAACGCCAGCATCGAAAAATCTATTCCGTAACTTTTCCCGAAATGCCTCAATCCGAGAGAAAAAAGGTTTAATGGTCTCTCATTGAAATCAATCCAGTTTTCCGTTATAAGTTTAGCATCTTTTCCGACAACATATTCCGCTGAAATTAAAAGATGGGGAACGCCTGCAATTTCAACTTCAAAATCATTTCTGTTATGAATATTGAAAAACCAGCCCAGACCCGTAGAGAAAGTAAATTTTTCGTGATGAAAAGTATTTATATTATAAAGAAATCCGATGTTCATATCTTCAACATCCGAAAAATTTGCAGTCTGGAAATAACCGAATCCCCCTGAAATATCAATATTTTTAAGTCTTACCGGGGTTATCTGCGGTGCGATATAAAAGAATGTACCGTAAATGAATGTAGCGCCGACACCGATTGAAGCGAAATCAGTAATACCGACGTTGGCAAACGGGAAAATAAACGGTGCACTCCACGGGACAAGCGCCGAAACAGAGAAATAACCTTTTCCTCCGTCAAGAGCATTTCCGGACGGGGCTATTAAAAGACGAGAATAATTAGGGTCTTTGTAATCGAAAGAATCATTTTGAGAGCAAGCGATTGAAAATAAACCTGAAATGAACAAAAATATTAACACTACCTTCGTGCAATACATAAACTTTTTAATTAAATTAAATGCACAATTACTCTGGAATAAAATATTTAATGCAATATTAACAAACAATATTATTATTTAACCTCAGTCAGGTATCTTTTTACACGACTAAATTATTGTAAGTTTATTAAATTTATTAGATATATAAAAGATAATTTTTATATAAATTAAACCTTTAGTTATCATATTCTGTGCAAACCGGCAAGAAAAAGTGACAAGTCAAGCATTACGAATTTGGCACGCAGATTACGCAGATTACGCAGATTAACGCAGATTTTATTAAGATATAAAAACATTTTGGTTCAGGTTTGCCCGGATTATGAATTGGACGAAGATAACCGCAACGATGCAAAGTACGCAACGAAAAACAGGATGCATTAGAAGGCATACAAACACGGTGGGTAAGAAACATTCCGCATCACTCATCATATTATTTCAAAGAGAATTATAAAAATTGCATATATGTAATTTTAAGTAGTTGATAATACAGTAGCATATATTTTAAAAAACACTCGAAATTATGCAAAAATTATGACATTTTATAAGATTATTCGGAATTCTATTTAACAATTTGTATTCATCAACAACATACGAAACGATATCATTTGGAGCGACTGTCTGTGATTTTTTCACAGCATAAGGGAAATAAGTTTTATCTTCATATTTTTGTTTATCCGAATACATATTTAAATTTCTTCGTTTTTAATTTACCATAATAATATATGGTATTACAAAAATAACACAGATAAAACGGGAAGTCAATGGAAAAAATTAAAAAGACTTTTAAAACTTCTCAAGCCGGAGTATTAAGAAGGAGTAGTTTCGAAAAACCTTCCCAAGCCGGAGCTT
>CAYWMV010000273.1:0-3451 GCA_964459055.1 uncultured Ignavibacteriaceae bacterium | reverse complement strand
TTACGAACTTTATGAACTTTACATACTTTACTACTTAATCCGCAGGTTTGCTTTTAATCTTGAAATAATTTCTTTTATACCATAATTTGATTAATAGAAATATATGTATTGCAGGCAGATATGCGAAAAATATTACGACACACTTTAATTTTATCCGTATTCATCGTTATATCCGGATTATATTCCGGTAATAGTTATGCTCAGTACGGTTATTTTTATACGGGTAAAGAATACGGCTCCGAGTCTCTTTACAATCCTTTATATTTTACTTTAAACAGCGGTTTCGACATCATTCAGTATGAACAGTATGACAGAAGGCTCGGAAAACTTTCTTACGGTAAAGGATTTTCAAACGTTGCGAAAAATATGTTCGATCCTTTTGGACCAATCAAACGATACGGAACCTGGAATTTTATAAAACGGGAGATTTTGCCTTTTACATTCAAACAGGACGAAGCGCAATGGGTGCCGAATTATCTTCTCCATTTAATCGGCGGAGGTATGACGTACGCTGCACTCGCAGACTGGTACACGGTGAAAAAATTTCCTTATCCGAAAACCGCTGCTTTTGTTAATAAAATGTTCATTGATTTTTTATGTGAGTCTGTGGAAAACGGTTCATACGAAGGCGACGACGTTGGTATTATTTCCGATATGTGGTTTTTTAACCTCGGGGGTGCGTTTCTTTTTATGTCTAAAGATGTTCAGAAATTTTTCGGAAAAAAACTGAATCTTACGGACTGGTCTTATCAGCCCTCTATCGGATTATCTGATTTTTCAATTCAGAATAACGGTCAGTATTTTATGGTAAAATGGCCCGTGCCCTTTATTGATAAAATTTCTGTTACTTACTTTTTTGGTATGTGCGGAATGGGAGGTCTTTCATACAAATTTGACGACGGTAAAGCATTGTCGCTTTCGATTGGTTTTCGTTCCAAAGAACGTGTCCTGACCAATCCTCATACCAATATGTATAAAATTAATCTTTACTGGGATTTTGCACTTTTTTATGACCGGAATAATTCTTTGATGGCTTCTGTTTTTTACAGTGTGTTTACCGAGAATAAACTTAATATTAATATTTACCCCGGATTATTTTTACCCAACAGTAAATTCTCTCCCGGATTGTGGGCTGTTATGAAAAGAGATAACAGGTGGATCTTCGGAATCTCGACAAAATTTGGTTTCGGTATTGGTCTTTTCTGATTCATTTCCTCTTTTCGAAATTTGCTTTTCAACCCTCAGAATTTTTCTTTTTGAGTTTACTGTTTTCTATGACAATTTCTGCCGTGTGTATTCGTCATTCTCTCAACTTCCTTCTCGTCACTCGTCCTTTTTCCTTATATTTATTTTATTAACGGGAATTCTTTACCGTTTGTAACGGAATTTGAATTCGTATAGAAGTTTAAATAAATGAAAAAACATTATATATACATTAAAAAGAAACTTGAATTTTATTAAAATCTTTTATAGGTTCTAAAAAAGTAAAAGAATAATATTAATATAATGTTTTCTAAACTTTAAATTGGAGGTCTAAAATGAGAAGATTAAATCTTCCCTTTATTTTTGTTTTCATTCTTGTGTTTGCTTTAAGTTTATCTGCACAAACACCGCAATACTACAATGCCAATTCAGGCGGAATCGGAAATACAATTCCTTTCGGTTCTACAGGTGTTAACGGTTATATGGCTCAGTATCTTATGCTTGCGGGTGAGTTTTCGCAACCGTCTCCGGCTCCCGCAGGTAATATTACCAAGTTGTATATCTATATGTCAAGTACAGGCGGTCCGGCTACATATTCACATCTGACTATTATGATGGGTCAGACGACGATAACCGTGTTCCCGACAGGGAGTCAGTACACGGGACCGCTCGACACGGTTTATCACAATGCATCAGCAACGCTTTCATCAGTAGCAAATAACTGGATGATGATAACGCTGGATGAACCTTTTAATTACAATCCGGCTCAGAGCCTGGTAATACAAATCTCACAATGTAGTTTTACGGGGACGGGTATGAGTGTTTGGCAAACTGCCGGTACAACAGGTGTTTACAGGAGAAATAACCTGCCGGGGACTCCTGCCTGTACATTTACATATTCAAGCCAGGACGGAAGAATTCTCCAGTGCGGAGTTGATATTGCATCCGGTCCGGTTCCTTCAAATAATTACACACTTTTATTTCCGACTCCGGGTGTTAATACAAATTATGTAGTTATCCCTCATCAATCCAGTATGGTAGGTTTCGGAAATAACATAACAATTGAAGGCTGGGTGAAAATAGGCGGCACTACAACTCCTAATACAGTATTAAATAAAGGCGGCTCGTCATTCGATTACCAACTCGGGATTAACGCTACAACGGCAAATCCGTTTTTCAGAGCAATGGGTACGATTGTTCTCGGCAGTACGATAAATGTTCCCGCTGGAGTCTGGACACACCTTGCCGTTGTTTCGAACGGTACTTCCGTTATTTTCTATGTTAACGGTTTGCCTGCGCAAACAGTACCGACTGCAACAACCCTCGGATCGTCAACCAATGAAATGAGAATCGGACGGGGCGGAAGTGACCCTTCGTCAGGAAGACTTGATGAAATAAGACTTTGGGGAGTTGCAAGGACACCAGCAGAAATAGCATCAAATATTTGTACAAAATACATTTCTCCGAGCACTACAGGACTAAAAGCAGTCTGGCATCTTGACAGTAACTTTGTTGATTCTGTAAGCGGTTATAACGGCTCTGCACTCGGCAATGTCGGTTTTGATACTATGACTTTCTGCCCGATTGTAACCGGAATTTCAGGCAAGGAAATCGGAATTCCGAACTCCTATAAACTCGAACAGAATTATCCGAATCCGTTTAATCCGACAACAAACATTCAGTTCTCAATTCCGAAAAGCGGATATGTGGAAATTAAAATTTATGATATGCTCGGCAAAGAAATTACGACTCTCGTTAGTGACCCGTATCTCGCAGGAACTTACATCGTGAGTTTTAATGCTTCATCTTTACCTTCCGGAATTTACTTCTACAGAATTTCGGTTAACGATTTTACAGATACAAAGAAGTTGATATTGCTTAAATAAAATTGATTTAATTTAATTTTTAACTGCCCGTTACTGAAAAGTTGCGGGCTTTTTTTTAGTAGGCATCAGCAGTAGCAGTTGGTATGAAAAAAACTTTACAAATCTCAGATCCCGGCTTGTCGAAACTTTACGAACTTTATGAACTTTATGAACTTTATGAACTTTATGAACTTTACAAACTTTACAAACTTTACAAACTTAATGAACTTTACGAACTTTGCAAACTTTACAAACTTTATAAACTTTAAGAACTTTACAAACTTTATAAACTTTATAAACTTTACAAATCTCAGATCCCGGCTTGTCGAAACTTTACAAACTTTACAAACTTTACAAACTTTACAAACTTTACAAACTTTACA
>CAYWMV010000272.1:0-3461 GCA_964459055.1 uncultured Ignavibacteriaceae bacterium | reverse complement strand
GGAGCATAGTAACCGGTGCTTCCGGCTTGACCGGGTTATGAAATAAGTTGAAATTAATATTTTCAGAAAATCCGAAACAGATTTTTCCGGTAATTTACAATTTTCAGTCTGAAATGCAATTCCGGCTTTACTTTAATACCACTAATTTCTTCATCGTGCTTAATCCGTCAACAGTAAGTCTGTATATATAAATACCGCTGTTGAATTTACCGGCATTAAATTCTACCGTATGATACCCTGCTTCTTTGATTTCGTTCAGCAGTGATACCATTTCCCTTCCGAGAATATCATACACTTTTAATGTTACAAATCCCTTTTCGGGTAAATCAAAATCAATTTTTGTCAGCGGATTAAACGGATTAGGATAATTCTGCCTTAAAGTGAATTTTGCAGGTGTTTCTATTTCCACATTTCCGTTCAGGCTGAAATATTCAAAATTTCCGTTGTAATCTATCTGCTTTAGTCTGTATTTATATTTCCCTGATTGTAAATTACTTTCTCTGAAACTGTAATTAACCGGTTCATTTGAATTTCCTTTACCGCTTACAAAACCAATTTTGTTCCAAATAAGATGTTCGTTGTTAAATACTGATTTTTCAATATCAAATCCTGCATTATTTTCTTCTTTTTCAGTCTTCCAGTTCAGAGTCACATCCCTGCCTTTTACAGTACTGCTGAATGAAACGAGTTTTACGGGTAAAGGACCTTCAAGCGGATTGTTATTTCCGAAATTTCCGCCTATTGCAAACTGACTGAATCCGGATAAGCCGCCGCGTTTAACGGTAGGATTATCATTCGGACCTTCAGCCGCCTGATGAATTCCGTCAACAGTCCATTCGGATGATGAACCGGCTCGTTTAATAACCCGGAGCTGAGGAACGTTGTATGCCCCCACTATTCCCTGCATTGTAAGTTTGATGTCATAATTACCGCCCGTCAGAATTCCGTCAGTAACTATTTGCCAGTATCCTCTCTTGCTGTATGTATCAATTAAATAACCGTTATCGTTAATCGGTGTTGTGTTGCTCATTCCGGGGTCAATTGCTATGTGCTCTGCTATCAGACGTCCCGGACTTGAAGGAGGAACGGAATACTGTAATTCAACCGGTCTGTAAAAAAATTCGCTTCCGACCGGGAATAACTTGAATGAAGTTACCGATGCTTCATACCATCTTGCAAATTTTCCGATAATTATACCGGAAGTGTATTGAAGTACTCCGAGCGAATCTGCCGATATTCCAAGTGATAGTGTGTCTGTTCCCGAATTAATTTTTCCCTGAATTAAAAACAGTATATTCCTTACTGCAACCGATTTGCTTAATGCTGTTCCGGTGCTGTTGCTGAATGTCAAATTGTTAACAATCCCCGGTATTAACGTTCCCGCGGTCTGTGACGCGCTGCCGTAAAAGACGTAATTTGTTGTGTTTGGTGTAAAAGTTTTTATCCCTGTTACCGCAACCGAGCCGTTAATTCCTGACGCATGTGCGGTTTTCAGTGTTGCATCTTTCAATAATGAGAATGTTCCCGCTCCCGTTATTGAATTTGCCGAGCAGTCAAGTGTGCCTGATTCCATAACCGTAAAAGTACGTGTCGAAGCAACTGCTATATTGCTGTTGATTGTATAGGAGGCGTTTGTTGTAACAAACCAGTTAATATTATCCGTAGTTATTGTACCACCTGACTGTGAATAGGTTTTTTCCGAACCTTTCATATTAAATTCGAGAGGTGAATTCTGATGAGGATGCGTGAATGTTCCTCCGGTTTGAAGATAATTTCCCATTAGATGAAGTTTAAATACGGGCTTCGGAGGCACTTGCCCTGTTGTAAATGATACAGAACCGTTTCTCAGTATAAAATCTCCCATAACCGTTAACTCAAGACTTGTACCGCCCCTGCTTAAACTTGTAAAGTTTTGAGTTCCGTTTACATCGTAAACAAAATTTCCGTGAATTACGCTTACCGAAGCAAATAAATTCCAGTTGCCTACCTCGGGATACCATTTGATTTCAAGATTTCCCCATTCTATACTTTCGGGAAAGTCTGCAATTTTTTTATTAGTTGCATTTATATTCCATTTTAAAATTTCGACTGTGCTGCTTGGTGAAAAGGCTTCAATTCCGTTAAATACAGGCGGAACGATAATACTGTTTCTTAACTGATTATTGTGAATGTATTTTCCGCCGTTAAGAATCTCAAAAGTTGATTCAACAGAAAGCGATATTTCGTGCTGTGCCTCAAGCACCCCGCCGTTTACGATTTGCAGTTTGGAGTTTGTTCCGGTTATTGACCAGACATCCGTGGTTATCATTGTATGACCGAACCGGACTACAAATAAATCACCGTCAGCAAAGCTCAGCGGACTTGACTGACTTCTTGTTGTATCCGCTACCCAGCTGGATAACAAATTTGGAGGTAAACTACCTTTTGAAAAGTAAGTCTCTCCCTGTAAGTTCCCTGAAAGGAATATAATAATCCCCGCAAGGAATAATTCTACATAAAAATTCCTCATAAGTTTAATTTAATTAATTAAACAGTTTGTTTACTCCTTCGGCAATTTAAGTTATTATCAGTCCCACCAAAAGAGTTTTTTTTAAAAAAAAATCCCACCAGCAATAAATCCTCTCAAATCATTTCACCCCATCCGTTTCTTATATTTCATTTTATTATATTTATGTTTCTTTTTTCCTTTGTTTTTACATTAAATACCTTTCGTAAAATTCCTAAGTGCTTTATAATATACAATTCCCGTGCCATTATTTTTAGTAAATTCTATATGAAAAGCAGTAATAATTATATTATTTGAATCTCAAAATGAGAAGATTTAATCTAATTATGAGATTTTTGAAAAATATATTCAAATTGCAAAATAAAACTTAATGTGTTTCAATATTAATTTCTAAATTTATAATTCATATATGTTTGGGTATATTATACCCAAAACAGAAATTTGAAAAACATTGAAATAAAGGCAAAAACAGGTAATCCCGAATCAATCAGAAAAATACTCCTGTCTAATAATGCAGATTTTAAAGGTACTGATTTTCAGACCGACACTTATTTTAATGTCAGTAAAGGGAGATTGAAACTAAGGGAGGGAAATATTGAAAATTCGCTGATTTATTATAACAGGGAAAATACATCCGGACCGAAAAAATCAGAAATAATATTGCATAAATTTAATCCTGATGAATCTTTGAAAAGTATATTAAAAGAAGTGCTCGGTGTTTGGAAAATAGTAAAGAAAAAACGCGAAATTTATTTTATTGACAACGTAAAATTTCACATTGATGAAATTGAAAATCTCGGTTCTTTTTTTGAAATAGAAGTAATCGACCATAACGATTCGCTCAAGGAAACGGATATGCAGGAAGTATGCAATAATTACCTGAAATTATTCGGAATACTGCCTGACAATCTGATTAAAGAATCATACAGCGACCTTGTAACAGTGACAAGTGACA
>CAYWMV010000271.1:0-3471 GCA_964459055.1 uncultured Ignavibacteriaceae bacterium | reverse complement strand
TCTCTCAACTGGAATGCGATACCGAGATTTTCACCGAACACCGAAAGATTTTCAACATCTGCGGGATTATCCGAGACACTCTGTGCGCCCAGTTTACAGCAAGTTTTAATAAGCGATGCAGTTTTATCCGAAATAATTTTAAAATAAGTTTCTTCGGTAGCGTCAAAATTTCTTGCCTTCTGAATCTGAAGTAATTCGCCCTCACTCATTCTTTTAACCGCTTCGGAAGTAGTCTGCAGGAATCCGCATTCATTATTATCGAGAGAAATGAGCAGACCTCTTGACAGGAGATAGTCTCCGATAAGAACCGACGCTTTATTTTTCCACACGGCATTAATGGAGGCGATACCTCTTCTTGTTTTAGCATCATCAACAACATCATCGTGAATAAGAGTCGCAGTATGAAGCAGTTCCACAAGGTTAGCCGCAATATAAGTTCTCTGATTAATTTCCCCGCAGAGTTTAGCACTTAACAGGACGAGCACAGGTCTGATTTTTTTTCCTTTTTGTTTAAGAACATACTTAAGGATGATATCGAGCAGAGCCACTTTAGATTTGAGAACGGAAGCAAATTGTTTCTGAAATTCCTTCAGTTCATTTTCAACCGGACCTAAGATAATTTTATTCATAATAAAGATTAATTATTAACGTAACCTCATCTAACGAAAAAGTTCATAAGATGAAGTGTTTTCATTTATTATCCCTCATCCGATGAACAAGTTCATCGGATGAGTCAATGTTTTTTTTCTGGGCGAACTTGCAAATCAGAATACTTAATTCATACAGAACCAGCAGGGGAATACCGAGCATCAACTGGCTGGCGACATCAGGGCTTGGAGTAAGAATACCGGCAATAATCAAAATAGTAACAATAGCGTGTCTTCGATATTTTCTCATAAAAGAAGGTTTAAGAATTCCGACACGTGACAATACATAAGAAATCATAGGCAATTCAAAGACGATACCACCGACCAGTAAAAGAGAAAGAACGAAACTGAGATATTCATCGGCGGCGATATTATTTTCAATTGTTTCAGACCCGAAAGTCGCGAAGAAGCCGAGGGTAGTCGGCAATAAAATATAATACACAAAGAACACGCCGAGTAAAAAGCAGAAGGTCGTAAAGAAAATAATCAGCGAAATATATTTTCTTTCATTCGGCATTAATGCGGGTTCAATAAATCTCCAGAACTGATAAAAAATATTCGGGATACTGAGTATAAGTCCGCCGATAAGAATCACTTCGAGATAGAGAGTAAACTGACCGTAAGGTTTAAGGTTCTGCACATTAAGCGGCGGGTTAGTATTTTTCGCGGGTGAGAAGAGTATATTAGTAACCACCCAGTCGGAAAAGAATGCCACGATAATTGCGCATACAACTATACCGATAACGGCTTTTATAATTCTCCATCTGAATTCCTCCAGATGGTCGAGAAATCCCATATCTTTTTCGTTACCGTTCACATCTTTATCTGACATACATCGGGAATCTCGAAGTAAGAGTTAAAACTTCCTGTTTAATATCCTGCTTAATTTTTTCATCAGCCGGATCAGAGATTATTCTATTAATAAATTCCGCAATAGTTTCCATATCATTTTCCTTCATACCACGTGTTGTCAAAGCCGGAGTACCGAGTCTTATACCGCTTGTAACGAGCGGGCTTTTATCATCGAACGGAACGGCATTTTTGTTACAGGTAATACCAACGAGGTCGAGTGCTTCCTGCGCGGCTTTGCCGGTAATATTTTTATTTCTGAGGTCAATCAACATTAAATGATTATCCGTACCGCCCGAAATAATTTTAAAACCGAAAGACGACAACTTATCCGCGAGTGCCTTAGCATTTTTAATAATCTGTTTAGCATAAACGGTAAAACTATCCTCGAGGTCTTCCTTAAAAGCGACTGCTTTAGCGGCAATAACATGCATAAGCGGACCGCCCTGAACACCGGGGATAACCATAGAATCAATAAGTTCACTCATCATTTTAACTCTTCCGGATTTAGGTGCTTTCAGACCGAACGGATTTTCATAATCCTTACCCATAAGAATCATACCGCCTCTCGGACCTCTCAGAGTTTTGTGAGTAGTAGTAGCAACCACGTGGCAATAAGGAACCGGGTCATCAAGGAGTTTTTTAGCAATAAGACCTGCGGGATGTGCTATATCGGCAAAAAGAAATGCACCGATTTTATCGGCAATTTCCCTGAACTTTTTATAATCAATATTACGTGAATAGGCACTGGCTCCGACTGTAATCATTTTTGGTTTTTCACGCATTGCAACATCTTCAACAATATTATAATCAATATAACCCGTATCAGGATTAACGCCATAACTAACAAAGTTATACAACTGACCCGAAAAATTAACGGGCGAGCCGTGAGTGAGGTGGCCGCCGTGAGACAGGTCCATACCCATAACTTTATCGCCGGGTTTCACGTGAACAAAATACACAGCCATATTCGCCTGGCTGCCGGAGTGCGGCTGAACATTTGCATATTCCGCACCGAACAGGAGTTTTGCTCTGTCCCTTGCGAGATTTTCCGCAACGTCAACAAATTCACATCCTCCGTAATATCTTTTACCGGGATAGCCCTCGGCATATTTATTAGTCATAACGGAGCCCATTGCTTCCATAACTTCTTCAGACACAAAGTTTTCCGAAGCGATTAATTCAAGTTTATTTGCCTGTCTATCTTTTTCTTTAGTCAGGGCATCAAAGACTTCTGCATCAAAATTTTTAAGATTACTCATATTAATTATATTTAAAATTTATAAATTATTAAGTTTATCAACTCTTCTAATATGTCTTTCTCCCTGTTCAAATTCAGTTCCAATAAAAACCGTAAAGTACTTAACAGCCGATTCAAAATCAACGAAATCGGAGCCAAAGCAGATTACATTAGCGTCATTATGCCTGCGTGACATTTCCGTAATTTTTTCAGAAGTAGCATTAACAGCGCGAACGCCTTTAACTTTATTAGCGGCGATACTAACTCCGATTCCGCTGCCGCATACAGCGACGCCATAGTTTGCATCTCCGTCTGCGACGCATTTTGCCACTTTAACGGAATAATCGGGATAATCAGCACTTTCTTCGGAGTGAGTACCGAAATCAATAACGACAAAGTTTTTCGATTCCAAAAAGTCAACCAATTTTTCTTTCAGAGGGAAGCCTCTGTGGTCGGAGCCGATTGCGATTGTCAGGTTCATAGTATATTAAATTTTTTTAATTTTTTTATTTCATCAGTTCATTCCTCATCCGATGAATCCCGATTCACTTCATTCATACGGGATCTTCGACAAGTTTCCCGAGTGCCCGGGACAGGCTATCGGATGAGAAATAATCGTTTATTTTAATACTTAATTCCTTATCAGATGAACTTGGAGACTGTGTGATAATAGAATGCCGAGCAGTAAAAAACCGCAAAAACCTTCCCAAGCCGGAGCTTGGGAAGGAGTATTTT
>CAYWMV010000270.1:1910-3498 GCA_964459055.1 uncultured Ignavibacteriaceae bacterium | reverse complement strand
ACTTTACAAACTTTATGAACTTTATGAACTTTATGAACTTTACAAACTTTACAAACTTCGCTATTTGCTTTCTAATAATAATGCTTCCCGCCTTCAAGCAGTTCAATATTTGAATGTTTTGCATTTCTGCAAATAAAAACCGTCAGGTTGCGCTCGTGCGGAGAGCAGTATTTATTATCAAATAGTACTCCGGTCGTATCAACCGTTCCGAATGCCTCTTTCAGTCCTTTGTATGAATTCTTATTCGTTAATTGCAGTACAATATCTCCGTCCAGACGCTCCTTGCTCCAGAGAAAATAATTGTTGTGACCGCTCACTACATATCTGAATCCGTATTTCTTTCCATAAAACTCCAGCGCTCCCGCATTCCCGTAATTATCTGCAGCAATAATGCTTCTCCTCCTTTCCTCTTCCGTTAATGATAGATATACTTTGCCGACCATATCTGCCTTCTCTTCCCAGCCGATTCTGTCCGCCAGCAATTGAGGTATTATAGGCTTTTTCCCTGCTTCAATTTCTGTATTTAATCCTAAAAAATTTGTCAGTTTCGCCGAGTTTTCATAATTCAGATAAGGTAGCAAAACCGGAATCATCAGAGCATAATTTAAAATCATTAATACCATTCCGGCATAGTAAATCCATTTTTGTTTAATCTTAGTTATTAACTGATTAATATATATCGCCCCTGCAGGTATTACTCCTATAAAAGCAAAAGCAATCCTGTCTATTCTGCCTGTTCTGTTTATCAGAAAGGAAATAAATATTAAAAGAAACATTATTCCGATATATCTGTATTGCTTCGTTACTTTGCCTGACAATAGTATTATTGCACCCGTAAATGCCACAATAATAAAATACGGATTATAACCAAATAACAGTAATAACAAATATTCCGTAACCGGCATTTTAACATTTTTCAGTTGTATATTTGCCGTGTAAAATTCAAGCGTCGGAAAATTGTTTAATACCTGCCAGATAATGTTGGGAAGAAAAAGGAATATCGAAATTATTATGCTGTACAAGAAATATCTTGAGAATAGATATTTCCTTTGCGGTGTAATAAGCAGTGAAATTAAAAGAAAAGTTATGAATATTCCCGCAGTGTGCTTGTTCAGTATCAGTAATCCGAAAACTATTCCAATATGAATCCAGTAAACAGGATTATCTTTCCTTAACATTTTAACCAGATAATATAAAACAATTGCAGTCAGCATTGGTTCAAATGCATTCATTGAAAAAAATCCTGAGAATGTGGCAAAAACAGGTGACATCATTATGCTGAAAGATGCAATTGCCTGTGCAGTCCTGCTGCCGCCCATATCCCTCGTGATTATACCTGTAAGAAATACCGTTACGGATGCCGAAAACGCAGGTAAAAATCTGATTGCATATAATGACTCCCCGAAAACGAACTTATAGAAGGTCAGAATTAACGGCGCAAGAGGCGGATGGTCAACATACCCGCCTGCGGGATTGTTCGCACAGGCAATATAATAAAATTCATCTATGAAATATCCGTATCCTTTGATAAAAGTTGAAGTGTAAATAATGATAAAATTTATTAGGGAAATAATGAATAAATGCCTGT
>CAYWMV010000270.1:0-1810 GCA_964459055.1 uncultured Ignavibacteriaceae bacterium | reverse complement strand
TCTATGACTATCTTCTATGACTATCTTCTCTCCTTATTGCTTTCAACTTTATAAACTTTATGAACTTTACAAACTTTCAACTTTACAAACTTTATAAACTTTATAAACTTTCAACTTTATGAACTTTACAAACTTTCAACTTTATAAACTTTATGAACTTTATGAACTTTATAAACTTTATAAACTTTACTCAAACTTAAAATGCGGAAACTCATCCGTTTTGCACAGTATCAGCAGAACACTGTCATGCATTAATTTTGAATCGGGCGACGGATTTATGTCAATATTATCAAGAAGAACATCTTTAATTCCGATTACGGATATTCCGTATTTTTTCCGTAAATCAAGTTCCCTCAGTGACTTTCCGACAAATGATTCCGGGGTGGCAATTTCTATCATGCTGTATTCCGGCGCCAGCGGAATATGTGCTATAAGATTGCTTAATGTTAGATTTTCCGCTAACCTCGTCGCAATGTCCCTTTCGGGATATATCACTTCACTTATACCTAATGACGTTAATATTTTTGCGTGGTCTTCATTTTTTACTTTCCCGACTATATGTTTTACACCAAGGTCTTTTAAATACAGAACCAGCAGAGTGCTCGTTCCCACATCCGATGCAGTCGCTACAATAACTGAATCAACTTTATCATCAATAAACTCTTTCAGTGTTCTCATATCAAGTGCATCGGCAATTACCGCTTCGGTGACCGTATCTTTAATTGCCTCAACTTTTTTCTTGTCAATATCAATTGCCAGAACCTGATTCCCGAGTTTAGCGAGAGAAATAGCAAGATTTGAACCGAACCTCCCGAGACCGATAATTACAAATTGCTTCATATAATTAATTTGTTAAACTATTAAAATATTTGCTTCAGGATATCTGTAAAATTCACTTTTTATTTTACTGCCGAATGTGTAACCGATAATCAGCGGACCGACTCTCCCGATTAACATAGAGGTGGATAAAATGACTTTTCCGATAGTGCTTAACTCAGTCGTAAATCCGGCTGAAAGACCGTTATTCCCGAGTGCTGAAACTGCTTCGAAAAGTATGTGCATAAAAACCTGCTCTTCCGTCAGGGTAAGAAGAAGTACCGAAATAAAAATCCAGAGAAATCCCATCAGCATAACGGCAAATGCACGGGCAATATTGACGGGATTAATAGTCCTTTTAAAGGCGTTCACGTTCTTTTTGTCAAATGCAAAAGAGAATAACGAGATTAACAAAATTGCAAATACTGTTGTCTTTATTCCCCCGCCTGTACCGCTCGGAGAGGCGCCGATGAACATCATCAGGACTATAGAGAATAAAGTTGAGTCGCGTAAAATATTTATATTAACAGTATTAAATCCGACTGAAGATGCTGAGGTGCCCGTTTGAAAAAAAGATGTCAGTAATAAATCATATTCGGTATTTTGTGGATTTTGACTTTCGGACAGCATTAAAAACAGCGTTCCGGATATAAGAATCGAAATCGTTACGGTTAGAACAATTTTTGTATGAGTGGATAATTTGTGATGTTTATTCTTATTGAAAAGTGTTTTTGAAAATGCGGATAAGTCATATATAACAAAAAATCCCAAACCTCCCGCATAAGAAGTCATGATAATTACCAGATTAATATAATAATCTTCGTGGAATCCCGCTAAATTATCGCTGAAAAGTGAAAATCCCGCCGTGCAGAAAGATGATATTGAATGAAATACTCCCTGCCTTAATGCTTCATAGAAACCGTAATCTTTTATCCAGTATGCAGTAAGCAATAATGCGGATATACTTTCAATAATTATTGTATATTTAAAAACT
>CAYWMV010000269.1:0-3519 GCA_964459055.1 uncultured Ignavibacteriaceae bacterium | reverse complement strand
TTTGGAGATAATTTGCTGACAAAAATTGCTTTTTATTTTGTGGATTATTTTTTAGTGCAGTCGAAAACTGTCGAAAAAGAATTACGGCTGTTCAACAAGAGAAACAAACCTTATATATTAACCCCGCATCCGATTTATAACATTTTCGGTGATAGCATCGAAAAATTATCCGCTTTAAATTATCTTAAGGATAAATATAAAATAAATATAGAAAGCAAAAAAATATTGCTGTTTTTCGGTTATATAAGGAAAT
Source organism: uncultured Ignavibacteriaceae bacterium (assembly GCA_964459055.1). Classification (GTDB taxonomy): domain Bacteria; phylum Bacteroidota; class Ignavibacteria; order Tepidaquicellales; family Tepidaquicellaceae; genus Tepidaquicella. The sequence continues at coordinate 3,266 of CAYWMV010000269.1, read as the reverse complement.
ATAAAGGATTGATGAATGCTATTAATGCAATAGGGGAACTCAGGAAAAACTTTTCAGACATAGTCTTATTAGTAGCAGGAGAATTTTATGAAAACAGTGAACCATATTACAGGCGTATTAGTGAACTTCAGATAGAGAACAATATAAAAATTATTTCGGATTTTATACCCGATGAGGACGTTAAATATTTTTTTTCGTCAAGTGACGCGGTATTACTCCCTTATTCCAGTGCATCCCAAAGCGGAATCGTACAAATAGCGTATCATTTTGAAAAACCTATGATTGCCTCCGATATCTCCGGAATCGCTGAAGTAATAACGAATGAGAAAACCGGACTATTAGTACCTCCCGATGACTCTTTTGCTCTCGCTCAGGCTATTATAAAATATTATACAGAAAATCTTGAAAATAGTATAAAGAATAATATAATTTCCGAAAAAGAAAAATATTCCTGGGAAACATATGTTAACAATATTTACAAACTAATAAATTCGATGAATAATGAAATATGACCCGATAAAAAAAGTATTCGGTGATATAGTATCAAGAAGACCGTTTTTGAGAAAAATATTTTATAAACTACTCGACCTGATGTTTTTAAGGTCGTGGCACGTCAGAAATGAAATCAGAACAATATATGGAAAAGAAGATAATCTGAATATTCTCGATGCAGGTATGGGTTTCGGACAGTATGATTATTTTCTGTTGAATTATTTTAAAAGTTGTACTCTTTTAGGTCTTGATGTTAAAGAAGAGCAGGTTAAAGACTGCAATTTCTTTTTCAGTCACTATAATTATAAGAACGCTAAATTCAAGACAGGCGATTTAACAAAAATTCAATACAGGGAGGAATTTGATTTTATTTTGTCCGTTGATGTAATGGAACATATAGAAGATGACAGGACAGTTTTCAGTAATTATTATAATGCCCTCAAGTCGGGGGGTAAACTTCTTGTTAACTCTCCTTCTGACCTCGGAGGAAGCGATGCGCATTCGGACGAGGATGAAAGTTTTATTGAAGAACACGCAAGAAACGGATATTCAAAAGATGACATTACTGAAAAGCTGATGAAATCGGGATTTACAAAAATCCGGATAAAATATACTTACGGAAAATTCGGAAATCTTTCCTGGAGAATCGGGATAAAAATTCCTATACTTATTGCCGGCTTTTCAAAAATATTAATTCTGATTCTCCCCGTGTATTACATTTTTACTTTTATACCGTTTGTATTTCTTATGTGGCTGGATACTAAATCAAGAAACGATGAAGGGACGGGAATAATGGCGGTTGCGGAAAAAACCTGATTATAGAATTTTCCGGTTCCGTATAATATGCCCTATAAATCTGAATCCCAGCAGTATCTGATGATATATTACGTTAACACAACTGAAATGATTCGTTAAAATATTAAATCTTTCTTTCAGAGAAGCCAATGTATTTTTACGTGAATATCCTCCTAACTGAAACTTGCAGAATGTTTTATGAGTGTTTATTATGTTCTCACTTTTCTTCAACAAATTAATAGTCCACTCAATATCCGAACAAAACCTGTAATCTGTATTATACGTCGGAGATATTGATTTTTTCACTATCATTGACTGATGTGTTACGACCATTCCATTAATCATTTTCTTCCACGTCAGGTTTTCGGGAGGTCTTTTCAGTCTTCTTTTCCCGTAACTTTTGCCTTCGGAATCAACAAGTTCGGTATCCCCGTAATAAACGTCGGCATATTTTGATATGTTAAATATTTCCTTCAAAATATCTTTACTGAAGATTTCATCTCCCGCATTCATGAACCACAGATATTCTCCTGTTGAAATATTTATCCCTTTGTTCATTGCATCATAAATCCCGTTGTCGGATTCACTAATCCATTTAGAAATTTTTTCCTGATTTTTTTTTATTATATCGGTTGAACCGTCATTTGAACCCCCGTCAATTATGATAAACTCAGTATTGTCGTAATCGAGCGATTTAATGCTGTTAATCGTTTTTTCCAGATTATCTCTGTTATTGTATGTAACGGTTATTATCGATACTGAAGGGTTATTATTTCCCACTTATTTCCTTATAAAATTTATAGGTTTCTTCGGCACATATATCCCATGAAAATAATTTTTCTCTTTCAGAACCTTTCTTTATTAAAGTTTTTCTTAGTTCAATATTTTCAAATACCGACTCCATTTTAGACGTAATATCATCAATGTTTTCAGGATCGAAATATTCTGCTGCGTCACCCCCGACTTCAGGCAATGAACTCCTGTTGCTTGTTAAAACCGGACATCCATAGTGCATCGCTTCAAGTACCGGTATCCCGAATCCTTCATAAAAGGATGGATATATAAACATAAAAGCAAAATTATATATATTCGCAAGTTTTTTATCATCTCCAGATGTCTGATAAACAAGAGAATCGATTTTTAAATCCTTAAACAGATTTAATTCTTTATTTGAAAGTGCACCGCCGCCAAAGCAAACAATCTGAAGGTTTTTTCTCAGTTTTTCAGAATTTGCATATCCTTTAATAAAATTTCTGAAATTTTTATAACCTCTCCTGTCACCGACATAAAGTATATAAGGGAAATCAAACATGGCATTTTCCTGAGGAGTTATTTTTAATGAATTTGCGTGATATATGACCCTTATTTTTGACTCATCTGTAATGTATGTATTTAGTAAATCATTTTTTGTTGAATTTGAGATACATATAATACCTTCACATTTATTTAAAGATTTTCTTTTGTTCTCTATAGTATTGTCAAGTTTACTGAAATATTCAGGATAATTTTCGTGAGTTAAATCGTGAATTGTAACAACCGATTTAATGTGTTTTCTTTTAGGTAGAGGTTTATAATATGTTTTATGAAATAAATCAAAATTATTCTTCATTAAATATTTCCGAAAAAATAAATTTTGAGTTTTGCTAATTAAATATTTTGTTTTTGGGATAAACGGGATTTTCCTGCCAATAATTTTAAGTTTATCCGATTTTTCCTTGCAAAAAGGATATTCATTTATGTGATACCCTTGATACAAGATAATGTCATTATTTTCAAACTTAGAAATCCTTCTTATTACTTCATAAAAATATCTTGATATTCCTCCGTATCTCTGCATTATAAACACTTCGTTGTCATAAAGAATTTTCATATCTTTACTTTTTTAAAATAACTGACATGTTGCCGAAAAATTTTATGTCCGTAAATTCGGAAGGATAATTATTTAATAATGAAAAACCGGATTTTAGATTAAGAATAGA
>CAYWMV010000268.1:0-3522 GCA_964459055.1 uncultured Ignavibacteriaceae bacterium | reverse complement strand
ATATTAAAAATACTCGATGAAATGGAATTCAAATCTAAACAGAACTGATTCATTCTTTATTATGAATTTCAAATTAAATCATGAAATTGCTGTTCTTAATACAGTTTCGAATCAATTATCAATGATAAAAAAGAACTGAATGTTCTGCTTATGTGTATAATGTTTGAACAACTTTACGTCTTTTTGAATATTTATTGATATTCCGGATTACATAAATATTGCAATTAGATATTTTTTTATTATGTAAAACATTATTTTTAAACTGTGAAAAAATTAATCGCTGTCATATCGCTTGTTCTTGTTTCGTTATTAATTTCTGTTCCTGCAAATCTGCAGACGGAAAAGAAGAAATTTACTGTTGTAATTGACCCCGGCCACGGAGGCAAAGACCCGGGTACAACGGGAATTTCAAAGGTTTATGAAAAAGATTTGAACCTCGCAATTTCGCTTAAATTGAGAAATTTTATTCAGAATAAATACGAGGACGTTCAGGTCATAATGACAAGGGAAACTGATGAGTTCATCGAACTTAAAGACAGGGGATTGATTGCCAACAGAAATGGCGGAGACCTTTTTGTCAGTGTTCACTGCAATTATAAGAAAAAGGAAGAAAATGATAAAAACGGATTTGAGATTTATATTTCCGACCTTACACGGCTTCCCGAATCAGAATTTTATACCAAATCTCAAAATCTTCTTTTCAGTCCCGAAGGAAAAGATACTGCATCAACCGAATGGAAGGAATACTATAATCTGCTCGTTCCTGTTTATCAGAATATTTATCAGAGGTGGTCTGAACGTTTCGCTTCGATTCTTGAACTGGAAATGACGAAAAATACAGTGATTTTGAGCAGGGGAATCAATCAGGAGGGATTTTTCGTTCTCGTGGGTGCATCTATGCCCGTAATTTTACTCGAAGCGGGTTTTCTTTCTAATGCCGCTGACGAAAATTATCTGAAATCTGAAAAAGGGCAGGAAGATGTTGCAAAAGCCGTTTATAAGGCAATTGTTTATTATAAAATGGATTACGAAATCGACCGCATGAAATTTTAATGAGTTTTTATAATATATGAGTATAAAAAAAGCCGCTTTAAGCGGCTTTTTTTTTAATGATGGTTGGCAAACTTCTCTAACTTTATTGTATATCCGTTGTTTTCAAGAACTTCTTTTACTTCGTTTGCGGTGTTTTCATCGTTGAAAACTCCTACCATCACGTAAAATATCGTTGAGTCTTTTTTCGGTATGACCTGTAAAAATATGTTCTCATATCCGAGTGACTCAAGTTCTCCAATTAGTTCTTTCGTATCGTAGTCTCCGGTGGTTTTCACTATTTTCAGTGTGTATCCGGAGATGTATTCATCCGGGATTTCTGAACTGTTAAAAGTATTATCTTCCCTGTGTTTACGGTATATATTTGAGTTAGCTTCGTCTAAATTTGGTGATAAGATTTTAACTTTTACCCTTTTGAAGGTGTAGGATTGTTTGAGTTCGTTGTACTGCTTCGAGATGACATCTTCAAAAAGATTTTCCGGTCTGAATCCCTCGACTTCGCTCTCGCCTTCTTCATCGAATGCCGAAAGTTCCTGTTCGGGATTGTAGATTTCTAATCTGACCTTTGCTAATCCGTCCATGCCGATTTGTTCTTTTGCTGCCTTTGACAGGTCGATTATCCTGCCGCCTATATAAGGACCTCTGTCGTTTATTTTAACAATGACAGTTTTGTCATTCATTAAATTAGTTACCTTTACAAATGTGTGGAAAGGTAAGGTCTTATGTGCAGCCGTCAAGTCGTTGGTGTTGAATATTTCACCGCTGGCTGTTTTCCTGCCGTGAAATCCGGGTCCGTACCACGAAGCCGTCCCTTCTTCAACAAAATATGCAAGGTCTTCAGGGGAATCCGCGAAAATATCGTACGAATTACTAATTGGGTTTAAGAAAATTAATGCGATTACTGTAAATATTAGCAATGACGCATAAATTTTGAATTTGTTCAAGTTTACTTCTCCTCTTTATGTTTTCTAATTGTTTTACGCATTAAAGATCAGCTTCCTTTTTAGCTAATTCTTTATGTCAAAGAACATATAAAAATTTATAGATGTTCCTAAATAAAACTGATAAATATAGTTAGTTGAATTTCTAATGTCAATATAAAAATGAAATTAATTGGCTGATGATTTAGGATTTAATGTATTATTTTAAGAAATTACTGTAACTACTATAAATATATAAATATTACACTAATTATTAAACCCATCCCCTTAATTTGCACGCTTCGGCTACCCGTGCTACGCCTACCACCATTGCGCCCAGTCTCGGATGAACTTTTTTTTCTTTGATTGCCTCGTGTACGGTTTTGTATGCTCTGGACATTTTTTTATCAAGTTTTTGGTGAACTTCGGATTCTTCCCAGAAAAATGAATAACTGTCCTGCACCATTTCAAAGTATGAAACCACTACTCCGCCTGCCGATGCAAGGATATCGGGTATAACTATTACATTGTTTTTATATAATATAAGGTCTGCTTCAGGTGTGGTTGGTCCGTTGGATAATTCACATACTATTTTAGCGTGTATGTCAGGTGCGTTCAGATGATTTATTGAGTTTTCAAGTGCGGCGGGATATAAAATATCCACATTTTGTTCGAGTACCGATTCTCGCGGAATAGGTATTGAACCGGGAAAATCCGCGATAGTATGGTTTTTAAGTTTATAAGAAACCAGTTCTTTAGGATTTAAACCTTTTTCGTTGAATATACCGCCTTTTGAGTCGCTCACGGCAACTAATCTGCCGCCTCCGAGGATTTCCTCGTGCAGCAGTGCCGCCCGCTGACCTGCGTTGCCGAATCCCTGTATCGCATAAGTTCCTGTCGGATCAATATTATGATATTTACAGGCTTCCCTTACGCAGTAAACTCCTCCTCTTGCTGTAGCGTCTCTTCTGCCTTCAGTTCCGCCTATTTGCATCGGTTTATCTGTCATTACTCCCGGCTGATGTTTGCGGGTAATCGTCTCATATTCATCCATCATCCAGGCCATTGTTTGCGGATTTGTATAAACATCAGGTGCAGGAATGTCTTTTGATGTTCCTATCACATCGGAAACTGCTCTGATGTATCCTCTTGCAATGTTTTCGAGTTCACGCTCCGATAAATGCTTAGGGTCACAGACTACTCCGCCTTTCCCGCCTCCCAGGGGCAGGTCAACTACTGCTGTTTTCCACGTCATCCAGCAGGCAAGAGCCCTTATCGTGTCTATTGTCTCATCTTTGTGAAATCTTATTCCGCCTTTCGCAGGTCCCCTCGCAAAATTGTACTGAATCCTGTATGCTGTAAATATTTTTGTCTTTCCGTTGTCCATTTTAACGGGTATCGTGAATGTGTATTCCCTCTGGGGGAGCGTTAGCAGTGCTGTCGTTTCTTCTTCTAAATTCAGCAGTTTTGACGCTTCGATTACCGGTTTTTGGGATAACTGAAATGAATTGTATGTGTCTATCATTATTGGTTTATTTTTTTTCTTCATTTT
>CAYWMV010000267.1:0-3522 GCA_964459055.1 uncultured Ignavibacteriaceae bacterium | reverse complement strand
ATACCGTCCGAGCCCGCTTTCAATATTTCACCCGTTTTATGCATAACGGTTTCCGATTCCCGCACAACCGATTTTAATAAAAAATATTTTTTATCCCCGGCTAAAAAATACGGTGAAGGGTAGGGGAGTGCGAGCGCTCTTACTAAATTGTGTATAGTTAAAGCATCTTTCGTCCAGTCAATTTTTCTCTCATCATCGGATATTTTTTTGTTCGGCTCTATTCCGGGCGGAAACTGTTTCACGAAAAGATTTTTGTAATTCACCGTGTTCTCATACAATCCGAATTTGTTAATCAGACTCAGATTGTCATACACAAATCTTCCTGCATATTCACAGCATTTGTCATACAGGGAAATAACATCATCTTTCTCATCAATCGTGAGAGCAATTTCGGAAAGTATGTCGCCCGAGTCAACGCCTTCATCAATTTTATGAAGTGTCATTATAATGTGCTCATCTCCGTTCATAATGGCTCTCGAAATAGGTGCACGACCTTTATATTCAGGCAGTTTACCGCAGTGCAGATTCAGTATGCCGAGTACAGGCAACCCGAAAATTTCTTTTTTCAGGATTTCCATAAATCCGGCGCATATCCCGAGATTGCATTCCGCAATAATATCTCTGTACTCAGAAATTTTATTAACTTTAATCAGGTTCAGATTAAACATCGAAACGAGTTCTTCCACCGGCTCGTAAAAAGATTCCTTTAGTTTTTCATATTCCCTGTCTTTGTGAATGAAAACGTATTCCGGCAGAATGTCCCTTGAGCATAAATGTGCGAGGCATTTAACACCCATTACTCCGTGAGCGAGATAAAAATACTTTATGCCTGAAGCCATTTCTTATACCACCTGTATGTTTTTACAATACCCTCATCGAGATTAACTTTCGGAGTGTATCCCAGCAGTTCCGTTGCTTTCTCTATGCTCGGTATCCGCAGTTCGACGTCAACATAATTTTTCGGAACGTAAACGATTTTTGATTTTGCCTTTGTAAGTGTAACGATTTTTTCGGCAAGCGAACTTATAGTAATCGTACCTTTCGGATTTCCGATATTGAATATTTCGCCTATTGCTTTTTTATTCGTCATTGCAAGCATAATTCCGTTCACCATATCGTCAATGTAGCACCACGACCTTATCTGGTCGCCGTCTCCGTGTATTTCAATTGTTTTGTTCTTTACAGCATTCTTGATAAATATCTGTATTGCGCCCTCTCCTATTTGTCCGGGTCCGTAAATGTTAAACGGTCTGATTGTCACGCACGGATATCCTTTTTCCTTGTAATAACTGTACATAAGATGTTCACCGCTGACCTTGCTAACCGAATATGTCCACCTCGCTTCGCCTACTGCTGCAAAACTCGTTTTCGATTTTTCGTTTGATTTATAAGCATAAGCACCGAGAACCTCGCTGGTAGATAAATCAATAACACGCTCGAGATGTTTTGAACTTTTTTCCAGTGCTCTCAGAAAATTAAATGTTCCGAGTATGTTAACTTCCATTGTTTTTATAGGATTGTGAATCACGGTATCAACTCCGGCAATTGCGGCGAGATGAAGTGCGATATTCGGTTTGAAATCATCGCACAGTGCTTTCATAATATCAAAATCGAGAATATTACCTTTTACGGGAATAACGTTTTTCGGATTCAGTTTCTTGTACCGCAGCGAATCCCTCGAAAATGTATCGTATATCAGAATCTTGTTGTCGTTTGACAGCATCGAAGCGAGAGTGCTTCCTATAAAACCCGCACCTCCGGTTATAAAAATCCTTTTACCTTTTATTTTTTTCATATATTATAATGTTTTTGAGAATGATTTTCTTAAGAAACCATCCGCCTTGAATTTCTTTTTGAAATTAAACAATCCTTCTATTAATTCCCCGCCCACGTCGGATGTACCTATATCGTACAATCTGAAATTATTTTTCTTTGCCCATTCGATAGTTTCATAAAGAAGATAATCCGCAGCCCTGTATTTCTTGTAATTTTCATCCGTGGCAAGATAAAAGTTTAAAATCACATCATTTCTGATAACAAAAAGAACGCACATCCCGCACATTTCATTTTCAACCGACGCACTGAAGAATATTATTCTGCTTCCGAGATTTTTTTTCAGATAAAACAGTTCCTCACCGGAATGAGTAGGTTTTATGTTTTTCGCAAGTCTGTTATCCAGTAATATTTCATAGAATCTTTCGTATTTTTTCTCATTCAGCGGATTTTCCATTATTTCAATGCTGACGTTTTTAGCGGAATTTCTGATTGTCCTTTTCAGCGGATTAGATAATTTTGTATAATCGAATGCGGGTAATTTAATTATATTCGTAATTGAATCTTTTGTTATCTTAAATCCGTTTTCCAGAAGTGCATATTCATATTCTTCATTGAAGTCCGTACCGTAAATGCACGGCGGATTATTAATCGTGCATTTGTCAAATCCGTTATCTTTTAAATAATGAGTGAAAGAATTAATAGCATCTATGTAATCTATTACTGAAAGTTTTTCCTTCCACAGAAAACCTCCGAAACTTGTTCCCTTGCAGGATATAAACCGTGTCACGCCTTCGTCTTTCACTTCACATCCCGTAATTATGCCCGCAGTTTTATTTTTCTTTATTGTTTTTAAAATCAGATGATGCCATTTGATTTCCTTGCCGAATTCATCGTTGTATTTCAGAAATGCAGGGTCAAAGAAAAGGTTGTAGTTAGCGGTAATAATGCCGTTCCATTCCTTATCCGTGTAGATGTCGGATTTCTGTATATTTATATTACCTGTATAACTCATATCCCGGTCTTTTCATTATTAATTTAAATTTATCGGGCATAAATGAATATGTGCTGTCGTAGTCGGTCCTGTTAATTTCTTCCCGCTCAACGATTATACTGTATTTACCCGGTTCCAGTGAGTCCAGTGACTGTTTCACAAATTCAGTTCCGCTTTTTTTCGTCTCGAGCAGCCTGTAAGAATATTCATTATTCGCCCATCCGATATTAAGTCCCCTGAAATAAAAACTGAACTGCGGATTTGCCCTGAAGTTTGCCGCAATATAGACAATATCCTTTTTTCCCGTATCGTCAATATTTTTCTTAACTCCTGTTAATTCAAAAGTATTTTCCCACCACGGAACATTTATCATATGCACTGTATTGAGGCTTAAAAAGAACACAGCAATAAACAGAGCAAGAAATGCTTTTATGCTGAAACGATTATTATAGAAATACGATATTATCAGCAGAATAAAAAATACAACCGCCAGAATTATAAAAAACAGCAAAGCGTTGTGAAAAATGTAGTCCTTCAGCAGGTTTCTGAAGTCGAGCGTCAGAGACCAGAAGACGTTGAAAAAAATCAGCATCGTTACAAATACTTTTTCTTTCAGACTTGCAGAGTCAATATCTTCTACGTAAGAGGGAATAATAATTGCCGCCTGGGATAAAATCAGCAGTGTATAAACTTCGAGTTTAGTTTTAAAGATTGTGATAATAATAAACCCGGTAAAAAACCATATCCAGAGGAAT
>CAYWMV010000266.1:0-3533 GCA_964459055.1 uncultured Ignavibacteriaceae bacterium | reverse complement strand
GGCTTCGTTCTTTTAGTAACAAATATAACAGGTTTTTTAAATATTTCACCCGCTTTGCGGGTTTGTTTTATTTATATATGTTATTCCCTGACGGGAAATAGGGTATAAAAAAACCCGGTGTTTGATACCGGGTTTTATGAATATATTTTTTAACTTATTCTGTCTTCTTATTACTTAATTAGCATCATACGTTTTACATCACTGAATCCGTTTACATCAAGTTTGTAGAAATAAACTCCGCTTGACAATGCGCTTGCATCGAAATCAACAATATAATTTCCCGCAGTTTTAACTTCACTGACAAGATTTGCAACTTCCCTTCCGAGAACATCATATACTTTCAGCGTTACCATTCCCTGTTTCGGTATCGCAAAGTTAATTTTTGTTGACGGATTGAACGGGTTCGGATAATTCTGTGCGAGATTATACGTTTCAGGAATTTCATTCCCTGTTTGTGATATACCGAGCGGCGGACCGGGATTCATAACCAACTGAATGTTCGGAAGTGCAGTATATGTAGTTCCCGGTGACGTAATCTGAGTACATCCGTCTCCCGATGATAGGTCAGAATGCTGATGTTTATTCCTGTTTGTCTGTGCAGCAGCATTTACAGTAGTATTAGATGTATAACTCGAATTATTAAAACAGATTTCAATAAGCAGATTAGAACCGCCCGTATAATAGAACGGTGTCTGCAGAGTCACCATTTGCCAGCCTGTTCCCGGAACCGAATATGTTCCGTTATATGCTGTTGTCCAGCCGGAAGAAGTAAATCCGCTTATTGCAGTAGCGGTTGTATTCTGCATTTTAATCTGGAAGCCGTTCATCACCTGTGAAGCCGCACTAACAACATTAAATCCGATTTGAGTTATGTAAGCACCCGGTGCAGGAACTCCGATTTCACTTCCAAGATACAGCATATCGGTTCTGCTGTCCATATAAAAAGTATAGTAGGGCCAGCCAACGGCTGTCGTTCCGGTTCCAATAATAACATTAACCTGATTGATAATCTTGAACTGATATAATGCAGTCGAATCGGTATTATGCGCCATCGAATTATCGCGTGCAAATACTCTGTAAAATATAGAGTCACCAATCTGAACATCTGCATTAACCGAATTAAAGACTGCCGAATAATTATTTCCGCTTTGCGGTAATAATTTGAAATGCTTTATTCCTGTTGAAGTTGTATTCTTGTACCATTTTACCCACGCTGAATCAACTCCGATATTATCAGTTACGTTTGCAGAAACCGATACAGGCCAGTTAACTTTCGGAACGTTCATTAACTGAGTGTGAGTAATAACGGGTTTCACCGTATCGGGTGATGCAATAAATGAATGGAATGATGTCGGTGCTCCTGTCGGAGAATATCCCGTTCTTCCGAGACTGTCTGTTGCTTTAATGTAATATCTGTATGTTGCGGCAGTTCCGTTACCCGGAATATTGGCAGACCAGTTATTTCCCGAACCTTTTGTCATAACAATGCTGTCGGTGAAAATAATATTATTTCTCGACCAGTGCAGTTTTACTTTTGACGGGTCGAGTCCCGCCAGCGGAGAACTAATCACGGAATTAACCGCATAAGGACCTGTCAGATTTTCCGTATTCGGAAGAGGCGTGTGAGTAACAGACGGACCTAACTGAAGATAGGCAGCCCATATATCAATAACACCTTTTCCGTAATCATTATTTTCCGAGCCGTTTACCGGAAGCTGAACCGCGGTATTATATAATATTTCAAGGATTTGTCTGCCTGTCATATTCGGTGCAACCTGCTTTAACAATGCAACTGCTCCGACCACGTGCGGACACGCCATTGAAGTTCCGGAAAGTAAACTATAACCTCCGCCGGGTACGGATGACCTAACGCTTGTTCCCGGTGCTACAACTTCGGGTTTAATTAAAAGTGAACCTGAACCTCCGCAAACGGAAGGTCCTCTTGATGATGAACTCGAAATCGGATAAGGAAAAGCAACGTTTCCGTTAATGTTACCGACACTGAAACAGTTTACTACATTCGTGTTTATATTTTTCGGTTTTGTAATTGTTGATGTTCCCGGTCCGGAATTTCCGCAGGAAAAAACTACGGCTATTCCTGCTGTTTCAAGTGCGTCGAGCGTAGTTTTATAAATACTCGTACACTCATTTGATACATCCGGGTCATACCAGGAATTTCCGATTGCATCCGGCATATCGGAGTTTGTACCCGAATTACTGTCGGGATTCATAGCCCACTGGAAAGCCGCAATTGAATTGCTGGTGTGCGGTGATGAACATATTGTTCTGGCAGCTATCCATTGCGCTCCCGGTGCAACACCGACAGTATCCGAACCGGAACGTCCGCACATTATACCCATAGTATGTGTTCCGTGGACATCGCAATCAGTCGGCTGGGTTGTACTTCCGTTCTTATCAAACCAGGCGTGATACCAGGGCGCACCGTTGTTACCCCGCCACCTTGAATTTAATGCAGGATGATTTACGTCAACACCCGTATCTATGTTCATAACTATTCGTCCTGCTCCGGTAATCCCAATTTCCCATAGTTTGTTTGCCTTAACAACCTTCAATCCGATTTCCGAACTTTCAGTTCCTTCGGTAGCATCTATAGGCGGACCGGTAGGACGGTCGTAATCCAACAGCGGGTCAAGGTCAATTTCATCAATGTCTGCCCTTTTAGTCAGTTCATTTATGACTTCAAGAGTAACATCGGCTGCAATCAAATTTGTTATCCAGAATCCTTCATAACCTCTGACTTTACCGTTATTTCTCTGACTTTCGAGATAGGATAATAACGGTCCCTGCGTCCTGCTTGCTTTATCCATCAATGCTTCAATTACTGTTTTTGAACGCAACTTAACATCGGCATTCATTTTGTATAGTTGAAAATCGAGTGATTCAACATTAACCCTGTCCTTTAACAGAATCAGAATTTTCTGACTCTCAAAAGGTGCCATCGCCGCCATTCTGTTTTTCAGCCTTGTACTTACTTCAGCCTGAGAAAACGCCTCGTTTGAAAGCAACGAGATGACAGCAATCAATAAAAATAATGATAATTTTTTCATATATTTATTTTGTTAAAATTTTTCTAAAATATGGTTTAAAAATATATATATCAATATAATTAGGATATAAATACTCTTTTTGTAATTTTACATTCCGATTTACCCAATAACGCAGGATTATCAATGAAACATCCGGTATGCAGTCTCTTCGATTGACTCCGGCAGAATCTCTTTTACTTCATTATACAAATAAGTATAAGGAGCCCCGTTACCCGGATACACAGTAACCGAAATAAGTTTATAAAAGTCTTTATCACGATAAAAATCAATTTTATAAATTAAATACTGGATATCTTCGTTAGCTGCATTGATATATTTTAACAGGACTGTTGTTGTGTTATCTGAACGTTTTACTGTTTCATTATCGTAATAGACGGTAACATCATTAAGAGACCCCACATAAAGCCATCTTTCATCCTGCGAATAACAAACTGACAGAAATATTAAGAATAGTATTGTTATGAG
>CAYWMV010000265.1:0-3538 GCA_964459055.1 uncultured Ignavibacteriaceae bacterium | reverse complement strand
AAACTGTACCGCGAGTTCGAATCTCGCCCCTTCCGCAAAAATACCCTGAATCCAAAAACGATTCAGGGTTTTTTATTATAAAGAAACGTTATGTTTATTTTCCTTATCTCTGGTATTTTATATAAATAAATAATATGGAGATAAATATTGGTATATTATTTTATAAATTATAAATATATATTATATCAATGATATATTAATAATTATGTCAAGTTTATTACAGTAATTACCGGACATTAAAATATGGCGAAATTTAAAAACTACGAAAATATTAGCATTCAAAAGAAAGTTAAGAAATTCATTGATGGTATCTTACCCGGTGCAGTATTCAGATATAATGACATTTCAACTAAAAAAGAAGAAGTTGCTGGAATTTTAAAAGCACTTAGCAGATTAACTAAAAAAGAAAATATTAAACGACTGAGAAAAGGAATATATTATAAACCAAAACAATCAGTGTTCGGAGAAATCAAGCCGGATGAAAATGAAATCATAAATATTCTGACAATTAACGATAAAACTATAATCGGATATAAAACAGGAATTTCGGAGTATAATAGACTCGGATTAACTGCACAAGTACCTAATGCAATCACTCTTAAAGCAAAAGGAAACAAAAGAAGAGCGAAAATCAGTAATTTAGGAATTAAATATCAGACTCTTAATCATAATATAAAAAAAAATGATATTGAAAAACTTCGGATTTTAGATGCTCTGAAAGATATTACGAAAATACCGGATTCTGACATTAATAACGTTATGCTCAGATTAATTTCACTTATAAAAAAAATGGATTTGAAAGAAAAATACAGACTTCTTTTTTTATCGAGAAGATATAATCCGCGCACAAGGGCATTGTTAGGTGCTTTCTTTGAATTAAACGATGATATTGCATTAAGCAATGTTCTGCAAAGAACATTGAATCCGATTACTGAATATAAAATAGGAATTGACAGTAATATTTTACCAAATAAAACAAACTGGAAAATAAAATGAATTTGCACGAGGAAAAAGAAATTTATAAGGATGCAGTCACATACGTTGCTCAGTACACCGGAATTTCTGCAACAATAGTGGAGAAAGATTACTGGGTTACCTGTATTCTGAAAAGAATATCTGATTCAGATTACAGCGATAATATTATATTTAAAGGAGGTACATCATTATCAAAAGCATTTAAATTAATCGAACGATTTTCGGAAGATATTGATTTAGCGATTGTATATCCTCACGAATGTTCAAATAACTCAGGAAAAGAACGATTTCTGAAAAAAGTTGCGAAAACAATTACTGCTGGTTTTACAGAGGTTGAAATTCCGGGAACGACAAGTAAAAAAGGAAGATTTAGAAAAGCAGCCTATAATTATCCATACAGTATTTCTGGTAACAGTAACGATAAAATAAAAGATAATATAATAGTTGAAATTAATTCTTTCACTAAACCGGAACCTAATTTCAGGAAAATTATAAACAGCATAATCGCTGAATATATTTCTGAAAATAAACCGGAGTTAATTGAATTCTATTCTTTAAAACCATTCCATATTAACGTTCTTGATTTTAGGAGAACCTTTATAGAAAAAATATTTAGTATTATCCGACATTCATATAATGAGAATGCAATTGAAGAACTAAAGAGAAAAATAAGACATTTATATGATATCTGCATATTAGTGCGAAATGTAGAAATTGAATCATTTATTTATTCCGATGAATTTTCAGAAATGATAAAAAAGGTGAAAGATGATGATAAAAACAACTCACATTTTAACGGAATATGGTTAGAAGAAAAATGGAGTGACTCTATTATTTTCAAAGAAACTGAAAAAACCTGGAATAATCTAGAGCGGAGTTACAATATAGAATTAAAAAAATTAGTATATGGTAATTTGCCATCTGCTGAAGACATTAAATCCTCTATCAGGAAAATCGGAAGTAGGCTGAAAGATTTAGGATATTGATTAACATGTTGAAGAACATTTTTAATAGAATTAGAATTACAACGGAATTATTTGCATTTAAATAGGAATATAAATTATAAGATTAGAATTAACAAAATTATTTTCAAAATAAAATGACCAACGATTTGCTAAAACGTCGTACGGATTAAACTGTACCGCGAGTACGAAACTCGCCCCTTCCGCAAAAAAGGCTCTTACGAGCCTTTTTCATTTCCAATTTGACTCTTAACGGATTATCTCAATAATGGTATTTTTATCAGTAAAATAAAATATTAATTTGCAGTAATTTATTAACTAAATCATTTATCATTATGAGAAAAGTATTATTACTTGGATTTTTAATTTTATTTTCTGTTTCTTTGTTCGCTCAGGATAAACCTGACAGCAAATTCGGAATTTCTTTTTCGGGATTCGTTAAGGCGGACTTCTTCGGGGATTCGCGTCAGGTGAGTTCGATTCGGGAAGGACATTTTTTACTTTTTCCTGAAAATGAATTGCTCGATCAAAACGGTGAGGATATTCATGCTAAACCTAATCTTAATTTTCTTTCGGCACAAACAAGAGTTACCGGGAAAATTACCGGTCCTGAATTTCTGAATGCAAAAACGTCGGGTATGATTGAAGCGGAATTTTTCGGAACTTCGGAAAATGATGTGAATGGTTTGAGACTCCGGCACGCTTTTGTGAAACTTGACTGGAGAAATACTTCATTGCTCGCAGGTCAGTTCTGGAATCCGATGTTTGTCGTTGACTGCTCGCCTGCTACCATTTCATTCAATACAGGTTCGCCGTTTCAGCCGTTTGCAAGAAATCCGCAGTTGAGATTTGTTCAGAAATTTGATGCGCTTAGTTTTACCGCTGTTGCCTATACTCAAAGGGATTTTCAAAGCAACGGTCCTGACGGATTTTCATCGAAGTATTTAAGAAATGCAGTGCTGCCGGGTCTGCACGCTCAGTTTCAGTTTAATGCAGGTGATAATGTCTTCGGAATCGGTGGAGGTTATAAAATTCTTACTCCCCGTATCAGCACTTCTAAGAATTATAAGTCTGATGAAAATATCGGAAGTTTCTCCGCTCTCGCATTCGGAAAGTTTAAGTTCAGTGACGTCGTGTGGAAAATTGAAGGTGTGTACGGACAAAATATGACCGATTTTACTATGCTCGGAGGCTATGGAGTAAAATCGGTTGATACAACTACAGGAATCGAAACATACACGAATATTAACACTATGTCGGTATGGACTGAAATTTCCTATGTGAAAAATATTGAAGTGGGAATTTTTGCGGGTATGTCAAAGAATCTTGGTGCTGATGATAATTTTACCGCTTTCTACGGCAGGGGAGGAAATATCGAAAACCTTATCAGAGTCTCTCCGAGATTTGCAATCATTTCGGGCAAAACAAAAATTGCAGCCGAACTGGAAATTACTTCCGCTGCTTACGGAACGGTTAACTATGCAGATAAGGGAAAAGTTGAGAATACTAAATCTATAACTAATATTAGAGGATTGCTGGCGTTTATTTATAATTTGTGATAATTTTTATTTGGGTATACCTGCCTTTTGTTAATTGAATTC
>CAYWMV010000264.1:0-3540 GCA_964459055.1 uncultured Ignavibacteriaceae bacterium | reverse complement strand
TAAAACAATAAATATTCCTGAATTTTGATTACTTGGAATTGTTGTCCAGGTATTAGTATTTGGGGATGAATAGGGGGAGAAGACTTCGTTATATTCCATTTTCCATGGATCAAATCTATCTCCAGATACTTGATCGAAAGCATAATAATTTCTATCATTGGTGTATAATCTTTCAGTTCCTAAATCGCATGGGTCCTGCGGAACATGTCCTTTCCAAGCCCACATATAATAACCGCTGCTTTTATCATCACCCACAGAATTTGTATTATTCATACCTAAATCATTGTCATAAATTACTTGATTACGCTTAAAAACATTCCACATTCCATTATTGAAACAATAACCTGCATCCCATGCATACATTCTAACTTGTGTATCGTATTCGAAAGACCAGAGTCCGTCTGCACACTCTAAATCCTGAACATGCTCATTTCCCAATGGAAGTGAGATTTCTTTATTAACGTGATGAATATATACTCCGCTGCCAAGTTCATTAAATACATCGAATGAATTTATCCTCGCCGTATCACCCAGCATCAGTTTATCCCATTTCGAAAAATTGCCCCTGTTGGTTATTAAGAAATACTCTCCTGTTGCAATCGGAACTTTCAAAATATGACCTTCAGAATTATCTCTTGCAGAATAATCTTTTAAATTATAAGGGGTAGAATTATTGAACGTTATTGTTGTAGGTGACATATAGCCAAGAAGTATCATTTCATAAGGACTTAAATAACCTTCGCCTCCCGGACCGGCAACTACTTTTCCGTATGTTATATGTCCGTCAGCAAATAAAAAGTGACCGTGTTCATGCATCAATACACTTATTTTCGCATTTTTGTTTGATGAGAAAGCTAATGTTAATCCCGAGCCCTCTGTCGAAAATCCGTATTTTATTGATACTCCATTGTCAGGATCGACAGGAATAATAGTATTATCGTATCTATCCCAAGTTAGATGCGCATATCCGGCAACATTAGGCATCGGTCCTCTACCTCTTGTCTTGTGGATTTTATAAATCATATCAACATAACCATCTGATTCCCATTTGAATTTCCGAACTCCATTATCAACTACAGGTTTCCAGAAATCATAAGGAGTCCAATCTGTAAGGTTTTGATTATTTATTAAGTCATCCCAAATCGCTTGATTCATTATTGCTTCTGTAGAATAGTTGGATGCATTTCCTAACTGAACATAATATGCTTTACCAAGGACGTGTAATCTTCCTCTGCTTGCTTCTAACCAATAATCACTCAACGGTGCCGTGGTTTCACTGTATGCATTCCACCATTCTGTGTTGTAATCTTTAGTTTCTGCAATAAAGTTGTTGAGATAATCAGGTGCCTGGTCTTCAGGCCATTGAGGTAAACCCGGGTCATCGGCAAATGCAACAAAAACAACTAAAACAGGAAAATATGCCTCAGTCGGCGGTTCAGGTATTACACCGCTGATATCTGTTCTGATAGGTTTATTCAAGCCCCAAAAGTCATTCAGGCTTACATATGGACTATATTGACCTGCACCTGTAAATCCGCATTCGAATCCGGATTGTGCAAAAATGTTTTGTGATACAAATAACAAAATTGTAATCGTAATCACGATAATGCATTTTATTTTATTGTGTTCCATATTATTTTAATTTAAAAGGTTTTTAAATAGAGAGAGTTATACCGTTCGGTAAGAATTTATGAATCCCCGGACAAGGAGTGTTTCATAATTTCTAACTCTCTCTTTTATTTTAATAAATGCCCTTTTTATTTTAAGGTGCCCTTATCAATTTTTTTTATTTTACGGTATATAAACTAATTTTTTAGTATCAAGTAATTGATTATTAAAGTATAATGAATAAAAATAAATACTGCCTGAAATTTTTTGATTTGTATTTCCAATACTGAATCTGGCTTTATGAATACCTTTAAGCAGATATTCATCAACCAATCTTGCTATTTCCCTTCCTGTAACATCATATACTATCAATTTTGTCATACCATCTTTGCTCAATTCAAAATTAATTATTGTTTCCGAATTAAACGGATTCGGAAAGTTTTGATGTAATTTAAAATATTTCGGCACATTTGAATATGCATTGTTGTTGCTTACAAGTGTCTGACCTCCGTTCGTCGTGTGCATTATTCTTCCTCCTCCTCCAACTCCCCAAACTATTGAATCGCTGTAACTATAAATATCTCTCCAAAACCAGGTTCCAACACCTGTATTTTCCTGCGTCCAGTTGTAACCCCCATTTGTTGTCTTAAAAAGTCTGTTATATTCTCCTGCAGACCAGCCGATTAATGAATCAGGGAAACTGCAGCAATATATTGTTCCTGTTGGTGAAATATATGGTATATTACTAATCGTATCCCAGGAATTACCAAAATCAGGCGAATAAAAGACTCTTCTATTATTGCCTATAAACCAACAATTTTCATTAAATATAGATATTTTATAAAAAGTTGAACCTGTAGTTCCGAATGGAAAACTCATTAAGTTGAAATTTTCACCGCCATCTGTAGTTTTATATGAACTTACAACACTGCCTGCAACTAAACCAACATTAAAATTCTTAAAATACACATCATAAAATGCACCGCTTAAATAACCTCCGGTAAAATTCAATCCTCCGTTAGTTGTCTTCAAAACAACCTGGGTTTGACCTACAATAAACCCATAATTCTGGTCTAAGAAAAAACAACTGGTATAACTATCTCCTCCTCCCCAGGGTCCATTTTGAATTTCAACCCAGTTTATTCCTCCGTTGGTAGTTTTTATTATAGTTTCAAACCAACCGACCACATATACAGTATTAGAGTCTATTACACTTGCTTTAAATAAAGGTTTTTCAACTGCAGGATTCGGAATATTAATCCAATTGACTCCGCCGTTTGTAGTTTTTAAGATAAGACCTCCATCTCCGACAATCCAGCCTGTATATCTGTTCAGGAATTCAACATCACGTAAAATACTATTAGTACCTGAAACTTGAGGAAACCACTGAGCATTTGCACTCATTGTTAAAGCCATTATTACAATTGAAAATAAGTTTTTCATATTATTATTATTTAATATTACTTATTCATTATTAATTTTCTTGTTTTTGTAATCTCATCGTTTATTTCCATTCTGTAAAAATATATTCCTGAACTTAAATCCTTCGGCGAATAATTCACTTCATATTTACCTGCCTGATATATTCCGTCTAAGATTATGTCTCTTTGTTTTCCGAGTATATCATAAACGACAATTTTAACTTCACTAAATTTTGGAATTTCAAAACTGATAATTCCAGGTTGCACCGCCGTCTATTGATTTAAATATCTGACCATATGTCCCGCACACCCAACCCGTCTGCAAACTTGAAAACCTGCAGGAATATGGATGGTCCGCACCAGTTACATATCCTATGCTGTCCCAGGTATCTCCGTAATTTGTACTTTTAAAAACTCTTTTTCCGTCTTCAACTACAAAACAATATTGGTTGTTTATCACGGAAACTTTCCGAAGATTTCCGTATCCGTTCCAATTTGGAGGTAAAGACAC
>CAYWMV010000263.1:0-3575 GCA_964459055.1 uncultured Ignavibacteriaceae bacterium | reverse complement strand
AATCAGCCAATCAGCCAATCACTCAATCATTCAATCAGCCAATCAGCCAATCACTAACCACTAATAACTAACAACTAATCACTTTCTGTATTTTGAAATGAACTCTTCCACTTCTGGAAGTCCGCCCTGAAATATAAGGTAGCCGTTACTGGGTTCACGCTCGGTAATTTCATTTGCATAAGAAGTCAGCATAATTTCCTTAACTTTCTGCAAATCTTCAGTCTGTCCGAGAGCCCAACCGAGTTTTATGTAAGCAACTTCCGGCAGCATATTCGCCGCAGGTACAACACCGAGTTCCATAATATCGCGTCCCGTATCGTAAACATACATCTGAACATAGCCCCACAAAGTCTGCACTGTCATATAAATTGCAATCCCCTTTTCACTTGCCCTTTTCAAAGCGGGGTACAAAGGTTTATTAACGTGACCAAGTCCCGTTCCCGCTATTATGATTCCTCTGTAACCATTATCGGTTAAAGAATCGACAATATCCGGCCTCATATTCGGATAATAATAAACTATGCTGACCTTATCCTCAAATGCCGTATTAATAATAGCATTCTTATCGTTTCTTCTTTTTCTGTAATCGTCACGCAAAGGAGTTATTTTTTCACGACTAACAGTTGCAATCGGGTAATCGCCTATGGTCCTGAATGTAGAGCGGTATGATGAATGCATTTTTCTGACTCTCGTGCCCTGATGAAGCAGACCGTATTCGTCCGAAGTTGGACCGAACATACAGACCATTACTTCGGCAATATCGCTTTCCGCTGCGGTCTTAACGCTGTGCATTAAATTCAGTGCTGCATCAGAGGAAGGTCTGTCGCTTGACCTTTGCGAGCCGACCATAACAATCGGAACAGGAGAATTCTGAACCATAAATGACAAAGCCGCTGCAGTGTGATGCATTGTATCCGTTCCGTGTCCGACTACAATTCCCTGGATTCCCTTCTCAATTTCCCTGCCGATTGCTTCCGCAGTTCCCCGCCATTGTTCGGGACCCATATTTTCACTGAAAACGCCATATAGTTTTTCCGTATCGAGATTGCAGATATCCGCAAGTTCGGGAACGGAGCCGTATAGTTCACCCGGAGTAAATGCGGGAATTACGGCACCTGTTCTGTAATCCAGACGACTCGCTATAGTTCCGCCCGTGCCGAGCAATTTCACGTTTGGCTTAACAGGGTCATAAGGAAATTCTTTTTCGGGAATCTTGTAATGCGCCTCTTTACGGCCTTCTATTTTTATGTCTTCAATTCTCTTCGCTGCAATACCCACGTTGTATCCTGAACGTACTTTTATTACAACGTGTTCAGCATCGGAAGTTTCCGACCTGGGCAATATTATTCCTTTGAAATTTCCCGTATCCGTTTTTATTTCCACATCGCTCCATACGAGAGCATTAAAATTTTTCAGCACTCCAAGTGCTTCACCTCTGTATCCTTTATATGAATCGTCTGACATATTTCTCCTGCTAATTTAATATTTTTTTTGATACTTTCGAGCCGTCAATTCTGCCCCTTATTTTGTTCATTGTCTTTCCGAGTATAATCACATTTTTGTTTTCCGGATTGTAAATTTTTATGTGCTCTGTTTCGTAAGCGGCTTCCTCAATTATTTTAGTCAAATCCTTTTCTTTCAGCATCGGCTGTATTTTATCTTTTTCAATCGTTCCAGACTTTACCGTTTCTTCCATCAGCAGTAATATTCCTTCACGCGAAGTCCTGCCTTTTGCATATAATTCGAAAATCCCGAGAATATTTTCTTCATTTAAATTTGATATGTCAAGTTTTTTCCGTTCAAGCCGTTTCGGATATTGTATAAGAGCAACTGCCGCGAGTACAGGATTAATTTTAAGTTCCTTTACCAGTTTTTTAAACAGGTTCGCAAATTTTGAAATGGCAAGCGGTCTGATTGTATCTTCGGGAATCTTTAATTCACGATACCACTTTTCCCTTTCCCATATTGGCTCGGGAAGTAACCTCCTCAATGAATCAATTCTTTCAAGAGTTATTTTTTTTGGAGGTAAATCCGTATCGGGGTACATTCTGTCGGGTCCCGGAAGAATTCTTTCAAATCCGGTTGTTCCGTCTTTCAGTGCCTGACGCGTTTCCGACGGGATACCGATTGTCGCTTCCTTAGCCCTGATTTCTATTTCGCCTGCACCTGTTCTTACATCTCTCTCATCGCCCCATACAAGCACTATTGTATCATTATCTTTTGCACCGACGTGCTTTTTCAGTGTCTGCCATTCCGAAGCGGCAAGCGTTTCGCCTGAACTGTCCGAGTGAATTATATTCGGAAGATTCGTCAAACAGGCAACTACTCTGACTCTGTCGGAAATTTCTTTTGAAAAATAAGTATCTGTCTGCGTCTGCCATCTTAATAAATCTTTAAATCCTTTTAATGTAACACAATAAACTAAATTTCCCTTGCTTAAAGCATCTTTAATGGGAAGGTATTTGGTTTTCTTTAATAATTTAGTCACGTTATCAACTTTAGACCGGAAAGATTCAGGAGTTATTCCCCTTTTATTTAATTCTTCTCTCAGTCTCAATAAATTCCATTGCCTCATCGCTTCGTGATAGGTCAGTTTCGGTATTCTGCCGAGACTGGGAACACCTTTGATTTCGATTCTTGTTCCGCCTGTAACGCTAACATTTACATCTTCTCTCGCGGCTCCGGCACCGGTTCTGACGAGACCTGTACTCCTGACAACCGCGCTTAATATTTCTCCTACTTCCATTACTTCTACCGGTGTAAGCATCTCCGGTGCCGTTACAGTTTCTATTAAAGGCATACCAAGCCGGTCTGTATTGTAAACTCTCATATGACCTATATCCGATACTTCGCGGCAGGAATCTTCTTCAATAGAAATCTGAATTATGTTTATTTTTCTGTTTTTATAAGGTATCCAACCGTCAACTCCGTAAATTGCAGTTCTCTGAAATCCCGTCGGGATGCTGCCGTCAAGATATTGCTTTCTGGCGATGTGGAGTTCGTCTATAATATTGCAGTTCATCAGCATACCTATCGCAATTCCTTTGTCAAGTGCATCGTCGTTTATTTCAAACGGCGGAGTATCGTCCATCTCGTATGTGCAGACGGTATCACGGTGAATCTGATAAATAATTTCTTTTTTTGTTTTGAACTCCATTAATGCAGTACCGTCATATTCGCCGAGTTCCGATAATGTAGGACGCATATGCCGGAGAATTTCAGCGTTGTAATTTTTGCTGTACCTTCCTGCAGGACATCTGCAGAATAACTTTTTTTCGGTGTGTAATTGCTGGTGGATTTCCAATCCGGATTTGAAACCGACTTTCCGGTAATCTTCGGTCGTCATCTCCTCAAAAGGCTTGAATACAAAATCAATCATAATGTCTATTAAAATAATTCATTAATTTATCATTATTAAAGGATTTTTTAAAGGCAAATACTTTATTTATGAATTTTGAATTACGAATTTTGAATTATTCCATTAGTTTTCAAATTCTGCGTAAAATGGCAAAAAATTAAGAATTATAAAACTAACATGTATTACTCATTTTAACACTAAAGTCACTAAAATTTAA
>CAYWMV010000262.1:0-3576 GCA_964459055.1 uncultured Ignavibacteriaceae bacterium | reverse complement strand
GAATGAATCAGTTCTGTTTAGATTTGAATTCCATTTCATCGAGTATTTTTAATATCCGGTTTGCTGAATCCGGAGAAAAGTCCATATTAATTTTTTTTCTGATTTCAGGTGTAAGGGAAGGTCCGGATACTGCCAGTCTTCCTTTGTATTTATTAGTAACTCTGTATATCGCATTTACTTCTTCAGAAAACGATTTAACGTCGTTAATAACTGAAGTGGAAATACATACAAGATGAGGTTTATACTGTTCAATTATTTTAATGAACGAAGATGCGGGAGTATTGCTTCCGAGCAGATAACTTTCCCATCCTTCGGATTCCAGTAAATTATTGATACAGGTAATTCCGATGCTGTGAAACTCGTCTGTCAGACATCCGCACACTGATACAAAACCTTTCGGCTCTTTTTTTATTATTACATCCTGCAGTTTAATTACAGATTGAAGAGTTATGTTTGAGGCAAGGTGTTCGGTTTCGATTCCGATTTTGTTTTCATACCAGTCTTCCCCTATGCGTATCAGGGAAGGCGCTACGACCGAGTCGTAAATTGTCCCCAGCGGAACTTTGTAACCATATATTAATTTTAAAAGGCTCTCCGCTTTAGACTTATTTCCTTTTAAAATATAATTATAAAAAGTATCAGACAGGAATTTATAATCATTTGAATAGACTGCGAAATTTATTTTTCTTATTTCGTCTTTATTAATCTGACCGGAATATAAGTAAGAGGGATTGATCTGAATGTGATTGTTTGCCGCAAAATCAATAACATCCCGGAATCTGTATTTTCTGTGTTTCCCTAAAGTATGCGTACATTTGATTTCTCCGTTGTCAGTCCATCTTTTGACTGTTGATACGTTAACATTAATTAATTCCGCTACCTCTGAAGATGTCAGTAATTTTTGATTCATACTATTCACACTCATAAATTAAATTAAAATGAAATTTATTTCAAGATATCTATTCATATTATAAAAGTAAAAGGCAGAACTGTATCTGAAGTTCTGCCTTTTCGATTATTATTAATTAATTATCCTGATAACCGTTTAATACCGGACCGGAAACCGGTGTAATTACATTATAACCGCTTGCGACTGCGGTAAATATGTTACCGTTAGCCCCTGTCAGCATAAAATCAGTAGGTATTAGTTTTGTAAATTCTCCCGGGAGAGTAATGTTAATGTAATATGTTCCCGCTGGCAATTCCAAATACGGAGTAATACCTCTGAACGGGAATGAAGAAACAACTTTGGTACTTGCATCTGGTGTAAAGTTATTTGTCTGGCTGACGTGTATATCGACTGCCGCAGTTTCAAAGCCGTGTATGGCTCTCAACTTGAAATTTCCTGAAGCCGGAGTGCTTGAATTTGTATCAAGTGCTACTATGACATTATTCTGAAGATTTGCAACACTTCCCGGAGCAATAACTGTGTATTTGCTGTCTCCGGCTAAATTTAACGTCGCAACAATAACTCCTGTAGTGTCATTTGCAGGAGTAACCTTAATGTTATAAGTCCCTTCCGTTACTTTAAGGTAGGAGGAACCTGTTTGATAAGGAACATTGCTCAGAACTTTTGTGCCATTAGCATAAACATCAACGTTAGGAGCATTTGCCGATGAATGTATCACCCTTAGATATGAATCTTTCGGAATTAAATTGACCGGGTTGCTGTCTTCACTGCAACCGGTGAATAATCCAAATGAAAAAAGTCCGAAAATAAAAATCAGTAAACCGGATAATTTAATTTTGTTTGTCATTTTTGTAACCTTTCTTTTATTTAATTTATTTTTAATAGTTTTAATTGTTTTAAACGTTTTAAATGTTTTGAACGTTATGAACGTTATGAACGTTATGAACGTTTAAACCTTTTCTAAATTAAATAAGTTCCCGACTAGAAAATATTTTTCCACTACTGTCCAGTTTAAAAAATGGAAAAGTCTATAAATGCCAACAATATATAACAGTTAACAAACTTTTTAGTGAAATCGATTTGAATTTAAAATGTTAAATTTTATAAAAATCTTAAGGTTTTTAAAAAAAATTTTGTCTTATGAACCTTGGGAAATCAATTTTTTCACAACTTATGGATTTGTTGCCAAAAAGATATTTCGATAAATTAGTGGTTAAGTATAAAGGCAATTACCGCGTTAGAAAATTCTCTTGTTGGGATCAATTTCTTTGCATGGCTTTTGCACAGCTAACTTATCGAGAAAGTTTAAGAGATATCGAAGCCTGTCTGTGTTCAGTTAAAAGTAAACTTTACCATATCGGAATAAAAGGGCGAGTTTCAAAAAATAATTTAGCTAACGCAAATATAAATCGAGATTGGAGAATCTTTCAGGACTTCGGTCAGCACCTCATTAAAGAAACTCTTAAGTTGTATAATAAAGATGATCTTATTTTTAAAGAACTGGATAATACTTTATTCGCATTAGATGCAACAACAATTGATCTTTGTTTATCTCTATTTCCCTGGGCTCAATTCCGAAAGAAAAAATCTGCTGTAAAAATTAATACTTTACTTGATATAAGGACATCCCTGCCAACACTTATAAACATTACATCCGGCAGAATTCATGAAATTAATACATTAGATATTATACCCATTGAACCTTTGGCAATATACATAATGGATAAGGGTTATATAGACTTTAAAAGACTTTACAAAATAAATAAGGCTAATGCATATTTTATAATACGAAAAAAAAGAAATCTTGCTTATAAAAGAATACGTTCAATAAATGTTAAAAAATATCCTGATATAAGACACGATCAAATAATAAAACTGACAGGTCCAAAATCTTCACTTGATTATCCGGAATATTTACGAAGTATAAAGTATTATAATAAAGAAAAAAACGAGTATATTACTTACATAACAAATCATTTTACTCTTTCCCCGATGATTGTTGCCGCTTTATATAAAGAACGTTGGAAAATAGAATTATTTTTCAAATGGATAAAACAACATTTGAGAATAAAAGCATTTTATGGAACGACAGAGAATGCAGTAAAAACACAAATATGGATTGCAATCACAACATATGTCTTAATTTTATACATCATAAAAAAGTATAAACTTACGGAAAATCCTTACAAGATTTTACAAATTTTAAGTGTCCACATTTTTAGTAAAGATATGTTATATCAATTACTTACAGATCACGAAGATAAAAACGACATCGATACCCCAAATAAACAACTGTTTTTATTCAACTAACAACTGGACAGTAGTGATATTTTTCAATAAATTTTTTCTTATTTCGTTAACATGATGATAATCATTGCTTTATTTCACAAATATATTTTATTTGTTTTTATATAATCATAATTTGATTCAATATTTTTTAAGTATTGTGTTTTATAAAAATGATTTACTCGACTGAAATTAATACCAACTTACAAAGACTACTAATTATCCTTACCCTATTGGATTTGAAATGAAATGAAAAACTTTGGTTAGATTTTTAGTTAGGTTGTGGTTAGATTTTGAGAGTAAAATTTAAATAATATTTACATTTCTCTTTAAAACAACAAAGCCCGAAACCCATAATATCAAAGAGTTTCAGGCTTGTA
>CAYWMV010000261.1:0-3610 GCA_964459055.1 uncultured Ignavibacteriaceae bacterium | reverse complement strand
GAATTAAAAATTAAGAATTAAGAATAGAAGAAAAATAACCGCAAAGGCGCGATTCGGATATAAAAACATTTTGGTTCAGGCTTGGCTTGGTTATGTATTAGGCGTGAATATCAGGAATAATCGCCCGTAAATTCACTATTTTTAAGGTCAGTAAATAATAAATTGATTATTAAATCGAATTTAGGGATATTTCACAAAAAAGTAAGATATGAAATTCGTCTGCATATTTTTACTTACACTACTTTTGTACCCTGTATCCGTAGTGTATTTACAGACAGCAGAAAATTATAACGACCTCGGTAAGAAAGAAACAGACAAGGCAAATTACCAGAATGCATTAGTAATGTTCGACAAAGCAATTGAACTTGACGAAAATTACACTGCTGCATATATTAATCGGGCGAATGTCAATTTAATTTTAAAGAAGTATTCCGATGCAATTTCGGATTATAAAATGGCGATTCAACTTGAGCCGTGGAATGCATCTTTATACACATTACGGGGTGACGTCTATACTGAAGTTAATAACTATCTAAGCGCCTTACTGGACTACTCACAGGCGATAAAAACGGATTCAACGTATTCAAAAGCCTACAGAAACAAAGGATTCGTTCATTATCAGTTAAAGGAATATGAGGAATCACTGTCATTACTGAATAAATCAATTCAACTCGACCCAAACGACCCGGTTGCATATTTTCACCGCG
This sequence comes from uncultured Ignavibacteriaceae bacterium, assembly GCA_964459055.1. Classification (GTDB taxonomy): domain Bacteria; phylum Bacteroidota; class Ignavibacteria; order Tepidaquicellales; family Tepidaquicellaceae; genus Tepidaquicella. The sequence continues at coordinate 2,903 of CAYWMV010000261.1, read as the reverse complement.
GGAATACTTACACACAGTTGGGCAACTTCACAAGGGCAGTGGACGATTTGCTGAAAGCACTCAGAATGAAACCTGATTTCTCCGATGCGAGGTACAGTCTCGATTACGTATATTCTCAGATGGAAAAGCAGTCCGCTTCACTTTATAAATTCACAAAAGCGATAACGGAAAGACCCGATGATCCGGATGTTTATATCAACAGGGGAAATGCTTTTTTCATTTTAAGGGAATACGAAAAAGCCATTGATGATTATACAAAAGCAATTGAACTAAGTTCTGAATCAAAAACAGATGTTTATACAAACCGCGGGAATGCCTACTTTATTCTCAAACAGTACGAGAATGCAATAATAGACTACTCGAAAGCAATTGAAATTTATCCCAATCATCACTGGGCATTCACAAACAGAGGGCTTGCGTATTACAACCTGAAGAAATATTCTATCGCCATTCTGGATTTCGGTGAAGCTGTCAGAATTTGCCCTACGTTCGCCAAGGCATATTTTTTCCGGGCAAATGCATATTATAAAGCAGGCGATAAATTCAATGCCTGCATCGAATGGAAAAAAGCATACGCACGCGGCGTGAAAGAAGCGAAATTATTTATTGACGAAAACTGCGTCGAGAAAAAACCGCAGCAGCAAAAATAGCAGTACATACCTTAAAATTTTTTCTACAATAATATTCCAAAACAGTCTATAACAGACTAATGACATCAATGTCGATGATTAATCTGTAATCCCCCCTGAAATTTTTTTCGGAATATGATTTTGCGGAATTAATCAGACCTGTAAGTATTTTCCCCGAAGGGTCTTTTTCTTTTGATGATTTTATTAAAAGATGATACCTGTGCTGTTCATTTAATTTTGAGAATAAGGGTTGTATCGGCGATAACAGATTAAGAACTTTGCCTTTATCGTTTGCAGACAGAAAATTGAATAATTCTTTAATTTTAGATTCAGCAAATAATTTGTTTTTGCTGCGTATTTCAATTAAAGACAATCTGCAGAAAGGCGGATATATTGCCGATTTTCTTAACCCGATTTCAAAATTATAATATCCCCTGTAGTCGTGATTTATAATGTATTCGAATACTTTAAAATCGGAATGATTAGTCTGTATCAGCACTTCCCCCTTTTTCTCGTTTCTTCCGCTTCTTCCGGCAACCTGCGTTAAAATCTGAAATGTCCTTTCGGTAGCCCGGAAATCAGGATTTAATAATCCTATATCGGCATTTATTACTCCCACGAGCGTAACTTCGGGAAAATCGAGACCTTTTGAAATCAACTGTGTTCCTACCAGTATGTCAATTTTCTTTTCATAGAAGTCCTGAAGAATTTTACCGAATTTTTTGGAAGAGTTTATTGTATCTGAATCCAGCCTCTCAACAACTGCACCTGAAAATAATTCCCTGATTTCTTCTTCCACCTTTTCTGTTCCAGCACCTTTTTCTATTATTCTGTAAGAACCGCATATCGAGCATTTTTCTGTTTTTTGCCTGATAAATCCGCAGTAATGGCATTTAAGCGAATTTATAGATTTGTGAAATGTTAATGTTATGCTGCAATACTTACAGGTTTCGACATTCCCGCATTCCAGACATTCGATATATGAATGAAATCCCCTTCTGTTCTGCAGCAATATAATGCTTTCCTTCTTCTGAAGGCGCTCGTCAATTTTGAATATAAGTTCTCTCGAGAGGAATCTAACTTTCGCCCTGTCAATAATATCAAGAACATAATCCTTATCTGTTTTATCACGCTTAACCGGTAATTTATGTTTAAGGTCAATTACCGAAATATCCGGCATTTTAATCTGCGTTGCACGCTCCGGAAGTTCGTGCAGAAAATATTTACCTTTTTCCGCATTGTAATAACTTTCCAGCGACGGGGTTGCCGAGCCGAGAATAACAGGAATATTGTTAATTTTCGCCCTCATAATTGCGCCGTCACGTGCATTGTATCTCGGTGAATTCTCCTGCTTATAACTTGAATCGTGCTCTTCATCAACAATGATTAATCCCGGATTCCTCAGCGGTGCAAATAAAGCCGAGCGAGCACCTATTACAAGTTTGTATTTACCGTCAATTATCCTGTCAAACGTATCGAGTCTCTCCCCGTCCGACAACCGGCTGTGAATCACTCCGATAACATTTCCGAAATTGCTGCGAAATCTGAATATCAACTGCGGAGTAAGAGATATTTCGGGAACAAGTATTATAACCTGTTTTCCCGAGCCGGCAACTTTCTTTGCGAGTCTAATATAAACTTCCGTTTTACCGCTTCCTGTTACACCGTGTAACAGATGAACACAGAATTTTGAAGGAAAAATTGATTCACTGATTTTTTCTATACACGATTTTTGTGATTCATTCAGTATAATTTCCCTGTTCTCTTCCGAAAAATGTCCCGATGACTGCCTGTCAATTCTTTTTTCCGTTATGTCAATTAAACCCTTTTTAAAAATACTGTTTACGGAATTTAAACTTATTCCGGTTAACTTAACGAGCATCCCGAGTTCAAAATTATTTCCCGACGATATTTCGTTTAAGAACCGTATTTGTTTTTCGGATTTTATCTTATGTTCAATTAATATTTCATTCAGTCCGGCGGGATTGAATTTCCTGTTAATAATTTTAACATACTTTTCTTTAACGGGCTTAGAATAAAGTTTTTCGGTTTGAATAATACCTTTTTCAATCAGTATATCGAGGTATTTCACTGAATCCGAGATATTCAGTTTATTCTCAATTTGCTTTTTTGTAAGTCTTACCGATATATCGTCTTCAAAAACGGAATATGTTTTTTCCAGATATTCATCACCCTTTCTGATTTCATCAAACTTACTCCTGAAATCTTCAGACAGTCCGTGATGGTCGATGAGTTGCAGGCAACCGCTATCGC
>CAYWMV010000260.1:0-3645 GCA_964459055.1 uncultured Ignavibacteriaceae bacterium | reverse complement strand
GAATTAAAAATTAAAAATTAAGAATAGATATTCGATTAAGAATTAAGAATTAAGAATTAAGAATAGGGACGAGAAATAAGGAGACAGGAGACAGAAGTCAGGAGGAAGTAGTTAGTGGTTAGTGGTTAGTAGTAAGTAGTAGTGTACAGGAGGAAGGGACAGGGAGTAGATTCTATAGCGGGAGAAAATATGTTATACTTGATTGTGAAAAATATTATTTATATGTTTTGAGAGACTGTTTAAGCGGAAAAATATTATTGTAAATTTTAATATAAAAAAATGACAAAAGAGCAAATGATTTTCTGGAGGAATTTTCTGTTTACTACGTTTCTTGTGTTGCTGGTGTTTGCACTTGTTATACTGAGTGTGATATTCAGTTTCTGGGATACGTGGATGGGAATAGCGGAAAAATACACGCCGTTCGATAAAAATATGGTTGCGGGATCTGTTCTGAATTCGATTGTTATTGTGAGGCAGTTTGCGCTGATGTTTTTTATATGTCCTGTGATTGCACTGCATTTGATGATTAGGAGGAAAAAACCGGAATAAAATTTTTAATTTAAAATTTTGTTTCGTGTGGATGAGGATTGCAGAAATTATTAAAAAAATAACCGCTAAGTCGCGAAGTACGCAAAGGAATAAGTCAGAAATAGAAATTAGTCATAACAGTAAAAATCACATAAAAAAAACTGGTGAAAGCGGGATAAAACAGTGACAAGTGACAAGTTGAAAGGGACAAGGCAAGAATAACGGATTTGGAAAGCGGGACAAAACAGTGACAAGTTGAAAGGGACAAAGCAAGGATATATATACTCATCCGACGAACAAGTTCATCGGATGAGTAATGAAATTTTATTTGAATTCCTGCATTAGTTTTTTGTGGGGATCGATTACGTTGGCGCGGTAGGTGTGTCTGCCCCATCCCATCAGCAGAACGGTGATAGAAATTAAGATAATAATTATACCGAATTTTTTACCGAGTTCTTTCTTTTTTAGTTCGAGCCAGAGAATTGTCATTGAGGCAGCGGCAATGAGCACGCCGGCGGTAACGATAAAAGCAAGATTCCAGTCAACACCTTTCCAGGGGAGCGTGAAAAATACGAGAGGCCCGAAAACCAGTTGCGACAAAGTTGCATAAAATGTAAGTTTATAAGATTTCTCTTTCAGTTCCTCTTTTGAAAATCCGGGTAGTCGTTCCTCAACCGAAAATTTTTCCCTGCTGATATAACCGAAAATGAAAAGTCCCGTAACCGCTACTGTCGCTGTAAGGAAATGCAAGTATCTGGGTATTACATTCCACATAAAAAGACTCGATAGAAATCCTGTAACTTCAGACCACTTTTCTGGGAAAAGCATCAGGTTAACATTTGACAGAAATATCAGCGGTACAAAAAGCAGAATTGCCAGAGCAAATCCGAGAATTACGATATGCTTAACTTTTTTATTTTCGTATTGCTCCCACTTATATTTGTGATAATACAAAATAAGGAAAGCGATTATAACAAGCGGAATAATCGAAATCCATGCATACCCCGTCAATGCATTCGCGGAATAAAAATAAACCGTATAAAGAGTATTAATAATGAGCAGCGGTGCAACTCCGAGCACGACTGCAAGACTTTTATTGACTGTAATTGTAATTTCGACTTCCCTCGCGAGTTTATCGTATTTTTTATTTTTCAGACCGAGAATCTGAAGAACAAAAGTAATAATCGTTCCTCCGAGCATCAGATTAACGAACAGAATATGAAGCAGGAAAGATACAATCAGAAGTACTATCAGCAGCCATTCGGGCAGCGGCTGGGGCAGAGGAATATCTCTCGGAACAGGTTGAATTTGTACAAACATATAATTAAAATTTTATTTTTGTCTTAAAGGAGAAACCGAAACGCCTGCTGACTGGACTCCGGGCAGATTGTCGCCTGATTTCTGCAAGTAAAGAATATATTCAACGAGTGCGTCAATTTCCTTATCGTTTCCGGGGAAAGGAGGCATATAATATCGTCCCTTATCCATTACGGGAATGTAATCCGTCATCGCTTTTTTATCGAGCGGCTGACCTAAAGGCGACAGAAGTTTTTCAAATTTTCTTACGACGGAGTTCACATTTTGAGTAGTATGGCAGCGGCTGCAGGTAATGTTGAAAACATTTTTTCCCGCTATTAATTTATTTTCTTCTGTCACTTCGGTTACATCCGTATAGGTAGCGTGTTTCAGTATGCCGTCCGTCTTATATTTTTCATAATTTTCAAGGAGTAACTGATTCGAATACATATAATCTTCAATTACAAAAGGTTTCCGCACGAATTCCCTGACGCGCTCAAAAGTTCCGAGTGTTAGAAGAATTACAATCAGAGGAATAATTGCGGCAAACTTCGGTACCTTAAAAGGTTTAAACGAAAACCACACGGTGAAAATCATTGATACTACAACTGCGGCTGCAAGGTAATAGAGCAGAGACGAGTACCAGTCCTGAAACTGCTGTGTGGCAACTGCGACAGGAATATTGGTCTTCATCAAATCGGGAATAAGATAATGGTAATACAGACCTGCGGCGAGGACGTGCGGAGTCCATATAAACATCCACGTGGAAATATTTTTCAGAACTTTCTTTTTAAATTCGCTTTTCTCCTTCAGGAAAATGAAAGTAAGCAAAAACGCAATCGAGCCGGCGAGAATAAAAGCCATCGGTGTCCTGAAAGTCAATTGCGGTATATACATAGGGTTTGTAAATCCGCTAATAAGAGAGCGATTTTCGAGCCAGACGCCGGAGTTCATCATGAATCCAAGGATGCCCACGATTATTGCCATTGTCAGCCAGGAGAAAATGCTAAGGGCGAGACCTGCCCTGACGTGATTCTTTTTCGCTTGCAGGCTTTTGTTTGAATTTTTCCATGTTAGAAAATAAATCATAATGAAGACAACTTCGAGAACAAAGACTATCCATTCAATAAACCAGACGAGGAAGAAAACGCGAATCAGACTTCCGATTGATGCAGGGCTTATCAAAGCGGCGGAAAACCAGATTCCGACGCCGGTGAGTGCTCCGACAGTAGTAGTAATAATAAAAGCGAAAAACATAAACTTGTATGCGAGGTTATCCCATTTTTCTGCTTCATCGAGTCCTGCGAGTTTTGACCTGTAGCCGCGGTATTCCATAAGCGTGACGACGGGAAGGAATCCGACGGCGAGACCGTGATTGATAAAGACGTGCAATATTGCTATTACGGCGATTAAGAGGCGGTCGCCGAAAAAATCGAGATGAAAAATAGGAAAATCCATATTCGCTCCTTGTTTATTGATAAAAATAAAAAGAATAAAGTGAAATTGAAATTCTAATCAAGTGTAAAGTTCATAAAGTTCATAAAGTTCATAAAGTTCATAAAGTTCATAAAGTTCGTAAAGTTCGTAAAGTTTATAAAGTTCGTAAAGTTCATAAAGTTCATAAAGTTTATAAAGTTCGTAAAGTTCATAAAGTTCATAAAGTTCGTAAAGTTCGGAAAGTTCATAAAGTTCATAAAGTTCATAAAGTTCGGAAAGTTCATAAAGTTCGGAAAGTTCATAAAGTTTATAAAGTTTGTAAAGTTCGGAAAGTTCATAAAGTTCATAAAGTTCGGAAAGTTCGGAAAGTTCGGAAAGTTCGGA
>CAYWMV010000259.1:0-3660 GCA_964459055.1 uncultured Ignavibacteriaceae bacterium | reverse complement strand
CTCAACACCACCTGTGTCCCCCTTTGGAGGGGGTAGGGGGAGGAATTTATAATTTGAAATTTAACATTTGTAATTGAATTAAACGGGTTCGGATAATTCTGCTCCAGAGAAAACTCCGAAGGTATTTCCGTTGAAATATTTTTCACAAATACATTCCCGCCGCTCGTTGTTTTCATTATAACACCATTATCTCCTGCAATAAATCCGGTATTTTCATTAAGGAAATAAATTGAGTTCCAACCGTGATAAATGCTTGATGGTGTTTGTATTATCCAGTTTATCCCCGCATTTGTCGTTTTATAAACCCAGTCTTCACCGGAAGCATAACCGGTATTTAGATTTATAAAATATATTGAAAAAAATCTGGCTTGAATACTGTCCGAATACGTCCAGTTTTCACCTGTGTTTGTTGTTTTATAAACAAAACTGTATCCACTACGCTCAGAACATAAATATCCGGTATTGTTATTAACAAAAGTAATACGGTAAAAAATGTGACCATTTCCATAATATTGAACCCAGTTATCACCTCCGTTTGTTGTCTTATTTATAGTATTAGCATTAACTACAGCAAAACCTGTATCTGCATTTAAAAAATAAATATCTTTGATATGTCCCGCTAATGTTCCGGGTTTTGAAATCCAGTTATTTCCTCCGTTTGTTGTTTTTACTACGGTTTCCCATCTACCGCCTGCGTAACCTGTATTATGATTAACAAAATAAACAGTATAGAAGCAGGTTGTGAATCCTTCGGCATGCTCGGACCAGTTGAAGCCCCCATTTGTAGTTTTCTTTATAATGCCGGAAGGATTTTGACCAGCTATAAATCCTGTGTTATTATCAATAAAAAATATAGAACTGCCCCACAACGAGTCAATAAAAATCAACTGCCAGTTTGTTCCCCCGTCAGTTGTCTTCATTAAATAGCAACTGTCAAATAATTCTGCGTTTCCAATCGCATAACCTGTATTTTCTGAAGCAAATTGAATCTGTCTTAAATCTAATCCATTAATTGGCGTTGTAACAGAAAACCAGCCTGACTGTGCTTGTGTTATATTAATTGAACAAAAAATAACAACTAAAATAAAAATTATCTTTTTCATTTGAGTAAAATTAATTTTTTTGTCTCAGTGTATTTTTCCGTTTGCATACGAGTTTGCATACGATAAAAGTAGATTCCGCTCGGTAAATCACCTGCATTAAATCTCACCTCATACGTTCCCGCCTGCTTATACTCATTCACAAGCGTCCTCACCTCTCTGCCCAATAAATCAAACACCTTTATTTCCACCATCCCTGCTATTGAACATTGAAACTTGAACATTGTAGATTGATTGAAGGGGTTCGGATAATTCTGATAAAGTAAAAATTCATCAGGCATCTCTTCATTCGTTTGGTTAATACCTATTGTAGTTCCTCCATTAGTAGTTTTTATTATTTTACCACCAAAACCAAGCGTAAAACCCGTATTTTCATTTAAAAAAATAATATCGTATAACGTTTCATTGGTTCCGCTGTTTTGTAGTAGCCAGTTTTGACCGCCGTTAGTGGTTTTTAATAATAAACCATTATATCCTGATAGATAACCTGTGTTATTATTCACAAAATGTATAGAATTATAAGTTCCTGTTGAAAGTACAGGTGACCAGTTCAATCCCGCATTTGTTGTCTTTAATACTCCATTAACACCTGTGGCATAACCAAATAAATTCGTTGGAAATGATAATGACCTTATTTCATAGTTATTACTACTTTCAAAAATAATGTCCCAGTTATTCCCCGAATTTGTAGTTTTATATATTAAACCAGTATTTACATTATATCCGCACAAATATCCCGTATTTTCATTAGTAAATTCAAATTCATAACCTCGAATACCATTTGAAAGATGATTTGCTTCAAACCACGACATACCGGCATCTGTTGTTTTATATATTATATTACCCGCCGAAATAAATCCTGTAGTTGAATTTATAAAATATATTGAATAAAGTGTGTTGCCAAGAATTTGATTAATTCCCCAGTTATTGCCGCCGTCAGTAGTTTTCCAAATTTCTGTACTTACAACAGAGAATCCTGTATCGAGATTTATAAAATATAGTGATTCGAAAATTCTTTGATGAGGTACATAACAAGGTGTCCATAGATTACCGGCGTTTGTGGTCTTAAGAAATACACTTACTCCTGAAACGTATCCTCTCATACTATCTATAAAAAAAGTGGAATAAAGACTTAAATATGTTCCCGACGAAACATAATTCCAGTTAATTCCCTTATTCGTAGTTTTCATAATTAATCCATAGCGTCCAACTGCGAATCCTGTATTATCATTACCGAAGGACAATCCATAATATTCAAGACCATAAAAATAACTTTGCATTATCTAGTTCTCACCTCTATTCGTAGTACGGAAAATCAAGCCTGCATCATCAACAAGACATCCGGTTAGAGAATCTGAAAAAGAAATTGAATAAATTTCACCGGTTGTTAAAAAACTTTGAGTCCAGTTGATTCCTCCATTCGTTGTTCTTACGTATGTTCCTCCATACCCGCCTGCAACTCCCGTATTATTATCAATATAATATATTGTTATGAAAGGATTAATTGAAGTTGTATTTCTTTCAATCCAGTTATTTCCTCCATTAGTAGTATTATATATTTTTCCCATTCCGGCTGATAAAAAACCGGTATCATTATTTAAAAAATAAACTCCGCTGAACGAATTATTAATTCCTGTATTATATAATATCCAGTTATCTCCTGAATTTGTAGTTTTTAAAACTTTATTTTCATGACCGACAGCGTATCCTGTATTCACTGACGGGAAATATATAGATTTAAAACCTCCCGGGTAAATATAATATACAGTATCCCAGTTATTTCCGCTGTCTGTGGTTTTTAATATCATATACGCGCCACCCGCGAATCCTGTATTTTCATTAAGGAAATGAACACAAAGAAGATAATTTGATGTAGTCCCGTAAGTATTTATTATCCAGTTCTGTCCGCTATTGGTAGTTTTAAGAATTGTGTTATTTTTCCCTACAATAAAACCGGTATTTTCATTTACAAAATAAACACCATTCAAATCTTTCATAATCGGCAATGGGCTCTGGCGGAACCACTGGGCATTCAGAGAAGAAAAAGAAATTAAAAATATTATTATTTTTACTAATAATTTCACCGGCTACTTTTAAGTAATGTTTAAAATATTTATTAAAATGTCAAGTAATTAATATTTCATAATTAAACAGGAATTTAATCAAATTGTATCTTGCCGAAAATACAGGATAAAAATAATTTGTTGACTTTCGTAAAACCGGCTCGAAAAATAATTAATGCATCCGTAATTATATTACAAATTAATTATAAACAAAATTATTAATCAGGAGTAAAAGCAGAATAGAAAAAATGTAAGGTATACTTAAAATAAAATTGTGAAATATATTTTTATTCAATGTCACCCATTTGAGGATAAAAATAGCAATATCTTATAACTATAAATATGTCATTCTTTCAGGATTAAATATAATGATTTAAATCATCTATAAATATTTCACTCCTTAGGAGATGTATAAAATAATTTTATATCAATTTTATGGCTTTCAGAATCATATCTATTATTTCCCTTACTGCACCCTCGCCGCCGTTTTTTTTGCA
>CAYWMV010000258.1:0-3710 GCA_964459055.1 uncultured Ignavibacteriaceae bacterium | reverse complement strand
TAAATGAAATAATATTTTGATATGTTTGTGTTTTTAAAAATTCTATGGAATTGCAGGGTTAATTTTCATAAGTGTGTAATCCCCCTGTGGCTTGTTCAGCCTAAAAAATTTCCAGAATCCCCGTCATCACTTCCCCTTCAGGAAGCTAACGCTTTCTCTACATATTCAGATAATTCAAATATATCAATCGGTTTCTCGACATAAGCATAAAAATCCAGTTCATCGATAATCTTATCTCCTGATTCTTTTCCGGATATAAAAATCAGGGGATTTCTGAAATTCATTCCTTTCAATATATATGACAATTCAACACCACCCAATTTAGGCATACTCACATCACTGATAATCAAATCAGGATTGTATTTTTTTATTATCTCAAGAGCATCTACTACTCCTGACGCAGTCATTACAGAATATCCCAATTCTTCAAGATATGTACCAATAGATTCGGTTGTTGATTTGTCATCATCAATAATTAATATTTTTTGCATACAAGAATTATCAGTTTATTTTAAATATTGCAAATATAATGCCAAAATAAAACGAATGAATTGATATTTTTTTGAAAGACTGCCAGATATCATTCTCATATTGAGAAAATTTTGTCTTATTTTGATGCATTTTTACTTAAAGCACTTTATATCTAAATATAATATATGGTATAAATATAGATATTTACAATCCTGATTCTTAACAGTATATTCAGATTTTACGGTAAATTGAATGATGAATTCAGAGAAATGTTAATTTGTTGCCTGTATAAACTTAACTTGAAATATTTCCTACAATACTTGCTGAAAAGTTATATTACTTTTTCTGCAGTTTATACTCGTCAATTTTTCTGTACAGCGTGGCTTTGCTCACTCCAAGAGTTTTGCAGGTTTTTTTCACATCCCAGTTATTGTTTGCAAGAACAGAAGTTATATGTGACCTTTCGAGTTCCTCGAGAGTAATGTTCCCGCCAACTTTGTTAGCCTGTAACTCGTTACCATCAATACCTTTCAGCAAAAGATTTTCTTTTTCAAGTACATCTCCTTTTGACAAAACAATAGCCTGCATAAGTACATTTTCCAGTTCACGAACATTTCCTTTCCAGGCGTGATTTTTCAGAATTTCCATAACATCATCGGGAATCTTTTTTACATTTTTGTGCAGTGTATAATTGATTTTCTGAAGGAAATGTTTAACCAGCAATTCAATATCTTCTTTCCTCTCTCTCAAAGGCGGCGGGTAAATTGTAAAGACATTCAATCTGTAGTACAAATCCTCCCTGAATTTTCCTGTTCTGACAAGTTCCGCCAAATTGCTGTTTGTTGCCGCAATCACTCTTGCCTTCATTTGCAATAATGTTTCACCACCGACTCTTTCGAAAACAAGTTCCTGCAAAACCCTCAACAGTTTCGCCTGAAGATTAAAAGACATTTCCGAAATCTCATCAAGGAATATTGTACCTTCGCCTGCCAGTTCAAACTTTCCCTTTTTATCTTTGATTGCATCAGTAAATGCGCCTTTTACATGACCGAAAAGTTCACTTTCAAGAAGGTTTTCCGGCAGTGCAGTGCAGTTGATAGCGATAAAAGGCTGGTCTTTGGTTATACCTGAGTTATGTATTATTCTTGCTATCAGTTCCTTCCCCGTTCCGCTTTCACCCTGAATCAAAACCGTTATTCTTGTTGATGATGCCTGTCCGATACGCTTATAAATTTCTCTCATTACCTGTGATTTCCCGACTAAAGTATTGAACAGTTCTCTTTCGGGATTTTTATCCGGAAGATACGATTCAAGTTTTTTACTCAGTTTCCGGTTTTCGAGAGCTCTTTTCAGAATAATACTCAATTTTACTATATCAACCGGCTTCTCTATATAATCATAAGCACCCAACTGCATCGCACTTATCGTTGATTCCATATCGTCATAAGCTGTAATAATAATAACCTGAATCAGTTCATCAAACTCTTTTACACGTTTCAATACTTCCAGCCCGTTTATATCAGGCATATTAATGTCGCAAATAATCAAATCGGGATTTTTGCTTTTACATTCTTCAACCCCTTTTAATCCGCCTTCAGCGGTAAATGTTTCATACCCATTTTCACTCAGGTATGTTGATAATGATTCCCTAGTTGAATCATCATCGTCAATGATTAAAATCCTGTCCATACACCATTTTTAATTTTTTCTCAATGGCAAAGAAATACAAAACACTGTCTTCCCCTGCCTGGTTGATTCTAATTTTATTGTTCCGTTATGCTGCTCCAGAATATTCAGCGAAATTGAAAGTCCCAGCCCCGTTCCGTTGCTTTTTGTTGTATAAAACGGATCAAAAATTTTCTCCGTATTTTCAATACCGATTCCGTTATCACAGATAAATATTTTCAACATTCCATCTGCTTTTTCGGAATACAGGTGTATTTGACCGTTCGATTCAGGAATCGCTTCGAGAGAATTCAGAAGCAAATTCAAAAAAACCTGTTTAAGTTTCTCCTTATCCGCAATTAGCAAAATATTTTCCACATCGTTAATAAATTCTGCATTTCTGTGCTCAAATTCCGGTTTCACTTGCGATTTAATCTGTTCAATCAGATTCTTTATATCAAATTCACTTTTCAATATGTTTCCGTGGCGGGAAAACAAAAGTACTTCTTTCACGAGGGCATCGAGTCTGTTTACTTCTTTTTGAATAATCTGAACACGTCTGCGGTTAGTATCCATTAAATTCTCGATTCCCGATAAAATATCCGTGTTTATTTTAATTGAATTTAAGGGATTCCGGATTTCGTGAGCAAGAACCGCGGACATTTTTCCTATTGTTGCCAGTTGTTCGGCTTTTTTCAAATCATCTTCCGCCTGTTTCCTTTGTTTTATCTCCCGCTGCAACTCTTCGTTTTTCCTGATTAATTCCGCAGTGCGCTCCTTTACCCTGTTTTCAAGTTCATCGTTCGCTTTTCTTAGCGTTTCCAGTATTTTCCTGTTGTGTATATATTGTTTCTGTAAAGTAAACTCAATGCTTGTCAGCAATACTTTTTCGTTTATGGGTTTTATAAGGTATCCGAAAGGTTCGGATATCTTTGCACGCTCTATTGTTTTATCACTTGTGTCAGAAGTCAGGAATATCACGGGTATTTCATACTTCTCTTTGATGATGTTGGCAATTTCAATTCCGTCTCGCGCCCCCTTGATAACTATATCCATTAAAATCAAATCCGGCAATCTGGTCTCAATAGAATCAAGTACCGATTCGGAATCAGAAAGTATATCAGTAACAGAAAAATTCCTGTTACTTAATATCTGTTTGATAATTCTGGATGTCATAACGTCATCCTCTACAATCAGTACTTTTTCTCTCTCCATATATTTTGAAAGTTAAATATAAAAAGAAACAAATTTAATATATATGATAATATTTGGTACGGATTTTCCCGCTATGTAAACGACACTATTTTTACAAGTTCATTAAATTCATTAGATTTATAAGATGTTTTTAATTATATAACCCAAGTAGCAGAATCCATTCTAAAATATACTAATTGCTTTTATTCCATATTTTGATTTTTTGTTGAGTACTAAGATCTCGTGCGAAGAAACCATATTCAATGTTAAATGAAAATATTTTGGTTCAGGCTTATGCGGAGTATGAACTAAAGAATAAGAATTAAAAATATAAGAGTTACGCATTAGCACACAGATAACACTGATTAGACTGATTTACA
>CAYWMV010000257.1:0-3713 GCA_964459055.1 uncultured Ignavibacteriaceae bacterium | reverse complement strand
TGCTGTCAATAAATCTTTCAGCACAAAATATCAACTGGGTTCAGACAAGCGGACCCGAGGGCGGGAGCATAAAATGCTTCGTAAAAGATTCGGGGAATAAATGGTATATCGGTACTTCCGGAAACGGAATTTATCATACAACCAACGAAGGTGCAAACTGGATAAAATCCAATGAAGGTCTTACGAATGCGAAAATTAACGGACTGGCACTGGACTCAACGGACTATTTATATGCAGCGACTGAAAGAGGCTTCTTCCGCTCGACAAACGGCGGAGCACTGTGGGAAAATATTGCATATCCGACAAACGTAATTTATTCTGTAATGGTAAATCCTGATAACAGATTATTCGTATCGGTTAACAGTTCTATCTGGATGTCAACGGATTTCGGATTGAACTGGACGAATACAGGCGGAGGTTTACCGAGCGGGACATATTATAATCTGCAGACCTCTCCTAATTCAAATATGTATGTTCATTCAGGTTCACTCGGTGTTTTCCGCTCTGCCGATGGAGGCGCAAACTGGATTGCAGTAAATTCAGGACTTCCAAATACTTACGTAGGTACACTGCACGTTGCTTCCAACGACTATCTGTTTGCAGGCATTTCCGGGCAGGGTATTTTTATATCAACCAATAACGGTGATAACTGGTCATCTGCGAGTTCCGGTCTCGGGAATATGTATGTTTCCGGAATTAATTCCTACGGCTCACTGATGTTTGCAGGGACAAACAACGGAATTTTCAAATCAACGAATTACGGAACGAACTGGACTGCAACGAATAACGGTTTCGGTGCTCCATATACAGGATGCAATAGTTTCGGATTTATCTCCTCTACTGATGTTTTTGCCGGAACAGGTGCGCTTGGAGTTCTTAAATCAACTAATGGCGGAAGTTTCTGGTTTAAATCGGGAAGCGGAATAAATGCAGGAACTATTAAATCAATAGCCGCAGGAGCCGACGGGAAAATTTTCATCGGAATGACGGGCGGTGTATATACATCAACGGACAACGGAACGACTTTCATTCAGTCAGATGCTGGAATCACTAACACTCACAACAATATAATAAGAATTCATCCGAACGGATATATATTCGCGGGAACATTCCCGATGTCAGGAACTCCTTTAAGCGGAATATTCCGTTCGACAAACGGCGGACTGAACTGGACTGTTTCAATGTCAGGATTTACATACCAATACAATAACGTACTTGATTTTGCATTTGACACAAACGGATATATATATTGTGCTTCGAATGATAATATGTATAAATCAACCAACCTTGGCAGCAACTGGTTCAGAGTTAATTCCGGAATTACAAACAGTCAGGTTTATTCCGTTGCGGTAAACCGGAACAGCAATTACGCATTTGCGGGAACTTACGGTTCGGGCGCATTCCGCTCAACGGATAACGGAGCATCGTGGACACAGATAAATAACGGACTGACTGCAACACAAATTATGTCGCTCGAGATTAATTCTGCGGGAGATATATTTGCAGGAACAAACGGATACGGTGTATTCCGGTCCAAGAACAACGGCGATACCTGGGAACAGGTTCTCGGCACCGGAATTACAATGCAAGCGTGGAAAGTTGCAATCAACCAGGCAGGAGATATTTATGCGGGAGTTGTCGGCGGACAGATTGTAAATCTCGGTGTGTGGCGGTCAACCAACGGCGGCGAGAACTGGACACAGGTAAGCGACGGAATATTTTATCCCTTTATTGATGCTATCGGATTCAGTCAGAACGGGTATGCGTTTGCCGGTTCACTTGGCGGAGGATTGTATAAAACAACTGCACCTGTTCACGTTATTAAAAATATAACTTCCGTTCCGTCGGAATTTTCGCTCGGACAGAATTATCCGAATCCGTTTAATTCAGTGACAAAAATTCAGTTACAAGTGACAATGGGTTCCCGCCTTCGCGGGAATGACAATGTTGTATTGAAAGTGTTTGATATGCTTGGGAGAGAAGTTGCAACATTGGTGAATGAATATATGCGGCCGGGGACGTATGAAGTGAGATTTGATGCGGGTGATTTTACTTCCGGTGTTTATTTTTACAGAATGCAGGCAGGAGAGTTTACGGATACAAAGCGTATGATTTTAATTAAGTAAAAAGTTTTTAAAGTTTATAAAGTTTGTAAAGTTTGTAAAGTTTGTAAAGTTCATAAAGATTATAAAGTTCATAAAGTTTATAAAGTTCTTAAAGTTTTTAAAGTTTATAAAGAAAAACAGAATGCAGGGCAGTTACTCCGCGACGAGTCTATGACTTCCGGACTGTCGTTCAAGACCGAAGGACTTGACAGATATCCTCATCCGATGAACGAGTTCATCGGATGAGGTACACAGTCCTGCGGACTGTCGAAAGTCCGGAAGACTGTCCTTACACCTGCCTAAAAAATAAAAATTATATACTTGAATTAAATTAAATAAAAAATTAAATTTTAGGCAGAAAGGGTTTAGGACTTAGGTTTTTTTGATATAAAAAATATATTTTTTACGGAAATATGAAAAATGTATTTACCATAATATTTCTGCTCTTTTTTCTCACTCACATTATATCAGCCCAATACAAAGATTTAAATTTCAAAAATTTTACGAATGATGAAGGATTAACCGGAGGTTTTATCACCTGCATACTGCAGGACAGGGATGGATTTTTATGGTTTGGATTATACGGCGGGGGAATAAACAGGTTTGACGGATATAGTTTTAAACCATATGATAATGTAACTGACAGAAAAGGTTCATTAAGTGTTTCTTTTATTAAAACTTTATATGAAGACAGAAACGGAATAATCTGGATAGGCACATATAATGAAGGATTAAGCAGATTTGACAAAAACACGGAAAAGTTTATAAATTATTTTCATAATCCCGGCGATTTGAATTCAATAAGCGGAGATACGGTCAATTCAATCTTTATTGACAGCAAAGGTATTATGTGGGTCGGTTGCGAATCAGCCGGACTAAATAAATTCGAAGAAAAAAATAACAGATTTATTCATTACAAGAGCGATATAAATGATACTGATGGTATTAAAGGAAAGTCGGTGAGGGCAATTTGCGAAGACAGGGCAGGAAATCTGTGGTTCGGAACAGATAAAGGATTAAGCAGATTCGACAGGAAAAGCGAAAGGTTTTATCATTATACCGTAAAAGTAAACGATGCGGAAGATGCAAGAGATTACAATAACGTAACCGCATTAATTTACTCTGAAAAAGAGGATGAAATCTGGATTGGTTCGGCAACCGGACTGAATAAATTCACATATCTGAACGAAAAGCAATATTATTTCAGAACATATCATATCAATAAAACCGACGGAATACACGTTTCTTCAATTTACATTGATAATTACGGCTTTTTATGGATAGGAACTAACGGACATGGCTTATATATATTAAATCCCGTGACAGAAGAACTAATCAATTACAGGAGTGATATCAAAAATAAGAACAGTATTCCCAATGACAGAATGTCTTCGAATACAATTATTGAAGACAGAAGCGGAAATATCTGGCTGGGAACAAATTTCGGGGCGAGTATGTGCAGCAGACAAAAGAAAAAATTCGGTTTCTACAGATACAATGAAAGTATTCCGGGATGGACAATATTTGAAGACAAAAATAATAATGTATGGATAACCGGAAAAAATAATTTTCATATCAGGGATTCAAGCGGAATTTTTAAAGTTGTTT
>CAYWMV010000256.1:0-3725 GCA_964459055.1 uncultured Ignavibacteriaceae bacterium | reverse complement strand
AGATTCACTGATGGACGCGGATTAAACACAGAATAACACGGAACAAAACAGTGACAAGTGACAAGTTGAAAGTGACAAGTCAAGTATTACGAATTTGGCACGCTGATTACGCAGATTAACGCAGATTTTATTAAGATATAAAAACATTTTGGTTCAGGCTTAGCTTGGTTAAGAATTAAAAATCAGGGATAAAAAACAGTTTGGTTTCGGGATGACCGGATTATACAATTAGTTCTTCAGGTTAGAAATTAAAATTTCAACAGTTTAAGAAACTAAAAGTGTATTGCTGTTAACTAATGAATTTATTAGATTAATTTGAGGAATTGTTTCAAGTAATATTTAATAATTAATTTTCACAGAAATCTTTAACAACATTAAAAAAAACAGAATGAGAAAGAAAATTACATTATTGATGATGGTAATCATAGCAATTACCATCGAGGCATTTGCAGGTGAGCCGCAAGGTTCTCCGAATGCTTCCGGACAGGAAGTATATCCTGTATCGGTAAATTTATCTACATTACCTCCGCCCGAAAATTCAACTATTTTCAGCGAAACACACAAAAGGGGTTCATTACCGGAAGATGCAATCAGGGATTACATAACTCCCATGATAACTCCACAACAGGACCGGACAACGGAGGGTGCAACATTATTTACAAAAAACTGGGCAGGACCCAACCAGAACGGCTGGCAGCCGGCAGATGCGGATATAGCGGTAGGACCGCTTCACGTTGTAGTCGTGACAAACGAGCAATTTCACATTTACGCGAGGAATAACAGTTTAACATTACTTGAAACCAACACATACCAGAATTTCTGCAACAGACCGGGGAAAAGTGTATTTGACCCGAAAGTAATTTACGACCCGTGGAGAGGGAGATGGGTAATGCTTGCACTTGAAAGAGACGGACTGCTTTCATATTACTGGGTAATGGTATCACAGACAAGCAATCCCACGGGAGACTGGTGGATATACAAACTCAACGCACACATTGACGGTTCAACCACAACACAAAACTGGGCAGACTATCCCGGTCTTGGATTTACAGGTTTCACCGGTAATGATTCGACAACAGTTTTAATAACCTCAAACCAATATAACCAGTCCGGTAATTTTCAATATGCAAAAATCCGCATATTAAAAGGCAAGCAGATATATTCAGGAGCAGCAGCGGGGTGGTATGATTACTGGAACATGGATGACCAGACAGGCGGAAAATCATTCACATTAAAGCCAGCCGCACAATGGTTTTCAACGACGAACGGAATGGCTTACTTACTAAACACCAAAGGCGGTTCCGGAAGTGTAATCACGATTTGGCGAATAAACAATCCGACATGGTGGTCAGGAGGCATAACACTGACGAGGCAGGCAACAATAAGCGTGAATGCATATTCACCTCCTACTAACATGAAGCAACCCGGCAATGCATTTGTAGATGCATTCGACTGCAGAACACAGGATGTAACCTACATAGTAGGGAAGAATACGAGCAACGTCAATAAAGGATTTCTGTACACCGCTATACCGTCTAAATACGTATGGACAGCGGCAGACACGAACAGCGTACTAAGTTATTACAAACTAAACATAACTGATAATACAGTTGATGCTCAAAATTCACTTGGGTTATCCGGATTCTGGTACACATTTCCGAAGCCGGTACCTATGTTCAAATCGCCATACATCGGAGATACTGTATTTATTGCATTCGTAAGAGGAGGAGCAACCACATACGCAGAAACCCGAGTTATCGCCCACGATAAAGCAACAGGATTCGGCGGTTCATATCTGATACAGTCAGGAACAGGCCATTACGGCGGCACCAGATTCGGTGATTATTCAGGAGCAGCAATTGACCCCGGACAAAACGGCAGAGCATACATAACAACGATGAGAAACCGTTCAGGCGGCTGGGGAACAGGAATCGGGTTAGTCAGTACAAATGCAATATCCGGTATATCTTCAAACAATCAGAACATACCTAATAAATTCGCATTAATGCAAAATTATCCGAATCCCTTTAATCCCGTAACAATAATAGACTTTGCATTACCTCAAAATGCAAATGTAACACTTAAAATTTACGACATACTCGGAAAAGAGATAGCCACATTAATAAATTCAAGGCTTGAAGCGGGCACTTACAAATATGAATTTAACGCGTCGGGTTTAACAGCGGGAATATATTTCTACAAATTATCGGCTGAAAGATACACAGAAACGAGAAAAATGATACTAAGTAAATAAAATACAAATTTAATGAAAAAATATTTAATAATAATATTAATATTTTTCTTTTCGGCAGGTGCATATTATGTATCGGGATTCAGTACAACATCCTTCAACAAAGAGGTTCGTGATACCGTAGTATCAGGGAAGAGCGGAGTTTCAAACGAAGAGGTATTGCCCGAATTACAAAAACCGATTGAAAATAAAACCAGTGAATGCTGCAAATGCAAGTGCAAATGTAAATGTAAAAGAAAATGCAATAACAAAGAAGTTCCGGTAGGTGAAAATCCGTACCTGAATAATCCCGATACAGCCACGAACAGGATTCAGCCACAGGAAGATAAACAATAAATTTTACTTATCCTGCCTGCGTCAAGCCGCAGGCAGGAATTGTTTTTTAATGAAAAAATTATTTTTCATTATATTACTCATTTCTCTTTCAACAGAAGTTTCAGCACAAAATTTCTGGAACCGTCAGCATACAATTTTTTCGGAAAATCTGCGCGAAATATATTTTACCGATTCGGTTTACGGATGGATTGCGGGTGATTCAGGAATAATAATTCACACTTCAAACGGCGGAAACAACTGGGTTGTTCAGTCGAGAGAGGTTAACGATTACATATTAGATTTATGTTTTGTCAACAGAAACACCGGCTGGGCAGCAGCGTGGAATTACGACGGAGTTTCACAACATTCAGTTATATATCACACAACCAATTCCGGATTAAACTGGACAAGGACATTTTATGCAGACACGATAATTCTTATAAATTCTATTTACTTTCTGAATGAAGCGAAAGGATTCATAGGCTGCATAAACAACGGCGACGGAGTAATATATTACACAACGAACAGCGGAATAAACTGGATGCATGCAAATACAGATTCGAATTTCATTTCAACATTTCCCGTCAGGACAATAAATTTCAAAGATTCAAACACCGGATTTGCAGCGGGCGGATATTACGATGTAAGCGGCGCCATATGGCGAACAACCGACGGAGGACTAAACTGGACATCACAAGCAATAGGCGGCGAACCTTTCAACTGCATTACATTTCCGGCAGAAAATGTAATATTAATATCAGGCGGTGATTACGAATTCGGAGTGAGTTCAGCAATATCACGTGACGGAGGGATAAATTTCGAATATTATGTTTATGGATATTTCGGGATAGGATATTCTACATCATTCCGGACACCGGGCGAAGGCTGGTCAGCCAGCGGTTTTTCACAGAATTTACTTTTAACAACAGATACGGGGAACACATACACATCTTATCCATCACCTGACAGTTCATCATTATACGGAATAGTATTTCCGAATAAAAACACCGGCTGGGCAGTCGGTGACAACGGTGCGATATACAAATTCTCACCTTCTCCGATTGGAATACAAAATAACAAGGAAATTATCGCAAATGATTTTCTGTTATTGGAAGACAACTTTCCTAATCCATTCAATTCTATGACAGTGATAAATTTT
>CAYWMV010000255.1:0-3730 GCA_964459055.1 uncultured Ignavibacteriaceae bacterium | reverse complement strand
CCACTAATCACTAACCACTAATCACTAACCACTAACCACTAACCACTAATCACCTTATAAGTATCATTTTCTTTGTTTCGGAAAAATCACCTGAGATAAGTTTATAAAAATACGTTCCGCTTGAAAATCCTGCACCGTTCCATTCCGCTTCGTAGGTTCCCGGTTTAACAAGTCCGTCAACGATTTTTGTTACTTCCTTTCCTGTGATGTCATAAATAATAATCTGAGCAAATTGTAAATCACCGTTCTTTGAAGGAGGAACTTCATATTTTATCTTTGTAACAGGATTAAAGGGATTCGGATAATTCTGACCGAGCGTAAAACTTTTCGGAAGATTAGTAATCGGTTCCGTAGTTGAAGTAGTAAAATCTATAATGGCAGTATAAATACTCAACGCACTGCCGTCCAGTCTTGTCCAAATAGGTCTTACAATGTTATTATAAGCATCAATGCAATTATAATCGCCTATAAACACGGATGAAGACGGAGTGAAAGGAGTTGAACTGATTTTCGTCTCGGTAAAACTTGCACCGCCGTTTGTCGAACGGGCTAGATAAACATCGGTTGCATTTCCTGTAGTATTTCTTCTGTCATAGTAAACTATATAAACAAATCCTGTAACCCTGTCAACTGTCATCCAGGTGAAAAACTGTTCACGACCGGGAGCATCCTGATTGACTCTCAATGGAGTGCTCCAGTTTACACCGCCGTTTGTTGACTTTACTAATTTAACATCCCGGTCGGTGGAAGTAACTTCATCACAATAATTAATATATATTGTTCCTCTGTACGGTCCGTTTGAGACATCACAGCAGGTTACGGGCATTCCGTTTGCCCTGTAAATCCCCGAAGGGGTGAAATCCCAACCGCCGGGCTGGTCTGCCACATAAACATCATTCTGCATAAATGTATTTCCGTCGTCTGTTGATTTATCAAAAAATATTCCGAACTGCTGATTGCGAATCTTCGGACCTGACCAGGCAACATACACTTCTCCGTTCGGTCCGACTGCAGGCACGGCACCTTCGACAGTGTTATCTTCATCAACGCAATCTCCGCCGAGCTGGTTAATTCTTTTTACGGCAATCCAGGTATCACCGCCGTCAGTTGACTTTGCAAACAGTATGTTTGAACTGTCCAACTGACTTGAACTTCCGTAATTATCGAACTGCGTCCAGGTGCAATAAATATGATTATTCCTGAAATCAACCACAGCCCATTCCTTATCCTGGTCTTTGTTTGGGTCATAGAAAGTATATGAGCCGGGATTATTCCAACTAACACCGCCATTTGTGGATTTCTGGCAGACAATCCTGTCAATCCAGTGACCTCCTGAAGTAGGATTGGATAAGTGGAAATAGTAAAATACACCATTAGTATCAACAACGATAACAGGATCACCCCATACACCATAAGCAGATGAAGTAAGAGTTCCTCGCGGCGACCAGGTTAGTCCGCCGTTAGTCGAATAATAAAAATGATTGATATTACATCCCGCTACCACCTGCAAAGGATTTTTAGGATTCATCATAATCGTAACTTCCTCCGGACTTCCGGTATTAGAAATCATAATATTCTGATACTGTCCCTGTACTGTAACTACCCCGATTAAAAGAATAAGAATTGCTAAAATTTGCTTCATATTTTTCAAAATTACTTTGTTTAAAAATAATATAAAAACTATTAATAATTAAGTTAAATATCTCATCCATACAGAACAAGAATCCGGTCAGTATCAAAACTGACTGCGATTAATCAATCTTTTTCCCTGACAGTTTACCTTCCGCTTTCTTTCCGAGCATTGTGGAGTGATACCATATACCTTCTAATTTTTCATTCGAGACATTGAAATCAAAAAAAATATTATTATCTGAAATTTTTGGATTCATATTCATAAACACGCGGTTTTTATCACTGCTTTCCGTACCGGTGAAAGTACCGTTATTCATATTAAACCCGGAAAAAGAATCGCTGAACTTTTTGGAAATTTCATAAATCCCGGATAAATTCCCGTTATTTATATAAACAACTTTAAATTTCCCTTCAATCAGCGGCTGATTAATGCTGTCAGACAGTTGAAAATAGTAATACGCGCCCGTCTTAATATAATGGTCACGAATTAGCGTAGTTCCGTCTGAACTCCCGCAGGAATATACGGTAAATACCTGTATTACAAAAAATATTAAGAGTATGGATATCCTCATAAAATATAATTAATTAATAAAAATAATCCGGAAAAATAAAAATCTTATTTTTTTTCTTTCAGTATATCTCTGATTTCCGTCAACAAAGTTTCCTCGGCAGTCGGTGCAGAAGCTGCCTCTTCTTTTTTCTTGAAATTGTTAATTGCTTTAATAATTAAGAAAAGAACAAATGCAATAATTATGAAGTCGAGTACTGCCTGAAGGAATAAACCTATGTTTATGGTAACTGCCGGATTCAGTACATTTGTTGCAGGATCAAGTACAGCATCCTTTAAAGTGATAACGATAGTTTTGAAATCCACACCGCCCAGCAGCAATCCTATCGGAGGCATTAAAATATCAGCCACAACGGATGCAATAATTTTTCCGAATGCAGCACCGATAATTACACCGACAGCAAGGTCAATCGCATTACCTTTAATTGAAAATTCTTTGAATTCTTTAATTAAGCCCATTTGTTATAAATTTAATTTTTAAGGTTTTCTATTCTTATCCAACTGACGAACTTATCCCCGGTAAATCCGATTTTTTTTGCAAGATTCACAGAATTGATATTTTCCTCTTCGATATGAACGAAGGGTATCCCGCCCTTCTCCCTTACTCTTTTTATGATTGCGTTCGTAATGTCCGTTCCGTATCCGCGTCTTCTGTATTCGGACAAAACATTTAAAAAACCGATTGCGCCGTCGTCGTGAGTAATTATCCACGCAACCATACCGCCCTTATCATACAAACCAAGCCCTATTCCTCTTTTAATTCTGTCAACAATATAATCGAGGGGAGTTAATTTTCTGTATGCAGAATTTTCAAGAATATAACGGGCGTCTCCGGGTTTTAAAAAACGAACTAAATGATGAACTTCTCCGGGCTTGACATTTTTCGGAAGTATGTACCTTTTACATCTCAGATTCCACATTATTTTCTTTTTTTCTTCTATAATCGGTAACATCCAGTCTTCAACTACTGCTATATATTTATCATCTTCACCAAGTTGACTAAACAAATCTCTGAATTCCTGTTCCGATTTACTGCTGATGTAAATCCAGGGTTTATCGCTTTTTCCGCGAATTAAAACCGAATCACCTGACTGTAAAAAAATATCAATGTTGTAAGATTTGACAAAATTTATCATATTAAGATTATGAATCCGGTCTTTGTATAAGATATCAAGAATTTCCTGCTTGTTTATTAACTCCTCTTTTACGTCTGTATTTGATATTTTTTTAATCAAGATTACCTTTTGATTAATAAAATCCGGTATTTATTTAAGATAAGATTTTTTTTGTTACCTTTATAGTCAAATTTTTTTGTAAAGCAGAAATATTTTATTAAATCCGGATTCCACCGAAAAATTAAATAATGAACCGAAATTGAAACATTCGATACACGGAAAACAAGGATTGCCAAGGAATTAACCGCGGCGAGATTGAATTTTATTTCTTTTAAACATTTTATTTTGAGATTCTATATTTTCTCTGTGTCTCTGCGTCTCCGCGAGAAATATTTCCTTCATCTTTGCGTGAAAC
>CAYWMV010000254.1:0-3735 GCA_964459055.1 uncultured Ignavibacteriaceae bacterium | reverse complement strand
GTTGTTTCATACAAACCTCCTGTTAAATCATTTATGACCGGGAACTGGGGATACAAGGGTATTTGCGACAAATCCGGCATAATCTGGCTGGGATATCAGAATGCTCTGTGTAAATACAACAGAACGACAGGGAAATTAAACCATTTCTATTCCTTCCTCGTTGATAATAATTTACCTGAACCCATAATCAAAGTAATATTTGAAGATTCGGAAAATCTTCTTTGGGTCGGAACTTCAAAAGGAGTCTGGGTATTCAACAAAGAAAGAACGAATTCCGTAAAATATGTACACGACAGTAATAACCCTTACAGCATTGGTTCCAGCGGAACTCATTGCTATATTTACGAAGATAAAGCAGGTGCAATATGGATATCATTACCCAACAAAGGTGTAGATAAATTTGACAAGAAGACAGGCAGGTTTGAGCATTATCAGAACGATCCTTCGGATTCAAACAGTTTAAGCAATAATTTTGTCTGCTCATTGTATGATGACGGCAAAGGAAATATCTGGATTGCTGCCTGTGCAGGACTGGATAAATTAAATCTGAATACAAAAAAATTTACGCATTATACGGAAAAAGACGGACTTGCGGATAATTACACTTATTCCATACTTCCCGATAATTCAGGAAATCTCTGGATATCGACGAACAGCGGCATATCAAAATTTAATCCGCTTACAAATACTTTCAATAATTACAACAAAAGCGACGGACTGCAGAATGACGAATACACTGACGTAGCATACAAAACAAGCAAAGGAGAATTGTTTTTTTCTGGAATGCTCGGCATCAATTCATTCTTTCCCGACAGCATAGCCGAAAATAAACACATTCCGCCTGTATATATAACATCTTTCAAAATTTTTGACAGAGAAGCGGAACTGGATAAATCCGTTACAATAACCGATGAAATCAAACTTTCGTATAAAGAAAATTTTTTTACATTTGAATTTGCGGCACTCGATTTTACAAATCCTGAACTGAATCAATATACATACATACTTGAAGGTGTGGATAAAGGATGGCATCACCTTGGGAATGTCAGAAGGGCGAATTACACAGATATTGACCCCGGAGAATACACATTCCGCGTAAAAGGTTCAAACAATGACGGAGTGTGGAATGAAAAAGGAGCATCGGTAAAAATAATCATAGCACCCCCGTTTTGGGCAACGTGGTGGTTCAGAACATTATATATTTTATTTTTTCTGGTAACAATAGGATTTATCCTGCACAACAGGCATAACAAGGTTAAAAAAGAACTTTCCAGACAGAAAGAATTTACAAAACAACTAATAGAATCACAGGAGCAGGAACGGAAAAGAATAGCAAGCGAACTTCACGACGGGCTCGGACAGAATCTTCTTATAATCCAGAATAAAATACTCTCGGAAATGAATAATCAAAACGGTGAATCCAGACTTAAAGATATATCGAAGTTAACTGAAGAGACAATTCAGGAAATCAGAACAATATCATATAATCTTCACCCTTATCAACTTGAGCAGCTCGGTTTAACTAAAGCCATTAAATCAATAATCAACAGGGCTTCCGAATCGGCGAAAATAAAATTTAATTATGATGTAGATAATATAGATAAACTATTCAGCAGTGAAATCGAGATAAATATTTTCAGAATGGTACAGGAAGGTATTAACAACGCGCTTGAGCATTCAAATGCAACCGAGATTTATATTTCCGTTCTCAAAGGTGTTAAGGAAATTTCAATACACATTAAGGATAACGGAGTCGGTTTCAATTTATCGGAAAATTCAGATAAGGGATTGGGCATAAAGAGTTTAAATGAGAGAGCAAAATTTTGCAATGCAATGGCAGAGATAGACTCTCGTCCCGGCAAAGGCACTCTGGTAGATATTTCAATTCCCGTTCCGGAAAATAAAAAGTAATTATTATGAAAGAAAAAATAAAAATTATTATCGCAGACGACCACCCGATTTTCAGGGACGGATTAAAACAATTAATCGAAAAGGAAGATAATATGAGCGTCACGGGAGAAGCAGAGGACGGGCAAAAAGCACTTGAACTGATACTGAAGAATAAACCGGATATAGCAATACTCGATATGTCTATGCCCGAAAAAACGGGGCTGGAAGTGTTAAGAGAATTGCGCAATAAAAAGGTTAAAACAAAAATAATATTTTTAACAATGTTCAGGGAAGAAGACATTTTTAATGAAGCGATGGACCTTGGAGTAGAGGGATATGTTCTTAAGGAAAGTGCCGAGAATGACATCCTGATGTGCATCAATCACGTTGCAAAGGATAATTATTGCATAAGTCCTCTTATTTCAAACCTGATGATAAAAAGAATGAACAGGAAATCGGAACTGGACAGGCAGAAACCCTCTCTCGAAAATCTAACCCCGACCGAAAGGCGGATACTGAAATTAATTGCTCAGGATAAAACAAGCAAAGAAATATCGGACATACTGTTCATAAGTTACAGAACAATCGAGAACCACAGAACTGCAATAAGCAATAAACTGAACCTGCACGGCGCCCACAGTCTCGTAAAATTCGCAATCGAAAACAAATCATTACTGTAACTTACCCATCTTAATTTAACACACCAAGTTTCAAAGAAAATAATCTCGCAGAGACGCAGAGTCCGCTGAGAAAATTTGAATTCTTTCCGTGTTATTCCGTTTCTTTTCGTGCCCATCCGTGTTTCTGATACGTAATACTTGTATCCGCGAGATTCCGTTATTCCGCGTATTCAGCGGTCTAATATCGTTTGCACCTTTGCGGCCCTTCACCATTTAACATTTAAAATTTATCATTTGACATTTGAAAGTGTGTTTCCACATAGAGGATTCCACACATATAAAATGAGTGTTTCCACACATATAAAAAGTGTGGAAACCTCTATTCACTTTCCAATTCATTTTTAACATTTTACACCGGAGGAAATAATGAACTTACTAATAGTCGAAGACAACCTAAAAATGCGGAGTGCGATAAGAGATATGTTCAAACGGTATTTCGAAAATATTTACGAATGCGATAACGGAATATCCGCTGTCACTTTATACAAAAAAGAAAAGCCAAACTGGGTTTTCATGGACATAAAAATGGAAGGAATGGACGGAATAACCGCGGCAGGTGAAATTACAAAACAATTTCCCGATGCCAGAATAATTATAGTAACCGGCTATGACGATAATGATTACAGGGAAGAAGCAAAAGCCAGAGGCGCGGTCGGCTATGTTCTGAAAGAAAATCTAAATGAAATTATAAATATAATAAATAAATGATAACCGATTTATACAATAAATATGAAACCCGGCAATTACCAGAACGAAATATACAAGCACATAGTATTATGAAAATAAAAAATTGTAACAGACATTATATAAAATAACCCGGTGATGGAATTATTAAAATACTATAAAAACGGATTTAAATTTGATGATGAAATTGAAACCGGTAAATTTGTCGAATATTGCATTAATAATTCCGTCAAATATCTGTGTTATATTATATCCTGCGGAAAAATGTATCTCCCTTCCGGAGTTACCGCAAACGATGCCGCTTATGACCTTATATCCTGCATATTTCGAAGAAAAGGCAACCGTCTGATTTGTTTTTACAATTACTTCAAGAAGTTTGATAATAAAATTAAAACGGATAATCAAATCAGAATTCATATTAATAATTTTCTATACAAGACCATAAACCAAAATTTTCCCAGATTTTTTGCCAACTATGCAC
>CAYWMV010000253.1:0-3743 GCA_964459055.1 uncultured Ignavibacteriaceae bacterium | reverse complement strand
AAATGGGTGGATGGGGGGATGGGT
This sequence comes from uncultured Ignavibacteriaceae bacterium, assembly GCA_964459055.1. Lineage (GTDB taxonomy): Bacteria > Bacteroidota > Ignavibacteria > Tepidaquicellales > Tepidaquicellaceae > Tepidaquicella. The sequence continues at coordinate 3,719 of CAYWMV010000253.1, read as the reverse complement.
GGATGGGGGGATGGGTGGATGGAGGGTTGGGAGAATGGGGGTTGGGGGGATGGGGGGTTGGGGGGATGGGGAGATGGAAGAATGGGGAGATGAGTTAATGGGTAGATGGGTGGATGGACAGAGGAGAAAAGCGGAAGGTTAGCGGAGGACAATCAAAATTCAGAAATGTTTAATCGTGAGGGAGTACGGCGAATGATTTTTTTGGAATAAAAATTGTATTATGCGGTTAAATATTTTAGTATTGCATTATTCACAAATATATATTTACATTATATAAATTAATAAAAAGGCGATACGAAAGTTAGAAGAGAAAAAGTAATTCCTTCCAAAACTTTTAAAGATATAAGCAGTATATTAAATTAACAGATTAATAAACCTTTAAAGGAGAAAGATATGATATTAAGAAATGAAGTAAAGCATCTCCAGTCAATCAAAGGTTACCCCTGCCTGTCAATACTAATGCCGACACACAGGCATCATCCGGAAAATCAGCAGGATTCCATAAGACTGAAGAATTTAGTTAATGAAGCGAAGAAAAGAATGAGTACCGAACTGAGACCTGAAGACACAGAAAAACTGGTAAACAGACTCAATGAACTTATATCCAAAATTGATTTAAATCATTCGCTGGACGGGCTTGCCTTATTTGTTGACAAATCACATTCTTACAAATTTTCATTACCGTTTCCGGTGAAAGAAAGAGTAATGATAGACGATACATTCGGAACAAGAGACATAGTATTCGGAATGAACAGGAGTGAGCCATACTGGGTACTGATATTAAGCGAGAAAACATCAAAATTATTCCTCGGCATAAGGAGTAATCTGATTGAGTACACCGACAACGGATTTCCAATGGCAAATCCATTTTACGAACTGAAAACGCCTCCTGAGAACGGAGAGTCAAGAAACGACAGATTAATTGAAAATGTTCAGAGGACTAAGAATTATTTCAAGGATATTGACAATAAACTGAAATCAATTAATCCTGACGGTTATGAAATTGTGATAACGGGAACCGAGAGAAACCTCAGCATATTCAGAGAAGTAACGACTCAGAAGGATTTATTAATTTCAGAGATTAACGGTAATTACGAAAACGAATCTGCATCTGCAATATCAGGAGTTGTCTGGCAGCCCTTCAAGAACGCGAGAGCAGAAAAAAGAGAAAAGATACTCGGACAGTTAAGCGATGCAACGGGAATGAAAAAACTTGCAGCGGGCATTGACGAGGTATGGACATTATCTAAAGAAAGCAGAGGCAGACTTCTTGCCGTAGAATTAAATTTCCATTACCCCGCAAAAGTATCTGAAGATAAACTTCATCTTATTTCAGCAAGTATTAATGAAGGCAAAGATGTACTCGACGATGCAGTAGATGATATAATAGAAAATGTTGTAGGCTCCGGCGGAAAGGTAGTATTCCTTGACAACGGGAAACTTGAAAAATACGGAAAAATTGCAATGATATTGAGGTATTAACAGGAAACAGTAAATAAAATAATACGACGGGAACAAGAATTTGTTCCCGTTTTTTTTTGATATAATCATAATGGAGGGGACAAATCGGAAATAATTCCATTTATTAGATTTTTTCAGAGAATTAAAAAACCTAATTTTGCAGAATGGAAGACATAAAGATAACAAACAAGTACATAGAAATAACACAGGGGAAAATATATTCAGAATTTATAGAGGTGGTACCCGACAGCAAATACATAATCGTATTTCTTCACGAAGGGCTTGGCAGCATCGGACAATGGAAGGACTTCCCTGAACTACTTTGCAGAATAACGGGATTCAACGGATTTGTATATGACAGATTCGGGTACGGGAAATCCGACCTGATAACGGAAAAGAGAGAAATAAATTACATGCCTGAAGAAGCATACAGACATCTGCCGGAAATACTATCAAAAGAAACATTCAAAGATAAAAAAATCATCTTAGCCGGTCACAGTGACGGCGGGACTATAGGTCTGTTATACGCATCAAAGCGACCTGAAAATCTTGCCTGCCTGATATCGATAGCCGCACATACATTCATAGAAGAAATTTCAATCAACGGCATTAAAAAGGCTGTAGATTTATACAAAAACAGTGATTTAAGAGAGCGATTACAGAAATATCACGGAGAAAAAACAGATATATTATTCAGGAACTGGTCAGAAATATGGCTTGACGACGAATCTCAGAAATGGAATATGATAGACGAACTTAAATACATCGAATGCCCTGTTCTAGTAATACAGGGTGACAATGACGAATACGGAAGCGAGGCACAGGTTGAAACAATCATGAAAGGGGGAAGCGGATTCAGGAAGAAAGAAATAATATTTAACTGCGGGCACATTCCGCACGTACAGGCGAGGGATTACACGGCAGCGGTTATAATTAAATTTCTTTATGATATCGGGGTGGAGTTTGAGACCGGTCAGTAATATCAAAATTATCAGACAGGGGAATTTTGCAGTGACAATTATTAGTGTTATGCATCCGGAACAGGGATTTACTTTGAATTAAAAATTAACCGCGCAGAGAAGCAGAAAAAATTAACCGCAAGGGCGCAAAGATATTTAATGAACCAGATTCCGGCTTTAGCGGGAATGTTTTTAATTTTTTGTGCGGAGAAATTCAAGCAGGGTGCGGGCTTCGTTTTCATTCTCGATTTGTTTGTACATAGGCATTTTGTATTGCTTTGCAAGTTCCTTTGCCTGTTCATCTTGGGTGAGCATACCTTCGGGATTCAGAATCATATTCATAATCCATTCCGGTTTTCGCCTATTGATAACCCCGGTCAGATCGGGAGCCAGACCTCTTGCAACATCATTATGACAGGAGAGACATTTTGCATTATAAATTTCTTCACCTTTTTTTACGAGGTCATTATTAATTTCACCAAGTTCAATTTTTTTTACAGGTCCCACACCAATTTCCTTATCCGAATCCGAGCAGCCGAACAACAGAAATAAAGTGAATAAAGACAGGAACAGAATTGTTTTCATAAAATTTTTTCTTCAATTTAACAATGATGCCACATAAGTAAAATGAATAATTAAATAATTTTCTTTATTCGACAAAGAATATTAATTTTGATAAATTCAATATATGTCAAATTTAAGAGAAGCAGTTTTAATTTTTCCAAATCAGATTTTCAAGGAACATCCCGGATTATCGAAGGAAAGGAAAGTCTTCATTGCTGAAGAGGCTCTTTTTTTCCGGCAATATAAATTCCACAAGAAAAAACTTTTATTACACAGGGCTTCGATGAAGTTCTATGAAAGTCATCTTAAAAAAAAGGGTTACGAAATTATATATATTGAGTCTGCCAGTCTTCAAAAGACAAAAAATATTTTTGAAATTCTAAAAAAGAACGGAATTAAGAAAATTCACTTTACTGATGTAAATGACGATTGGCTTGATAAAAGAATTTACAAGTATTCCTCAGAATTCGGCATCGAGACAGAAGAATATGAAAGTCCGATGTTTCTAAACGGGCGAAAACGGAATGAAGAATATTTTTCGGGAAGGGAAAAATACCTCATGGCAAATTTTTATAAAATGCAGAGGAAATATTTCGGTATTCTGATTAACGAATCGGGCAATCCAACCGGAAATAAGTGGAGTTTTGACGGAGATAACAGAAAAAAACTGCCGGCGAAAATACAGATACCCGAAATATGGAAGCCAGCAGTCAACAAATTTGTCAGAGAATCAAT
>CAYWMV010000252.1:0-3747 GCA_964459055.1 uncultured Ignavibacteriaceae bacterium | reverse complement strand
GTGGCAGTGGCAGTGGCAGTAGCAGTGGCAGTAGACAGGAGAAAAGCAATTATGAATGGGAATCAAGATTAAAAAATAACCGCAGAGGCGCGAAGGACGCAAAGGAAAAACAAATAGCAAAGAGCAAATAACAAAGAGTAAAAATAAATTTAAAATAACCGCAAAGGCGCTACGAACGCAAAGGAAAATAGTGACAAGTTTAAAGTGACAAGTCAAGTATTACGCATTCGAAACACGGATGGACACGGATTATACACGGATGGGACACGGAAGAAAATAATATAAAAATTTTTTTCCCCTGTCATTTTAAAAATTTAAAATAAATTAAATGAATCCTTACGTAACCGCAGAAAATTTAAAAGAGAAGACAGATGAATGGCTTAAGAAGATTGAGCCGTTTAACAAGCATAAATTAAAAATCAATAAAGAGAAAGCGGCACTTCTTGTAGTGGATATGCAGAAGTTTTTTCTGGAGCCGACGTCACCGACATTTACTTGCGGAGGACCGGTGATACTCGATAATGTAAATAGACTTATCGGGGCTTTCAGGGATGCGGGGAGACCGGTGATTTACACCTGCCACGTTCATCATCCGTCGCGGAACGATGCGGGAATAATGGAATGGTGGTGGGAAGGAATGTGCATTGAAGGAAGCGAGGAAAGCAAAGTACCCGACGAGATAGCGCCGCAGGGAAACGAGAAAATTATATACAAACACAGGTACTCGGCATTTTACAATACTGATCTTGAAACGGTACTGAGGGTTCAGAAAATCGAGGACGTGGTTATATGCGGAATAATGACGAATATGTGCTGTGAATCAACGGCGAGGGATGCGTATTACAGGGATTACAGGGTATTTTTCCCGGCGGACGGAACTGGCAGTGTGACGGAAGAGATGCATTTAGGAAGTCTGCTGAATCTGGCGTTTGGATTTGCGAGCGTGATGAGGACGAGAGATATTACAGACTTGATTATTAATTAGTCTATTAGGTTTTAAATTCAGAGCAGAATGGCAGAAATTATGAATAATGATAACGCATTCGGAACACTGAAAACACGGAGTAGACGGATTTACGCGGAACATATTTAATTTTGAATTATGAATTATGTCCCGAGGGAATCGGGATCGGAAAAGAAATTAGGTCCTGAAACAAGTTCAGGATGACAAAAAAGGGTAAACCGCAGAGGCGCTACGAACGCGAAGAAAAGCATTAGGCATTAGAACGCGGAAAACGCGGAACAGCAGAATATCGCGGAACACATTTAATTTTGAATTATGTCCCGAGTGAATCGGGATCGGAAAAGAAATTTTAAATTATGAATTAAATATAAGTAGTCAGTAGTTAAGTAGACGGTGGTAAATAGGAAAAGAAATTATTAATGATAGATCCTGAAAAAATTTCAGGATGACAGATTATGGGAAATTAACATATTCGTTGTTGATTTTTGGGGAATGTGTTATTTTTGTAATATAACAGAAAGTGAGGAAATGAAGTATTTAATTCTAATAGTGATGGTACTGGGGTTGACGGGAAGTGTTAGGCCGCAGACTATTATTTACGGGGAGGTTAAGGATGAAGAAGGTAAGCCGGTTTACGGTGCGAATGTAGTATTGAAAGGGACGATAGACGGTGCGACTACGGATGAGAAGGGGTATTATGAATTCCAAACGGATAAGACGGGAAGTCAGGTGCTGATTTGCACGGCACTTGAGTATGCGGAATTTACAAAGCAGATAGATGTGGGCGGCGGGAAGTTAAAAGCGGATATAAAACTTTTCAAGGCGGTTTACGAAACAGAAGAGATAATCGTAACGGCAAGTACATTTACTTCGGGAGAGCATTCGAAGGTAACGCTGACTCCGCTTGAGATTGTAAGGATACCGGGTGCGGATGCAGATTTATTCAAGGCGATAACAACTTTTCCGGGTTCGAATCAGGTGGATGAGGGGAGCAGAATTGCGGTAAGGGGCGGCGACCCGAATGAAGTACTGACTTTTCTGGATAACGCATCGCTATACAATCCTTTTATTTTTCAGGATGCTTATAATACACAATCTTTTTCGACTGTGAATCCGTGGGGACTTAGGGGTATAAATTTTTCAAGCGGAGGATTTTCTGCGAGATTCGGTAATGTACTTTCGGCTGTACTGGATTTAAAGAGTTATGACGTGCCGACGGGAAACGGAATATTTGCATTTCTCGGACTTGCGAATGCGAGCCTGCAGGGAGCGTATGCAACTACTGACGGGAAGTTCGGTGCATCTTTTGCATCATACCAGTTTATCGTGAAACCGTTTATGGAACTGAACGGAATAAAGGAGGATTACAATAAGACTCCGACTGCAACGGGAATAGGCGGGACTTTGGTTTATAAAACATCGGAGACGGGAATAATTAAATTATATGCAAACTATGATTACAGTTCACTCGGCATAAGAAGCAACAGTCCGTCTTATTCCGGATATTATAATACGGAAGCGAATTCATTCTTTACAAATCTGAAATATTCTTTTGCGCCTACTTCAGTGAGTGCTTTGAGTTTGAGTTTGTCAATGAGCAATTACAATAATATTTTTAAATACGGCGTTATAGATAACAGGAGCGATAATTTATATTCAAAATTCAGAACAGATTTTTCGATTCCTTTCAGTAATAAATTTGATTTTTCGGCGGGTGCGGAATATGAATTCAATGAATATAAACTGAACGGCGATGTGCCGCTGTTTTTTTACAATCTCAAACCCGGGGCACCGTCTCTGACTTTAAGGGAGATTGAAAATACCGGACGGGCAGGATTCTATTCAGAAGTAACGGGAAAATTAACGGGAAAACTTGCAGTTATAGGCGGATTGAGGAGCGATTATTATACAATTTCGAAAGAGGTGATTTTAGACCCGAGATTATCCATTGTATATAAGATTACCGACAACAGTTATCTGAAAGGAGCGGCGGGAATATATCATCAGAATCCGGCGCTGAATTATTTTGTACAGAGTTTCGGCAAGAAACTTCTGCCGGAGAAAGCGGTTCATTATATTTTAGGATACGAATATAACAGGGACGGGGATTATATTTTCAGAGTGGAAGGTTATTATAAAGATTATATGAATCTGGTTTTATTCGACAGGTATTATCAGAATTTTTCTTCGGACGGATACGGATTTGCAAAAGGTATTGATGCGTTTTTGAAAGTGAGACTCAGAGGAAAATTCAACGGATGGATTTCTTATTCGCTGACGGATTCGAGGAGGAAACAATATTATGCGACGGGTGTAAGTCCGGCGAACTTTGATATTACGCACAATTTTTCGATAGTGGGTGAGTATAATCTTTCGGAAATGATGACTATAGGTGCGATATACAGGATTTCAACCGGAAATCCCTACACTCCAGTGACGGGAAGTGTGTACAATCAGGAGCAGAATGTTTACATACCGATTTATGCGGAGGAGAACACAGGGAGAATGCCGACTTATACGAGGTTTGATATGAACTATCAATATTATACGACATTATTTAACAGATTTACGGTGCTTGTACTTGCAGTGAGTAATATTTTAAATACTAATAATCTTAATGAATATACTTATACACCGGATTACAGCGTGATGAAAGGAGTGAGTTTTAATAATCCGAGGACGGTGTATATTGCGATAGGAATGCAGTTTTAAAAAGCAGAAGATAGTTATAGAAGATAGTCATAGAAGATAGTCATAGAAGATAGTCATAGAAGATAGTCATA
>CAYWMV010000251.1:0-3747 GCA_964459055.1 uncultured Ignavibacteriaceae bacterium | reverse complement strand
AGATTTTTTTGAAGGGAAAGAGCACAGAATAGTCCCCTCTTCGCCCGTCGTTCCATACGACGACCCGACTTTATTATTCACGAATGCAGGTATGAATCAATTCAAGGATGTGTTTTTAGCAACGGGGAGCAGGGATTACACAAGATGTGCAAATTCGCAGAAATGCATACGAGCCGGCGGAAAGCACAACGACCTTGAAGAAGTCGGAGTGGACGGTTACCATCACACATTTTTTGAGATGCTCGGCAACTGGTCATTCGGCGACTATTACAAAAAGGAAGCGATAAAATGGGCATGGGAACTTCTGACTGAAGTATGGAAACTACCCAAAGACAGATTATGGGCAACCGTTCATCACACAGACGATGAAGCCCTTGAATTATGGAAAACTGAAACCGACATACAGGAAACCCACATTTTAAAATTCGGAGACAAGGACAACTTCTGGGAAATGGGCGAAACGGGTCCCTGCGGTCCCTGTTCGGAAATACACATTGACCTGACAGAAAACGGATGCATGCCAGACGACATTAACGCAGGCAAAGAAGACGTAATTGAAATCTGGAATCTCGTATTCATACAGTACAACAGGGACGAAAAGGGCAAACTCACTCCCCTGCCGAAAAAGCACGTTGACACTGGAATGGGATTCGAAAGGACAGTGCGTGTATTACAGAACAAAAAATCGAATTACGAAACCGATATTTTCAGACCTATAACAGATGAAATAACAAAAATAATCGGAAAAGAATATAAAGGTAAACATATATCATCCATAAACGCAATTGCAGACCACATAAGATGCCTGACATTTGCCATAGCGGACGGTGCAATACCTTCAAACGAAGGGCGCGGGTATGTACTCAGAAGAATTTTACGAAGGGCTGCACGGCTCGCAAGAAAAACGGATTACGACAAGCCGTTTTTATATAAACTCGTTGACACGATTGAAAAATTATTTGCGGATACATACCCCGAAATTTCAGAAAAGAAAGATTATATAAAAGAAATAATTAAAAACGAGGAAATAAGTTTCGGACATACACTCGGAAGAGGCCTTGAATTATTCAATGAAGTTCTCGGTCGAATACACGGTGAAAGTAATAAAGTTTTTCCGGGTGAAGAAGCATTTAAATTATATGACACATATGGTTTCCCGATAGACTTGACACAGGTTATCGCAAGAGAAAACGGACTTGAAGTTAATATGCAGAAATTTGACGAAGAAATGACAAAACAGAAAGAACGGGCAAGAAATGCAAGAAAAGACAATAATTTTCAGACAGATTTAAGTGACGGAATACCGGAGAAAGAAATCCGAGATATCAGGTACAATCCCTATGAACTTGATAAAAACGGACTCAAGACACTTGCCGTTAAATCGGAAATCAAACCTGACTCCGAAACTGACCTTGTGATATTAAAGGAAAATCCATTTTATTCCGAGGCAGGCGGACAAATAAGCGATACGGGAAAAATCATTCTGCAAAACGGGCAGGAACTCCCTGTTATTGACGTAAAAGGACAGTTTTACATTTACGTAAAAAATCCTTCGAAAATTGATTTTGAAGGCAAAGAAATTACAGCACTTATTGACTACGACAGAAGAAGAGCGGTGCAGAGAAACCACTCCGCTACACATCTCGTGCACGAGGCACTCAGGCAGGTTCTGGGAGGACACGTGAAACAGATGGGTTCACTTGTAGCGGATGAATATCTTCGCTTTGATTTTCCGCACTTTAAGAAAGTATCGCAGGCAGAAATAACGGAAATCGAGGATATGGTGAATGCAAAAATAATCGAATCCATACAGGTAGAAACACTTCCTGACCTTCCTACTGAAGAAGCGGATAAAATTCCGAACGTAAAAAAGTTTTTCGGTGATAAATACGGCGATACAGTCAGAATAGTTATAATGGACAGAAATTTCAGCGTAGAATTCTGCGGCGGCACGCACGTTTCGAACACCAACGATATCGGTCTGTTTAAAATCGTTAAAGAGGAAAGCATTTCATCGGGAGTCAGAAGAATATTTGCCAAAACAGGTTCGGGAATACTTGACTATCTGAACGACAAGACCGAAAACCTCAATAAAATAATAAATGCATTACCGTCAGAATACTCGGGAAAAATTCAGTACAGAATAGACGAACTGGTTAATTCACTTTCTTCGACGGATTATTTGAATACAAAACTACTTAAAGAAATAATAAACAATCAGGACAATCTGCTCGTGCAGGTGAAAGATTTAAGACTTAAATATGAGGAAGAAAAGAAACAGCTCGAAAAGCAGATGCTGAAACAGAATCTCGGAAAAATTTTCGCTGAAATTGACAATTTAATTTCTTCGGCTGACACTTCATTCGGATTCAGACTTGTCAAAGGCAGAATTGACGTAAACAGCAGCAATGAGTTCAAAGAAATCGGCGACAGACTGAAGCAGAAATTAAATGACGGCACAGGTATAATATTTTCTGTTATCGAAGAAAAGATAAATATAGTCTGTTCAGTCGGCAGTCCGATTGTAAAAGAAAAAGGACTAAATGCGGGAAAAATCGTATCCGCAATAGCAAAAGAACTCGGCGGAGGCGGAGGCGGCAGACCTGACCTTGCAACTGCAGGAGGCAGAAATATCGAGAAACTCGATGAAGTAATGAATAAAATACCTTCAATAATTAAAAACTTTTTAATATAAAATTATGAAAGCGATTATTCCGGTTGCGGGAGCAGGAACAAGGTTAAAGCCCCATACACTGACAAAACCGAAAGTACTAATGAACGTTGCAGGTAAACCGATGATACATTACATCGTTGAGCAATTAATCGAAGAAAAACTCGTGAATCAGATAATAATGGTTACAGGTGTAATGGGAGATATGATTGATGACTATTTAACAGAAAATTTCAAATTTAATTTCAGATTTATTGAGCAGGAAAAGCAACTCGGGCTGGGGGACGCAGTTAACTGCGCCCGAAATGAATTCGGGAAAAGCGAGGATGCACTTATAATTCTCGGTGATACGTTATTCGACCTTAAACTGAAAGAACTATGCAATTCAAAATACTCCGTAATCGGAGTCAAGAAGGTTGATGACCCGAAAAGGTTTGGCGTTGTTGAAAGCAACAGGCAGGGATTCATAACAAGATTCGTTGAGAAGCCCGCATCACCAGATGTATCACCATCAAATGAAGCAATCGTCGGAATTTATTATATCAAAAATTCGGATAAAATGTTTTCAAGTCTCGATGAAATAATTTCAAAAGGAATTAAAACTAAAAATGAATATCAGCTGACGGACGCACTTGGCGATATGCTGAACAAGGGAGAAAAACTCGTTACATTTGAAGTTGAGAACTGGCTGGACTGCGGCAAGAAAGAAACTATACTCGATACAAGCGAATATTTTCTAAAAAAAATTAATAAAAAATATTCGTTTGGCGGGTGCATATTAAAAAATCCCCTTTATATAGGAAAGAGTGTTGTTCTGGAAAATTCAGTAATCGGGGAGAATGTAACGATTGCGGATAACTGTACAATAAGGAATTCTGTTATCAGACGTGCGATAATCGGAGAGCACACCACAATTGAAAATGCAATCATCGAAGACTCTTTAATCGGGGAACACGTAAAAATTAAAAAGAAAGCAACGGAATTTAACATCGGAGATTACGGAGATACATCTTTTTAGTGATTAGTGATTAGTGGTTAGTTCACAAATAGCAGGACATAGGTTACACTTTCTAGTG
>CAYWMV010000250.1:0-3750 GCA_964459055.1 uncultured Ignavibacteriaceae bacterium | reverse complement strand
GATTATGCAATTGCAGATTGCGGGGGCGCAGACTGTACAGGATAATCCGAAGGAGCACACACTGCTCACTAACACAATCGGGAAAGAAGAATACAAAACAGAATATTACATACTGCGGGGAAATGAAGAATATCCGAAAATACTGATTGATGCAGGAATTCACGGAGATGAGGTTGCGGGGATATACGCCTGCGATTCCATTCTGAAATTCATAAACGTGTTGAACGGAACTGTTATTCTTGTCCCGAGGGTAAATCTTCCTGCTATAAAAAAGGGAGTTCGCAGCGACAATGTTGACCTTAATCATGTATTTCCGGGAAAAAAAGACGGAACGAATTATGAAGAAAAACTTGCTTACGAATTCATGAATCTGATAGAAGAACTTCAGCCGGATGTTGTTATTAATCTGCACGAGGCATGGACGAAGTACGACAAAAATTTATATGAAAAGCAGAAAGACAAATCATTCGGGCAGACCTTCATTACAAATTCCGAAATGCCGTCTGATTATCTGATAAATGTACTGTTCAATGTAAATGATATGATACACAACGAGGAAACTAAGTTCAGAATACAGTATTTCCCTTACAAGGCGAATCATTCGATGGACAATATAATTGCGGTACATAAAATCCCTTCTTATACGGTAGAAACTTTGCGAATTCTTCCGCTGGGGGAAAGGATAGATTATCAGATAATTTGTATGCTGGAGTTTATAAAGGAGGCGGGGGTGCATTTTAAGTACTGAAGTTTGTAAAGTTCATAAAGTTCATAAAGTTTGTAAAGTTTATAAAGTTCATAAAGTTTATAAAGTTCCGAGAGTCCCCTCGCAAGCTCGGGAGACTCTACGGAACGGAAAGTACTAAAGTTTGTAAAGTTCCGAGAGTCCCCTCGCAAGCTCGGGAGACTCTACGGAACGGAAAATACTAAAGTTTGTAAAGTTTGTAAAGTTTGTAAAGTTCATAAAGTTCATAAAGTTCATAAAGTTCATAAAGTTTGTAAAGTTTCCGTCAAGACGAATTTTGCACGCAGATTTCGCAGATTTACGCAGATTTTTTTTGTAAAGTTTTCATTTAAGGGGGCAAGTATTACGAATAAGAAACACTGATTAACACGGATTGAAACGGAAAAACACGGATATAGATACAGGCATGGAGAGTATTTTTTAATTTAAAAGCGAAGCCCTTCGGGCTTTCGACAGTCTAGAAGACTGTCCTACTGACTGCGGAGGTTTTATTTTAAAGATTCGAAGGTGGAGACATTCAAGTCAAGTTTTTTCCATTCATTACCGTTCATACCTGCTTTTCTGCAGAGCGAGATAAGAAACTCTTCCGGGGAGGCAAAATGCTTCCACACCTGCGGAAGATAGACCGCAGTATAAAAAGATTTTTTAATTATAACTCCCTTATCACGGATTTTTTCCAGTAAATCCTTTTCCGATTTATATTTAATTTCGACAGGTTCCGACAGTACAGTAATTTCATAAGTGAGAGACTTGAGTTCGGCAGGCGACACCTCGGGAAAGCGCGGGTCCCTGGTTGCGGCACTGACAGCATTGTTAATAATCGCTTCATACAGCATATTTCTCGGAAGAATATTTCCGATGCATCCCCTCAAATTTCCGTTCTTGTAAATTGTAACAAAACACGCCTTCACGGACTTCAGTTTATCGGGAATGTTATAAGGAACATAATCTTCACCTTCCGCTACGCAAAATTCAACTGCATTTTTTGCAATTGATTTCATAAGGTGAATTTCGTCATTGGAGTAGTGCATTGTATTAAAATTGTCAGTTAGAGGAAAATTAATTATAAAAAACAATTGAAGCATATCCGACGACTCTGGATAAATCGCCTGTTACATCGCCGGAATTTTTATATTCAAGCAGTTTGACATTCCAGTTTTTCTGCCGTGCAAGTTCCATTACTCCGAGCACCGCATAAGGCGAGTCAATTTCCGCATCAGATATTTTATCCGTATCGAGCGAAGTAATTGCATTTATTGTAAATTCATCAAGTCTTTTTGCCTCATTATACGAATGAAAATGACTCAGGTCAACCGACACCACTATCAGCGAATTATCATCAGTGAATTTTGAGAGTACTCCCGCAAGTTCCCTGTAATTTATTGCTCCTACGAGCAGGGGAATAATCTCAAAATCCCCGAGAATATATTTCAGAAACGGCAGTTCGATTTCAATCGAGTGTTCATTTTTATCCGCCTCCGGAATGAATGTAAAATGTTTCTCTTTGAGAATATTTTTCACATCTTCGCTTACCCTGACATTACCGAGAGGCGTTTCGAGGTAATCGTAATCCCCGGCACATACTCCCTGCAGGTAGTATCTGTGGGAAGTTCCCAGCACGAAAACTTTTTTAGTATCAGGCGGAATTTGTTTATAGGAATGAGCAGCCACCTGACCGGAAAACATATATCCGGCGTGAGGAACAATTATTGCACGAACATTTTTATTGATGCTATTTACTTTGTCAAGGTATTCTTTTATTTCGGCGGCGAGTTCCTTCGAATTCCCGTTATACCACCCGCCCGAAAACACGGCTTTTCTGATTTTTTCTTTCATAAGATTTATTTTTAAATCCTGAAAAAAAAACATTTAATCCACCAACCATTAAATTAATTTACAAATCAATCAATCAAAAATCAATCACAGAATCAATCAATCACACATTCCCCATATACACCTTTTTCAGATATTCTCCCGCAGTATCAAAGAACAAATTCATTAAACTTACCGGCGTCACATTAAAATCCATTTTATATCTCGGAAAAGCTCTTGAAATATGAAGAACAATATCATCACTTAAACACTTCAGGAATTTACACATTTCTTTAAATTCTTGCAAATCATCATTCAATCCCTCAATTAACAGAAAAGTTACCTCAAGATGCTTTTTATTCCGGACAATTATCCGTAAAGTATTTTTCGTAGTCTCCAGATTCCCGCCGCAGATTTTCTTATAAAAGTTTTCATTGAATGCTTTCAAATCAATATTAAACGCATCTATATACGGAATAAGTTTTTTCAGCGGTTCCTCATTTATCTGTCCGTTCGATACGACAACCGTTTTAATTCCGTGCTCCCTGCACAGCACAGCCGTTTCGTACATATACTCGTAAAATATTGTGGGTTCATTATAAGTAAACGCAACAAATTTCAATCCCCTCTCAATACACATATTAACTATATCAACGGATGTAACCCGTTTAATCCTGTCAAAATCGGCAGGGGATTCCTTAACCTGACTTATATCATAATTCTGACAGAATCTGCAACTTAAATTGCATCCGTAAGTTCCAACCGAAAGAATCCTCGAGCCGGGGTGAAAATGGTAAAGCGGTTTTTTTTCGATCGGGTCAACGTGGATAGCGACGGGTTTTTCATAAACGAGGGAAACGAGAGTTCCGTTAACATTCTGACGGACTCCGCATATTCCTGTCTTACCGTCAAGGATTACGCATTCTTTCGGACACAGAAGGCAGGTAACCTTCCGGGTGGATTCTTCCGAGTTGTAGAACATTGCTTTGGGCATAAACTTTTAAAAATTAAAAATTAAGAATTAAGAATTAAGAATAAAAGGGACAAAGGCAGGAGACAGTAGTAAGTAGTCAGTAGTAAGTAGTCAGTAGTAAGTAGGGAGTGGGAAGCAGGAAGTAGGAAGTAAGAAGTAGGAAGTAAGAAGTAGGAAGCAGGAAGTAGGAAGTAGGAAGTAGGAAGTGGGAAGCAGGAAG
>CAYWMV010000249.1:0-3755 GCA_964459055.1 uncultured Ignavibacteriaceae bacterium | reverse complement strand
TGTCATTCCCGCGAACGCGGGAATCCAGTCCTTTAAATATCTCTGCGTCTCTGCGTCTCTGCGAGAAATAAAGTTCTTTGCGTTCTTCGCGCCTTTGCGGTTTATTTTTTTCCCCTATTTGCTATTTACTATTTGTTATTTGCAATTTGTTCACCGACAAAAAAGGCTTTGCCGAGTTCTTTGCCGACATTATAATACGCCCCGTTTCCTGATGAGTACATCATAGGTCTTACTTTTTCTATGTCCGGTAGTTTATCCGCATTCAGTATTTCTTCGTCTGCAATCAGCCCTGCAATTTCACCTATGAACATCGTGTGCAAGCCCAGTTCAACCGTCTTTATCAGTTTGCATTCAAGCGCATAAGGAAATTCCTTCACAAACGGTGCGTTTACCAGTTCGCTCTTTACCGGTGTGAGCCCGCAATTCTCAAATTTATCGGTGTCTTTGCCTGATACCATTCCCGCATAATCCGATTCAATCAAAAATTTTTCCGATGGTATGTTAACTGTAAATGCACCCGAAAATTTTATATTGTGATAAGTCAATGTTGCTTCCCTCAGTGATATATTTACGCTGGGCGGTCTGCTTGATGCGATTCCTCCCCACGCTGCGTTCATTATGTTTGGCTTTCCGTCTGAACCGTATGTCCCGATTATGAGAACAGGGCAGGGGAGTAATATTGATTGCGGAGGAAGTGATATTTTCATAGTTGTTTTTTTATTCGAATTTTTCACTCATGTATTTTTGCCAGTGCGATTTGGCGAAGTCAAGAAATCCTGCGGGAGCGGAATTGAATGATTTGTCAGTTTCGTATGTGCCTCCTTCGTGTATGCCTGAAAATCCTTCCTCTCCTTCAATGTCAATTCTCGTTACGCCTCTTAATGCGTATTTGGTTTTGTTTTCGTACATCAGTAGTTTTAATCCGGAAGGTGAAACGTCGCTTCTGCAGTCGCTCATGTACATGAATGTAATTTCCGCAATTTCATCTTTGTCTATGTCGGTTAATGAAAGGGAATTTTCTTTGTATTCAAGCGTTATGTCGAAAGGACATTCGTTAACGAAATCGTACATTTTCCAGAGTTGTGCGAAACCTTTGCCCGCATTGGCGTAATTGTAAGCGTAAATTTCTTTGGTTAAAACTGATTCACCGTATTTGTCTTTTGTCTCTTTTTCTCTGGTTGTGCAGATGATTATTATATTTTCACCGTTGTTGTCTTTCCATCTCTTTCCGGTAACTATGTTGCCGCTGTATTTTATTTCCGCAGGTAAATTATTTTTGTCGAACGGAAGTTCGTCTATGTCCGAATCGGATTCCGATTGACCCGACGGCTTTTCACTTTCCTTCGGTACGGTCGTTTCCTGCTTCTTCGTATCCGGCTTTGTTGTACGTAAATCTTCGTCTTTTTTCCCGCATGAAAAAATGAATATTCCCAGTATTAAAACTATCAGTAACTTTTTCATAAAATTAGTTTTATTTCAGCAAGTTTAATTCATTTATTTGAATCATACAACTGAAAAATATTTTCTCTAAACCGAAAATTTAACCGCAACACCCCAACGTAGAGACAAGGCATGCATAGTCTCAATTTTGAATCAACTCCTCTAATCCTCGGTAGGTCAGTCTTCCCCGCTGCGGCGCAACGCAAGGTCCTTTAAGAAAATATTATTAATACTAAGAATAAATATTTGAACTATGCATTAGATAAAATCTTACGTAGAATTCACAATTAGAGTATTTACCGGATTATAGCGAACAACAGAGAAACTTTTAAATATATTTTTTCCTTAAAATTTGATTTGCTTAATTTTTTAAATCAACTTAATCCCCGTTGAAATAATCTCTTTTAAAAACAGATTAGTAGAATCGAAATCTCTTGTATTATATGGATGTGGCGAAATATTATAATCATAGGACAAAGTTATTTTTCTGATTTTATCCTTATCATTAAATCTTTCTCCTTCAAAAGCATCCGAAACGAGTAAAACATCAATATCACTCCATTCATTATATCTGCCGTTTGCATATGAACCAAATAATATAGCGGTTTTAATCGGATATTTGTTTTCTTCAAGTAATTTTATATATCCTTTCAGGTTGTCAATAACATTTTTTATTTTATCTGTTTTTTGATCCATTCAAATATATTTAATATTTTTTTCAAATTTGTCTCGGCAAATTCTTTAGTGCAGATTTTATAAAAATTCGATTTATAATCAGGATATCGTGCTTCTATATTAAAATCATTAACTTTGCTAAGAAACTCTTCTGTCTCATCATTCATAGTAAGATTTGCAGATTTTGCAATCTTCAGTAAGTCATGAGTCTTAGGAGGTGTCAATTGATTTTGCTGAACATAAGTAGCTTTCAGTGATTTTTCTAGAATTAAATGACCAATGTATAAACACCACATATAATGGCCTTTCTCAAACATGCTTTCAGTTACAGGTACATCACGTTCTGCTAAGTCAAGCCAGTATTTAATTTGTTCTTCTATAGTCATACGATAAGTTAACAAATTTTCATTTTAGAATAAATAAAAATAAACATCGTTATTTTCTCAATAAAATCTGTTCGACAAGGCGAACTGAATATCGCTAAAAAAAATATTTCTCGTCCGCCGCGGCGAACGCAGATACTAGAAATTTAACCCTAAGAAAACGTAAAAATAACTTTATTACACTAAAATATTAGAACCCTGAACTTCGTCAGCATAAACGCCTCAAAAAATATTGATATAATAATAATTATTTTATTGTTTGTATGTAATTCTTGAGGAGGTATAATGTGTCGGGTATTAAATTTTTCTTCACCCAGTCTTTTCTGGTGTCTGAAAGTAATTCACCGATTCCCGTAAGTATGTTCCTGCTTGATTTCTTATTAATAATATTTATGCATTTATTGAGAAATACACTCGGTTCCATTTTCATTCGTGTCCTGATTATTTCTTTGTTGAATTTCCAGTTCGATTTCAGGAAAAAATTTATATCGTATATGTCTCTGTTTGATTTACCTTCGCGTTCGTATAATGCCGCAAGTTTGTGAGAAAACATATCTTCTTTTATCATTGCTTGCAGACTTATTCCCAGAAAATTCTTGAGTTCATAAGTTGAACCAAAATTTCTTTTATTTATTTCAATTTTTATATTCCTTGTATTTGCATCGTAAGATACCATCAGAAAAATTGTGTTCTTCTTGTTATACTTCTCTTTTATATCTCCGTATTTTATTAGAATATTTTCTAACTTGTTCATTACGGGAATAGATTTCTCTGATTCGAGTAAATCAAAGTCAAGGTCAACAGAAAATCTGTCCAGATTATAAAGGAAATATGCAGCTGTTCCCCCTTTAAATCCGAACAAAGAGGATATTTCGGGATTTGAATAAATATCTTTTATTATTTGGACTAAGTAGTTTCTGTGAATACTGATGTCTTTTAACATATCCTATAAATCTGAATTTTTGAAAAGTTTTTTTATTTCTTTTTCCAGTCTGATTTTTTTATACAACGGTGCAAGACTTAAAATTTTTTCCCTGTCGAGCGGTTTCAGATTATCGAAATAATAATCTTTGTATAGATAGATTGTATCGAGAAAAGCCCTTTCTTTTGATGCAATTGATATTTTATTGAATATAATTCCTTCGGGATTGTTCAGTATTTCATTTCTGATTTTTTTAAATATGTACGTAGTTCCGTCAATTTTTATTTCTCTGCTTAAATATGATATCAGATAGATACTGAAATATTTCTGAAATA
>CAYWMV010000248.1:0-3769 GCA_964459055.1 uncultured Ignavibacteriaceae bacterium | reverse complement strand
TACAATCCGAATAGGGGCAACAACAAAAACATACGACACCGAATCCGAAGAGGAAAATTTTCAGAATACGGATTTCGTTAATGATGAATTGATTGAAAAAATCTCCGGTGAATTTTCAGGGGAAATAGAACAGGTTCCCCCTGTTTATTCGGCACTCAAACACAAAGGTAAACCATTGTACAAGTTTGCAAGAGAGGGCAAGATAGTTGATGTAAAACCAAGAAAAATTTTTATAAAAGAATTTCAGGTTAACAGAATTAACGAAACGGAAGTTTTCTTCAGAGTTATATGCAGCAAAGGTACTTACATAAGGACCCTTGCAGATGATTTCGGGCGGAAACTCGGATGCGGGGGATATCTGAAAACATTAAGAAGAACAAGGATTGGGGGATATACTTTAGATAATCTTGAATATAACATTCAGGGAATTAATTACAGAATAATCTGAAATTCCCAAAAAAAAACGACTCAATAAGAGTCGTTCCTTTACAATAAATAGACCTCATTACTTCATCAACACTAAACTTCTGGTTAATCGTTCAGTCGAAGTATTCAAAGTAAGAAAATAAATTCCGCTTGACAAATCAGAAGGCGCAATAAATTTATAAGAATAATTTCCGGGTTCGGTTTTCTGATTTACGAGGTTCGAAATTAACCTGCCGTTGACATCGTATATCGAAAGGTTTATGAAATCACTTTTGTCCAGCGAAAATTCGATATTCGTTTCAGGGTTGAAAGGATTGGGATAATTTTGTTTCAACTGAACGCTGATAGGAATTTCCGAATTAATTTTTTTGATGCCTATCGAATTCAAATCAATAATACAGCTCCAAGCCTGAAATATTCCCGTAATATCGCTCATCCAGACTGCATTGAGTTTATTATTTCCCGAAGTCAGTCCGATTTTATCTCCCATGAATCCTGCTCCTGCACCTGCAATTGATTTCGGGGCAAATCTGTGGTCGCTGATTACATAATCGGTAAATGTGACTCCGCCGTCGGTCGAGCGTGATAAAAATACTTCGGTTGAATCAATCGCAGTATTTCTGTCGTCGTAATAAATAATATTTACTCCTCCTCCTTCGTCAACTCTGATGCAGGGGTAGAACTGGGTTTTCCCGTTATTAATTGCATCCTGATTCACTCTGACCGGCGGTTCCCAGCTTACACCACTGTTAGTTGATTTCCTTAATATTACATCGGGGTCGCTGCCCGCGGGGGAAAGGTTTCTTTCGGTTGTGATAATATAAATCCAGCCGCTTCTCGGTCCGGTTGTCATATCAACATCCATTCTCGGCAAACCGTTTACAGCAACATTTCCTTTCTGAAGTAGTCTTCCTGCGATCCCGTTTATGTCTGCTGCGGATTCAGTTACTGTCCAGTTTGCACCACCGTTTGTTGAACGTGCAAAACCAATGTAATCTTCAGTAAAAGGAGATGTATTAATAACAGAACCCCAGGAAACAAAAACGTTTCCGTTTAAATTGGTTCTTATTTCTGCTCCCTGACATCGCTGAGGAGGATTGTTTATTATAGTTGCTGCTGACCAGTTCGCACCGCTGTTTGTTGTATATGAATATCTGACATAAAAAGGGGGTGTAAGAAAGACAAATGAAACATACATCCTCCCAAAGTAAGGACTCGATGATGATGCGTCATAAACAATGTCATTTCCCTTGTCCATATCACCTGTGGCTATGGTATAAGCGTTTGACCAGTTCGCACCGTAATTCGTTGAGTAATGGGCAAAAATTCCGTTAATTAATATCCCGTGATGAACAAAGACAAATCTTCCGTTCATATCAATCATCGGTCCCGGGTCACCGCCGTGATTAAAAATCGGTGCCGCAAAAATGGTGTCCGAACCGAACCAGTTCTGTCCTCCGTTTGTGGATACATAAACTGCCTCACTTCTGAAACTCGTTTGTGTATTTATGGTGCTTGCACTTGCAAATAAAATTGAGGGATTTGACGGATGCCTTGTAATATCTGTCTCGAATTGTGCTGTGACGGAAGATGGTAAAATCCGGAAATTCGGAAATACCGGCAGGGAATAAAAATTATCTTGCCCGTTACCCGTCGAAACAGTAACGAATATCAGCGTAATTAAGAGTAATAATATTTTTTTCATTTGTTTTTCTTTTATATTTATAACAAAGTGGTACTGCATCGGGTTCAACAACTGTTAAGATTCGTTCCCGTCCGTTTATGGACGGGAACGAAATAAATAAATAATTAGAAATTATATCCGATGTTGAATGTGCCGAAGAAATTTCTCATCGGTCCTGCCTCATAATATCTGTTGTTGGCATCATTGATATTTATAAATGCCACATATTTTTTGTCCAATATATTGTTTATACCTGCGTGGGCAAGAACGCTGATTCCTTTATATGATAGATCAAATCCCAGCATTGAATTCAGCAGATTGTATGCTTCTGCATTTTCTGTGTTTGCATCATTTACGTACATTTTGTCTATGTATGTATAATTGCCTTTAATGAAAGCTCTGAAGTATTTGCTGAAATTGTATTCATACATCAGGTTAAGAGATATGTTGTGTTTTGGAACCGAAGGTACAACATTATCAACATATACCTGGTCGGTAATTGTACCATTTGCGTCTATCGTTCTGGCTATGTAATCCTTGTACATAAAGTTATTGAAGGTATAGGCAGTTTTAAATGTTAATCCTTTTAAAATTTCTGTTCTTAAACCAAACTCAACTCCTGTTCTGTTGGTCTTCGCAGCGTTTCGGTAATATACAGTGTTATCAACCACGAACGGAATAATTTCATCGTTGATTATAAGATTGTAAAAGGTAACATCCAATAGTGTATTTGTGAGAAACTTCCTGTTTCCGTTCGGGACATTTGCTTTTACACCGACCTCAAAATTATTTGATGTTTGAGGCTGAAGGTCCGGATTTAAAAGCCCGTCGCCGTTGTCGGATGAGAACGGATAATTATCCAGTTCATTTCCTGCCGGTGTATCAAATCCGAGACCGTATGATGTAAAGGCGGCAATTCCCTGTGTGAATTTGTAGTTCAGTGCGATTTTGGGAGTAAATTTATCGAAACTCCGGCTTGCACTTTTCACACCTAAAAGCATATCTTTCTGGTCAAATAGTACCTTGTCGTATCTTCCGGTTAAAAGCACATCCAGTTTATTGGGAATTATTGATAATTGGTCCTGAAAGTAAAATCCGACGTTAGAAATAGTTTCGTCAGTTTGTGCAAGCAGTTGGTCACCTTTTTTCCCGTTTATATTCTGGTATTCGGTTATTGGACCGGTTTGATAATACAAATCACCTCCTGCTGAAAATTCATTCCTTAGTTTGGAAATGTCCGTTCGGTTTATGTATCTGAAACCGCCTCCGATTCCGTATCTTGCAAAAATTCTGTATGTTTTGGCAGTCCTGTCGAAATCTTTTATTGCACCGTATCCTGTTACTTCTATTTCGTTTTCGTTGTACTTCCCGAATAATGTATTAAAACGTATTCCGAGTCTTCCTTTCCTTGATATTCTTTTCGAATCTCTTGAAAGGTCACTGGGATTCGCAATATTCGGTTCAGTAATGTACTGCGTTTTATTTAAAGAACCGGGCAATTTAATCATACCGATTGCTGAATTTAACAGAACCGAAAGTTTCGTGCCTCTCGACAGATATGTTTCAACAACTGAATTTGTAATATGCTGATATTCCTGACTGTGTTCTCTGTATCCGTCATAATTTCTGTAACTGTAAGTGAGCAGGAACCTTATATCC
>CAYWMV010000247.1:0-3769 GCA_964459055.1 uncultured Ignavibacteriaceae bacterium | reverse complement strand
TGTATATTCCAGTGTGATTTTCTTATCCTTAGTTGTTTCTCCGAATTTAATTTTTAATTCTCTGCATATAGCATTTTCCACTGCATCTTTCCCTGAAATATCGCATACAATTGTCCTGCATAAACGGACAATATTCCTGCCCTGCGGCTCGCTGTGCAAAAATGAATAAAATGATATTACACTGAATACTTCGACAGGATGTATATCAAGCATACGTGCTATTTCCTGCTGTGCAAAATCCGATACATATTTATGTTCTCTCTGGACCGCCTGAAGTATCGGCAACAGGGCGGAACGGTCATTTCCGTATTTCTTTACATAACCTTCTATTTCTTCTGTTAATGCGTTTTTTTCGAGTACTAACATTGTTCTGAAAATTGATTATTTTTTTAATAACTTTTCGACTTTTTGTATTAGTGTTTCGGGTGAAATCGGTTTTTCGACAAAATCATCCACAGGAACCATTTCACTGACTCCAAAATCCATTCCTACCGTCTTGGAAATTGATGTGTACATTATGATGGGTGTTTTAATTCCTTCTCTGCGGAATTTCTGTGCAAGGAAAAATCCGTCATCCGGCTCATCCATCATTACATCAAGAATGATTAAATCGGGATTCTGCTTTTTAACAATTTCATATCCTTCTTTCGGATTTGTACCCGTAACAACTTCATAACCTTTCGAATTTAATACAAGTGAACTTGCTTCCCTTATATCGGGGTCGTCATCTATGACGGCAATTAACGGCATATATAACCTCCAGTATAATTATTATTTTAAAATCAGAAAAATAAACATATACAATATACCTCTAATTTTCTATTCAAAAATTTTTGACCTGTCCCGGAATCCCCTTTTTCATTGAAAGAATTGAACATATTAAGTAATTTTGTACAGACTAAAATTTAAACATTACTTCTCAAAATCTCACAATAATTTTAATACTTAAGTCATGAATAAAACTATTTTAATCATTCTGATTGGAAAAAGAAAAGATGCCGCTGTCAATGTTCAGAAATTGCTTACAGCATGGGGTTGCCTTATAAAAACAAGGCTCGGTATTCACGACGGAATACTCGATAACTGTTCCGACCAGGGTTTGTTAATCTGTGAATTGTACGGAACCGAGGAACAAAAGCAGGAACTTTCAAGAAAAATGCAGTTAATAGAAGGTGTTAAATCACAACTGGTTGAACTCAGTATTGATGAGTAGTATCCTTTCTTATCACTTACACACTTTAGTAACCTAAAGAATTTTAATATGCACAATCATATATTCGAACTTTATCCCCGCGGGGATAAAAGTAATCTTATCGCTTTATTGCAGGATGTACAGGATGTTTACGGTTATCTGCCCGAAGCGGCTCTGCAGGATGTCGCAGGATTCATCGGAATGCCGCTCAGCAGGGTTTACGGAGTCGCCACATTTTACAATCAGTTCAGATTAACTCCGCTGGGTGAAAATGTAATCAGAGTTTGCCGAGGAACAGCCTGCCACGTGAATAATTCGGCTAATATTCTGTTCGCCCTTGAAACTGCTCTTAATATCAAGGCAGGACAGACAACACGCGATAAAAAATTTACGCTTGAAACCGTTGCCTGCATAGGAGCGTGCAGTATAGCACCCGTTATTACGGTTAATGACGACTATCACGGAAGAATCAGTGTCAAGGACGTTCCGAATATTATTAAGAAATATCAGAAGTAATAAAATTTTTGAAAAGTAAAAAATTATTCTATAATGAGTAAAAAAGAATTTAACAGTTTTCTTGATTTATGCTGCGATGAATGCTGGCATTCTGCGGAGAAACCCTGCGACCAGTTTATTTCCTGCTGTTCGAACGGACCTTTATGCCACAATTCCCCGGAATGTGAACAGAAAATTAAAGACCTTAATGACAGACTTACGTTCAGAACACATGAAAAACCTTTAATTATAATCGGAAAAGGAACCTGCGGACTTGCAGCAGGTGCGAATAAGGTTGAAGAATCAATCAGAGCGGAACTTCATAAAAAGAACATAGATGCGGAAATTGTTACAACCGGATGTGTCGGGTTCTGTGCCCGCGAACCGATAGTAGATATAAAACTGCCGGGAAAAGAAAGAATTTCTTACTGTGAAGTTACTCCGAGAATTGTTTCCAAACTGATACAAAAAACAATTATCGAGGGCGGGATTTATAAAGAAAATTATTTCGGTAAGTACAGTACAAACGGCCACAGCAAAAATGATGAATTTTTTGATATTAAAGATAATCCGTTTTTTACCCGTCAGTTGAAAGTTGTACTCGAAAATTGCGGAGTTATTGACCCGACTTCAATTGATACATATATTGCACACGGCGGATTCAAGGCGCTGGATAAAGTACTGCGGCAAATGAATCCAGAAGAAGTTGTTAAATCCGTGCTCGACAGCGGGTTAAGAGGGAGAGGCGGAGGCGGTTTTCCGACAGGGAAAAAATGGGAATTTGCACTTAAACAAAATTCGGAACAGAAGTATATAATCTGCAACGCGGACGAAGGCGACCCCGGAGCATTTATGGACAGATCGGTTCTTGAAAGCGACCCTTTTAAAGTTGTTGAAGGCATGATTATAGGCGGTTATGCAATCGGTGCTTCAGCGGGATATATATACTGCCGTGCTGAATATCCGCTCGCCATTAAACGTCTGCAGGAAACAATTAAAAACTGCAAGAAATACGGATTGCTCGGGAAAAATATTCTCGGGTCAGGATTCGGATTTGAACTTAAAATAAAGAAAGGTGCAGGTGCTTTCGTCTGCGGTGAAGAGACTGCTTTAATAGCTTCAATAGAAGGTAAAAGAGGTATGCCGAAGCCGAGACCGCCTTATCCGGCAGTATCAGGCTTATGGAATAAACCGACCGTCGTCAATAATGTTGAAACATTTGCCAATATACCGCAGGTCTTCGTAAAAGGAGTTAAATGGTTTTCCTCAATCGGAACTAAAACCAGTAAAGGTACAAAAGTTTTTGCACTTAGCGGAAAAATACAAAATACAGGACTCGTTGAAGTCCCTATGGGTGTTACCTTAAATGAAATTGTATTCGACATCGGCGGCGGAATTAAGAATAATAAAAAATTCAAAGCGGTACAAATCGGCGGTCCGTCCGGCGGATGCTTACCGGAAGAGGTAATTGATACGCCGGTTGATTATGAGTCTCTGAAGAGTGTCGGTGCGATGATGGGTTCAGGCGGTTTTGTGGTAATGGATGAAGATACCTGCATGGTTGATGTTGCAAAATTCTTCCTGACGTTTATTCAGAATGAGTCCTGCGGAAAATGTGTCCCGTGCCGCGAAGGTACCAAGCGCATGCTTGAAATTATAGAACGGATTCCACAGAGTTATAAGGATACAAAGAATAAAATTGACCAGTTACAGAGATTCAAAGGCATAATACACCTGCAGAGACTTGCCGAGGTTATTAAGGATACTTCACTTTGCGGTCTCGGACAGTCGGCTCCGAATCCCGTTCTTTCAGGACTGAGATATTTCAGGGAAGAATACGAGGCACATTTGTATGAAAGAAGATGCCCCGCAAAAGTATGCAAGGAATTACTTGAATATACAATTAACAATGATTTGTGCGAAGGATGCGGACTCTGTGCACGTAAATGTCCCGTACAAGCCATTATAGGAGAAAAAGGAAAAGAACATTATATAATTCAGGATAAATGCATTCAGTGCGGTATGTGCTTCGATACGTGCAATTTCTGTGCTGTCAACGTTAAGTAGAAAGTTTATAAAGTT
>CAYWMV010000246.1:0-3784 GCA_964459055.1 uncultured Ignavibacteriaceae bacterium | reverse complement strand
GCGGTACGTGAGCTGGGTTCAGAACGTCGTGAGACAGTTCGGTCTCTATCCTATGCAGGCGCAGGAAATTTGAGAAGGCTCGCTCCTAGTACGAGAGGACCAGAGTGAACGAACCTATGGTGTACCAGTTGTCACGCCAGTGGCACCGCTGGGTAGCTATGTTCGGTTGAGATAAGCGCTGAAAGCATCTAAGCGCGAAACTCGCTTCAAGATGAGGTTTCCCTTTCCGACTTGTCGGAAATAAGACTCCAGAAAGATTATCTGGTAATAGGCTACAGGTGTAAGCACAGTAATGTGTTCAGCCGAGTAGTACTAATAAGTCGATAGACTTTACTATAATTTTTTATTGCTGAAATAGCAATAGTGCATCAATGATTTTATCCCGGTGATTTAACATAGGGGCCACACCTCTTCCCATTCCGAACAGAGTAGTTAAGCTCTATGTCACCGATGGTACTGCATGAGTAATTGTGTGGAAGAGTAGGTTTCGCCGGGTTTAATTTTAAAAGCCGTCAGATTTATTATCTGACGGCTTTTTTTGTTATTTTTTATCTGTATTATTTCAATTTTTTCTTCACTTTTTCGATATGTACTTTTTGTTATTTACAGATTTACCGTTTCCTTAAAATTTAAAATTTTTTTACTTGAAAGATATTTTTCCACTGATTTAAAATATTAAAAATGTTAAATTTAATGTTAAGCCCTTGTAGCTCAGGTGGATAGAGCAGTAGTTTCCTAAACTACGTGTCGGATGTTCGAGTCATCCCAAGGGCACTGATTATGAATGTATATCAAAAAAAAATTGCGTTAATTACAGGAGGAGCAAGAAGATTAGGCAGAGATATTGCATTTGCAGTGGCTGAGTCAAATTACGACATAGTATTAAATTATCATTCCTCACCTCAGGAAGTTCTGAAAGACACTGTCGAATATTTATCAAAAAAGAATATTGAAATCATCCCTTACAGAGCCGATTTTAGTAATCCTGAGGATATTAGAAGAATTTATTATTATATCGGAACAAGATTTAACCGTCTTGACCTTGTAGTTAATAATGCGGCAATATTCAGGAAAGTGGATTTTTTTGATATTAATGAAAATAATTTTGATGAGTTTTATAAAATAAATTTAAGAGGCGTTGTGTTATCTACTGTGGAGGCATCAAAAATAATGGTGAAAAATATCGAAAATCCTTCAAAAATTATAAATATTGCATCTCTCGGCGGTATTGAGAACTGGACCGGTTTCGTTCCATATTCAGTTGCGAAAGCAGGTGTGATTAAATTCACAAAGCTTGCAGCAAAAAAACTTGCTCCTGAAATTATTGTGAATTCTATATCACCGGGTACTGTTTTGATTGACAATGACAATAATGAGAATGTTGAAATTAAAGACACTGAAAAATATCCGATGAAAAGATTTGGCAATTCTGCTGACATAAAATCACTTATAAAATATTTAATAACTGAAAATAATTATATAACCGGTCATAATTTTGTTGTGGACGGCGGAAAGATACTATGAAAGAAAAAAATAAATTATCAAAGGCTCCGAAGGCATATTATAACAAGGAATTTCTGGGCTCGCCTTCAGCGAGAACAATCAGATTGCTTGCCGAATACATAGAGCCGTTTGAAAGACTAAGAAAATTTAACATTAAAGATACCATTGTCTTTTTTGGCTCTGCAAGAATAAAGTCACCGAAAGAGGCAGAAGGAGATTTAAGGGAATTAAGGATGCAGTTGAAAGCATTGAAACCCGGAAATGACAGAAAACGGATTAAAATTGAGAATAAATTAGAAGAAGCAGGAGTAAACTTAATAAATTCAAAATATTATGAAGATACTGAAAAACTTGCGTATCTCATAACGAAGTGGTCTAAGTCTTTGAAAAACGGAAATAAATTTGTTGTTTGCTCAGGGGGTGGTCCGGGAATTATGGAAGCGGCTAATAAAGGTGCACACAGGGCGAAAGGATTTTCTATAGGTCTTAATATATCATTACCCTTTGAGCAGGATCCGAATGATTATATTACCCCCGATTTAAATTTTGAATTTCATTACTTTTTTATGAGGAAGTTCTGGTTTGCATATCTCGCTAAAGCCCTTGTAATAATGCCCGGAGGATTCGGAACTCTTGACGAATTACTGGAGGTATTAACTTTAGTCCAGACCGACAAACTGAGAAAAAAAATGGCGATTTTAATTTACGGAAGGGAATATTGGGATCAGATAATTGATTTCGATGCACTTGCGAGGAATAATGTTATTTCTAAATCGGATTTAAAACTCTTCAGGTACGAGAATACTCCTGAGGAAGCATTTGAATACTTAAAAAAATCTTTAAAGAATTATATCAAATAGATTAAAATATGATAGTCAGTATGACAGGCTTCGGAAGAGCCGAAGGTGTTTTTAACAACAAAAGATATTCGATTGAACTGAGGTCGTTGAATAATCGTTATCTTGAGATCCAGATCAGAAGTCCGAAATATTTAATTACGAGGGATTTTGAAATCAGAGATGTAATAAGAGACAAAATATCACGGGGAAAAATTAATGTTATTATTTCTGTTGATAATGAAATCGAGCAGGAATTTTTATCACTCCTAACTCCCGATGCATTAAAATCATACATAAAAGTATTGAAGAGTATTCGCAGGCAGATAGGTTCTTCGGAAAAAATTAAAATCGACCACATTTTAAAACTTGCGGATTCGGTTTCTTCGGAATTAATCCCCATGGTTGATGAGGAAGAATTTGGCTTAATAAAATCTTTACTGCTTAAAAGTCTGGATGACTTGTTGATAATGAAACAGAATGAAGGCAAATACCTGGAGAAAGATATTTTGAAGAGAGTTGATATTATAGAAAACGAGTATCTGAAATTTAAAGAATTTTCCAAAGACAGAATACCAAGGGAAAGGGAAAAAATAAAAGCACTGGTAAATGAAATCATTAATGACCAGAATAGTGTAAATGACAGCAGAGTGGAATTCGAGATATCACTTCTTGCGGAAAAACTTGACATAACCGAGGAATGCACCAGACTGCAGAGCCACATTAAGTATTTCAGAAACTACATTTCTTCCGAAGAATTTTCAGGCAGGAGGCTGAATTTTATGCTTCAGGAGATGAACCGGGAAGTTAATACGATAGCATCCAAATCAAATGATGCCGGAATATCGCAGACTTCAGTCGTTATTAAAGAAGAGATTGAAAAAATCAGGGAACAACTTCAAAATATTGAATAATATGCTTTTTGTGGTATCAGCACCTTCCGGCTCGGGAAAAACGACTATTGTGAAAGAAATTCTTAAAAATAACAAAGAAATTGTTTTCTCGGTTTCGGCAACAACAAGAGAAAAAAGACCTGAAGAAATTGACGGCGTGGACTATTTTTATCTGACAAAGGATGAGTTTATCAGAAAAATTGAGAACGATGAATTTATAGAATATGAAAAAATTTTCGACGGAAATTATTACGGTACTTTAAAAGAATTTGTTGAACAAAATTTAAAAACAGGAAACGATATGCTTTTCGACCTTGATGTTCTGGGTGCAATATCGGTTAAAAAATATTATCCGGAAAATTCTGTTTTATTATTCATAAAACCTCCCGGCAGGGACGAAGTAAAAGAAAGACTGTTTAAGAGAAAAACGGAGACTGCAGAGCAGATTGAAAGAAGACTTTCGAGATTTGATATTGAAATGGCAAAAATAAAAGAATTTAATTATATTATACTGAACGATAATCTCGAAAATGCAGTAATGCAAGTACAGAA
>CAYWMV010000245.1:0-3816 GCA_964459055.1 uncultured Ignavibacteriaceae bacterium | reverse complement strand
AATTTGTAACACACTCATTGTTTAAATAAGCGTAAAAACTAACAGTGAGATGACAGGAAGAAAAGGAGAGGAAAAGGAAGAATTCAAGAGTAAGAATTCAAAAGACTCAATTACCAAATTTTTCCCAATAATAATATTAAATATTATTTTCATTACAGACAGAATAAACAGATTATTCAGAATTAAAAAACAAATTAAACCGGTTATGAATAAATATATTAAGAAATACGTCAGTTTTTCAGACAGAATATTTATAATTGTTTTTATTACTTTAATGTGCTTTTTTCTGTTTAGCGGAAAATCAATATCAAACACTGCAAATCAGGATTTCAGTCCGTCTGAACTTGGTATAAAAATTGTAAACGACAGGGTAACAGAAAACGACACAGTAGCGACTGGATTTTTTGATTATCAGGATTATTTTTTTGATGCGGCGGTTTACTCACACTCTAAACAGAAACTTACAATATACCTGAATCAGAGGAACGGAAAACTGTCATTATACAGGGAATATGACTTTGCCGGAGTAAAGTCCATTAAAGCAAATACGATTAATGAAGGAAACTACCCCTATCCTTTAACCGAACTGACAATAAACTTCAAAGACGGGAACAGTAAAATCATCGGTAATTTTCAAAATGATACAGTTAATGATAATCCCTGTAATGTACTTCTTGAAGACATATTTGAAAAGTCACCTGTATTTATATACGGCATAAGTTGGATAAAGCAGTATCAGAGTGAGCGGAGCGGTCAGCCTCTATATTATGTAACTGTCGGAGATATTGACAAAGACGGAAAGAATGAAGCGATATATACATTTTTTCCGATAAATGACACAACCGGTCCACAATTTAAACCTACAAGAATAGTAGTGTTTGAATATGTAAATGATAATTATTACAGAATAGACTGGGATACGATATTGCAGCAGGGAGGTCAAAATATCGGCAGTAGCATTATGGATTTTGATAAAAACGGTAATTATGAATTTATTGCAATGAATATAAATCCTCTCGGAAATTACAGTCAAGGAGTATTTGAATGCACAGGAGAAAGGAAATACAAATTTTATCAATGTGGTTTTGGTTCATCAAGGCGATTAACTGATTATGAAATACTTGATTCTGTATATCATCAGGGACAGTATCGAACTGAAATCTGGTGCCTATTTAATTCAGGGAATGTATATACGGTAATTCAGCGCTGGCGATATGAAGCACGGTGGCCTAATGATTATGAATTCAGTCCGATGTCAAATATGTGGTTTCAAAATTTCTTTGCTTACGATATAGCGGTTGGAGATATAGACAGGGACGGTAAAGACGAAATAATACTCGGAGATACGCAGTTCGGAACGAATTTTATAGATTATATGGATTCAACGGGGGTTTCTCCTCCGTCCCAAAACGGATGGGAGATGAAAACGATTATACCGAACATACCCGTAGCACCCGGATTCAGTTATACAAAGGATTATGACAACTGCGGATACCCGGAATTTACCGTCACCGGAGTAGGCAGCGGTTCCGGATGCATTGCAACACTGAAGCATAACGGCTCACCGGGCCAGAACCAGTTTCAGGTTATGTGGTGGGATACTTCAAATGTATTTGCAGGACCTAATATGGATATTGACACAGGATATATAGATAATTATTATTCTATTTTGTATCCGACTGACAATAATTATTATCACATTATAATACTACATCTATACACATTTACCCGGAACGGAATATATACATTTGCGAGAACATCAACATACTATAAAGATTCAACTTCATCTGTTCATGCGGCATTATTCGACATAGACAATGACGGAAAGCAGAATGTGGTTACAGCCGGAGCGATTAATCCGCCGGGAATACAGGGTGTTCACGCCTGCTTTTTCGTATTTGAACAAACCGGAACTATAGGTATAAAACCGATTGGAACGGAAATACCGGAAGATTTCAGATTATATCAGAACTACCCAAACCCCTTTAATCAATCTACAATGTTCAAGTTTCAATGTTCAATACCAGGGAATGTAAAAATAAATGTATATGATATAACAGGCAAAGAGGTGAGGACGCTTGTGAATGAGTATAAGCAGGCGGGAACGTATGAAGTCAGGTTTGATGCTTTGGAGCTTTCGAGCGGAGTGTATTTATATGCTCTTTTTGCAGACGGGAAAAGAAAAGATGTCAAAAAAATGATAATTACAAAATAAACAGGAGGATTTATTAGATACAAAAATAAGTAAAAATAAAAATATAAAAAATAAGGGCTTTGCAGTAAAGCCGTATTGCTTTGGGTATCAGTCAAAAGCGAATTTAAAACTGCATAAAGCAGTATTATAACTTTATGCAAGCCCTTATTATTTAACAAACCAATTTAATTAATTTAAATTAAAAAAAATCATGAAAAAAACAATTAATTTTGTATTGTTGTTTTTATTGTTGTCGGTTCCGGGAATTACTCAGGATAACGACTACTTCGATGTAAATAATATTACATCGTTTGCTGTATTTGATATTTCTTATGTAGATGCAGCAAATATCTACTTTGATTTAAGTGAGATTTCCTCCGGTTATCTCGATGCCGCCAGTGTTTTTAATTATTTCAGATTATCATTAAATCACCGGCAAGCAACGTGGAATTTAAATAACGGTAACGGTTCATTCGGTACTTACCAGCCTCCATTTGTATCGGAAACAAACACTTCTGAAATGAATGGGTGTACATTTGTAAAATTGCGTTCTTCGTCAACAAAAGAAGATTTTGTTATTGCAAGAGGGAGTAAAATCACTGTTCACTGGAATAACGGAAATTTTTCAGGGTGTCAGCAGGAAATAAACACCGGGGCAAGTATTCTGGAAAAGGGTGATTTTGATTATCAGGACTCGTATGATGATATTGCAATTCGAAACGGGAATTCGATAATAATTTACAAAAATCTAAGAACCGGATATTTATCGAGCAATCCTGTATTTTCGGGTTCGTTTTCCGGGACAAAATTTAAAATAAGGCAGATAGATGAAAGAGCATATCCATTTTTTCCTGTTGATGAACAAACTATAAATAAAGCGGATTTAATAGTTGTCAACGGAACAAATATTAAAGTTTATACAAATAATAACGTTAACGGTTTTAATTCAACCCCGTTTGCAGATATAAATACTTCAATGTCTATCAATGCGATAGAAGTCGCCGATATTAATAATGACGGATATAATGACATTATTATTGCCGGAATTCAAGATCAATATATGGGTCAGTATGGAGCAAAAATTTATCTGAACAATTCGGGAAGTTCAATTAATTCAACCGCAACGTGGTCCGTATTTGACAACAGTTATTTTTCTACAATGTCGAATATTTCAATTAATGACTTGAACAAAGACGGATTTAATGATTTGATTTTTGTCTGTTATGAAAATTTAACAAGTGTTTTTGTAAATTCTACTTCAGGGCAATATTTCAGTTCTTGTCCGGAACAGTTGCTTTACGGCACACAAAACTGGGGTGTCCCTTATGCAGGGGCAAGCAAAATAATTACTGCCGATATTTATAACGAAGGAGGAATTGCATTATTATCGGCAATAGGAAAAACGGTAAAGGTTTTAAATGCTACTAACTATAATACAAATCCTGCACCACCGGTTATAAAAGGTGAATATACAACTCAAGGCGGATTTTACAGACCAAAAATATTAATCAACGACCGCGGAACCAGGGATATTTTACGATATGATATATATAAATCCGCACCATCGAATAATTACGTCTGGACTTATACAGGTTCCACATCATCCGGAGAATATATTGATA
>CAYWMV010000244.1:0-3843 GCA_964459055.1 uncultured Ignavibacteriaceae bacterium | reverse complement strand
TTAATTTTAATGTTAAATCAGTTATGAATATACTTATTAAATTATTGATTAATCATATATATATTATTGATTTTACCGGCTTGTTCTTTTATTTGAAACTCTATAGCTCCTGATGATGTTCATTTAAATATAGTTGCTAATAGCAATAAATATTCAAAAATTAAATCAATATTACTATGAAAATGGAAATATACTTTGACGAAAAAAAGAAGATAAATGCAAATTACAACGGCATAGTTATAAAAACAGACCAGCCCGTTGAGGCAGGTGGGGATGGCAGCGCTCCTGCCCCGTTTGATTTATTTCTTGCATCGATTGGTACATGTGCGGGAATATACGTAAAGTCATTCTGTGACCGGAGGGGAATACCTGCGGAAGATATAAGGATATATCAGGGTCTTAAATATGATGTGCAGAAACAACTCATAAGTGAAATTAATCTGGACATAAAATTACCCGGGGATTTTCCTGAAAAATACAGAGATGCGGTAATTAACGTTGCAAATTTATGTGCCGTGAAGAAGCATCTTCTCGACCCTCCGCGGATTAATGTTCAGATTGCAGAATAATTATAGTAATAATAACAAAATACAAGGACAATTCCGCAAATATTTTAAATGTACATTTCTTAGCCGGTGATAAATTTCATAACCGGCTTTCATTTTTTATTTTATTTATTACTGAATTCGGATTCAAAAATTACAGCAGGATATTTAATTTGAGTTTGACTTTTCATTGTTAATTGTAAAGTTATTTAAAAACAGTTATTTTGCTTAAACAATTAAACTTTCAATATGACCAAAAACACAAAAATTTATCTGTTGCTGATATTAGTGTTATTAATATCGGGTTCATTATCGCAGTCATTCAGTCAGGGTATCAAATTAGATACGGTAAAAAGCGGTAAATATGACAATGGCAAGATGTGGACGTTTCACAATCTTCCTTCTGAATATTTTCAGTCTGAATATAATTTTATTCCTACGAAGGAGTGGTTAGACCACGCAAGAATGTCTGCGCTGAGATTTGCAAATTACTGTTCGGCATCTTTTATATCCGAAGATGGTCTGGTAATGACTAATCATCACTGCGGCAGGGATAATGTAACAAAAGTTACGAAAAAGGGAGAGAATCTGAATGAGGAAGGTTTTTATGCAAATACTTTGGGTGAAGAACGAAAAGTACCGGACTTGTATGTATCGCAGTTAATTGAAGCGATTGATGTTACCGATGTAATAAAAGCCGAGATGAATAAGGGTAAAACCGATGAAGAAAAAATTGATTTACGGGAAGCAAAAGCTGATGAACTTGTTTTAAAATACAATTCAGAACTAAATCTCGTATGTGAATTTGTAACATTATACAACGGCGGTGAATACTACATATATTGTTACAAGAATTACGAAGACGTAAGGCTTGTCTGCGCTCCCGAAAATCAAATCGGTTATTTCGGAGGTGATTACGATAACTTTACCTATCCGAGATATAATCTTGACTTTACGTTTTTCAGGGTATATGAAAATGACAAACCGCTGAAGACCGAACATTATTTTAAATGGAGTAAAAGCGGAATTGATTCGGGAGGAGTAATTTTTGTCGTTGGAAATCCGGCAACAACTTCAAGATTAAAAACCGTTGCGGAACTGGAGGTAATGAGAGATATTCTTTATCCGTATTATCTCAAAATGATAAATATGCAGTTATCAATACTTAAAACACAGGTGCAAAATGCGGGAGAAAATAAAGAAGAAATCGAGAATGAGTATTTTTCGTATATGAACTCAAAGAAAGTAGTGGAATATACTCTTAAAAATCTCAACGACAATTACCTGATGGCGAGAAAAAAAGATTTCGAAAAGAAATTTATTTCCGCTGTGAATTCCAAATCTGATTTAAAAAGCAAATACGGAAAAATCTGGGATGAAATCAGGGAACTGACTGATAATCAGAAGAAAAAAGGTGTTGACGGTTACAACGAATTTCAAAAAATACTGGATGCAAAGAATTCCACTCTCGGAACGGCGCTGTTCGAAGTTTATGGATATTCTATACCTCCCGATGCCACATTTACCTTGAGGTTGTCGGATGGTGTTGTGGCGTCTTATGACTATAACGGTACAATTGCTCCCGTGTTCACAACATTCTATGGTGTCTATGACAGATATCATTCTTTTAACAAAGAATATCCCTGGAACTTACCCGACAGGTGGAAATCAATTCCTGAAGGATTACCGCTGGAAACACCTATTAATTTTATCGGAACCTGTGACATTGTCGGAGGCAATTCAGGAAGTCCTATTATTAATAAAGATGCGGAAATAGTTGGGCTGGCATTTGACGGAAACATTGAAAGTTTGTCGAGTGATTTTATATTTACAACAGAGTCCAACAGAATGATCGCAGTTGACTCGAGAGGTCTTATAGAAAGTCTGAGATATGTTTATAAGGCAATAAGGCTTTACGATGAAATAATGAACGGCAAAATAACTGAATAGGAAAATATTAATTATAAAATCCCGGATTATCGTAATTTTAATCCGGGATTTTTTATATATGCATTTTTCAGTTAAATTTACTATCAGAATTTCATAAATTAAAAAAAATTAATTTATGGAATACAACAATTCAATTCTCATAGTTGATGACGACAGGGTAACAACAAAAATAATGACAGGTTTGCTCAATCAGATGGGGTATAAAGATACTGTAATCGTCGAATCTGCTGAACAATGCCTTTCTTATCTCAGGAATAACAAACCTGAACTGATACTTATGGATATTCATCTTCAGGAAGAATTTGAAGGTATTCATACGGCGGATATCATTAAAAAGGAATTTGACATCCCTCTGGTTTACATTACTTCCGCAAAAGAAGTGGATACTTTTCAGATAGCGAAACAGACAGAACCGTTCGGTTATTTAATCAAACCCATTCAGAAGAAGGAATTGTTTTCGACTATCGAAATTGCCTTATTCAAACATAAAGCCGAGACAAAAATCAGGGAGAACGAAAGATTTCTTTCCCTACTTATGGATAATATGCAGGGAATGGTTTATAGAGTTAATCCTGAAAATTACACTTTCAATTATGTAACAAAAGGGAGTGAAGAATTGACGGGATATACTCAGGAAGATTTTGCCGGCGGCACGGTTACTTTCAAAAAACTCATTCACAAAGATGACTACAGCAAGGTAAAAAGAAACATTGAATATCATACCAAAAGAAATGAATCATACGCTCATTCATTCAGAATCATAACTAAACAGAACGGCATAAAATGGATATGGGACAAGGGTACAATTGTTAAAAGTGATTCTCTGATTGAAGGATTTATGTCAGACATAACAAGAATGAAAAATGCCGAGGAACAGTTGAAACTCGAAAAGGATAAATTATCTCTTGTGACTAACAGTGCTGGACTCGGACTCGTAATCATTTCAAAAGACTATAAAGTTATCTGGTCAAATGATGTTCTTAAGAATGAATACGGTCTGGCAATTAAAAAGCCCTGTTATATAGGATTTTCAGAAGGTGACAGAGTCTGCAAAAATTGCGGATTGAAATCTATATTTGAGAAGCAGACAGACTGGCATTCGCACAGGCAGGAGTTCATTAATAAACGGGGAAAAAAAGTATGGCTCGAATTTATTACTACTCCGATTAAATCCGGAAACGGAGAAATAGAAGAGGCACTTGAGGTAATAATTCCCATTACGGAAAAAATGAAGATGCAGAAGAGCATCAGGGAAAACAAGCAAATCAAAGCACTCGCTGCTCATATCGAAACGATTCGTGAAGAAGAAAAGAAAAATATTGCCAGAGAAATTCATGACCAGTTAGGT